>JBAXXX010000087.1:0-16304 GCA_037127695.1 Verrucomicrobiia bacterium | reverse complement strand
ACGCCATCGCTTTTTATAGCTTAACTGCTGGTCCGAATTCCGGGGGCCACCTCAATCGTCACCGAAGGGGTGGTGTATTTCCGCTCCGGGGATCGCGAACTGAAGCTGGGTTGCGGGGCACTGTTCTGGCACTTGGCCGGAGAGGAGACGATCCATCGGACAGAATCCGGCTCGCCCTACGAATGCCTGGCTCTGGCCTTTGCCGTGAGCCCGCGCGCTGGGAGGCCGGCACCGCGGGTGTCGGTCATCCCCGACCACCAGAGGGCGCGAGAATTGTGCCGGGAATTCCTGCTCAGCTACCATGATGACGCGGTCGACCGCGGGATTCTCGGAGGCTACGCCCACTCGCGGCTTCTCTGGGAATCCCATCGGGGAACGGTCCAGCACCCCGAGTCGGTCCGCCCGCCAGCGGTCGAGGCGGCGCTGGTCTTTCTCGAGGCCGGGTTTCGCCGGCATGACCTCGGGGTGGGGGATCTGGCTAAGTCCGCGGGAATCAGCACTCCCCATGTCCACGCCCTGTTCCGCAAACACCTCAGCCAGACGCCGCATCAGTTCTTGACCGCACGCCGGATCCGCGAGGCGAAGTGGCTGCTCTCCGGGACCAACCGCACGATCAAGGCGATCGCCATCGACTGCGGGTTCCCCGCCCTCGAAACGTTTTACCGGGCGTTCAAGAGGACCGTCGGCACGACGCCCCACCAGTTCCGGGCCAGCCACAGCCGGCGGATCTTCACGGATCTCTGACCAACAAAAAAACGCCGTCCAGGGTGAACTGGACGGCGTTTGCTTCTGCCTGCCTCCCGTCTGCTATTTTCTGCTATTTGGTTGGAACCGTCGCGATCGTTTGGAGGATCCTGCTCGCAATCTTGTAAGGATCGCCCTGGGAATTCGGACGCCGGTCCTCGAGGTATCCCTTGTATCCGTTGTTGACGAAGCTGTGGGGAACGCGCACCGATGCCCCGCGGTTCGCCAGCCCGTAGTTGAACTTGTCGATGGACTGGGTCTCATGCAGGCCGGTGAGACGCAGGTGGTTGTCCGGCCCGTAAACCGCAATGTGCTCGTTCTTGTATTTGTCAAACGCCGCCATGAGCGATTCAAAATAGGCCTTTCCTCCCACCTCGCGCATGTGCTTGGTCGAGAAGTTCGCGTGCATGCCAGATCCGTTCCAATCCAGGTCCTTCCCTAGCGGCTTGCAGTGCCAGTTCACATCCACCCCGTATTTTTCGCAGAGGCGGAGGAGCAGGTAACGGGCCATCCAGACCTGATCGGCGGCCGTCTTCGAGCCTTTGCCGAAGATCTGAAATTCCCACTGTCCCTTCGCCACCTCGGCATTGATTCCTTCATGGTTGATCCCTGCTTCCAAGCAGATATCGAGGTGGGTATCCACGATCTCGCGGGCCATATCGCCCACGTTCTTAAAGCCGACTCCGGTATAATATTCTCCCTGCGGAGGAGGATATCCGCCCCCTGACGGAAACCCGATAGGAACCCCGTCCTGATAAAGGAAATATTCCTGCTCGAACCCGAACCAGGCATTCGGATCATCAAGGATCGTCCCGCGCGCATTCGTCGGGTGCGGGGAGCCGTCCGGGAGGAGGACTTCGCACATCACCAGGGCGCCGTTTGTCTTGGTGGGATCCGGGTAGCAGGCCACGGGTTTCAAAATGCAATCCGAGCTGTGGCCTTCCGCCTGGCGCGTGGAGCTGCCGTCAAATCCCCACATGGGGAGCTCAGCCAGCGACGGAAATGTGTCAAATTCTTTGACTTGAGTTTTTCCGCGCAGGTTGGCTACGGGCTCATAGCCGTCCAGCCAGATGTATTCGAGTTTAAACTTCGCCATATAATGTTGTTTGCAGTGTCGTATTTTGACCATCTCACGCCGGATTGAGGTGGTTATTGTTGGGTTTTTCTGTCCGGTGACCGGCGGAGCTTAAACAAGCAGAAACGATGCCAATTGTCGAAAGAAACCAGTTTGTCGGGAAGCTGGGAGCTGAGATCACCCCAGCATCAGCAGGCCTCCCGAGTCCTGAACCGCACCACGCCCTCCCGTGATCCCTCTCGCCCTGCGCTGGATCAACGAGCCGATCACATCGGGAGGCACGCTGAGCCATCGGGACTCGGATGCGGGCATGCCCTCGACCAGGTCGAGGAGCACATCGGGATCTCGCTGCAGGGCGTTCGCCACCTGCCCTTTGGAGAGCTGGATCGAATTGCATTTTGTGCGGGCCAGGATGTAATCCAAATCGCCCTTCAAGAGCTCGACATGCTCGTCGCTCAAAAGCATAGCTGCCTCCATTCGTGACGGCGGTGAAAGCTCAGATCCTCGTGAGGGCTCGTTGAAGAGAGCACCGGCGGGCGGGCATCCGACCACGCATCGTATCGGCAGAAGGAGGCCTTCCAGCGGGATTGAGCCAAAATTTCTCCCGCCGGATCCACCAGCCCGACAGGGATGCGGACTTCGGCCGCCCACCCTGAGGGAGTTTTCATATAGCGGCTTTCGAAGCCGGGCGGACGAACGATCAGGGCAGAAAGCGGGAGCGACTTCTGCGCCATCGCCTCGAAGTCTTCCGGGCGAAAGCGAAGGTGCAGCCGGTGGTTCCCAGGAGCGACATGCATCTCGGTGTAAAAACCGGCCCCTTCCGCCTCCAGAAAAACTTCAAAGACATCCCCAAGCATCCACATGTGCTGGGAGTCGCCGGTGGCGGCGGTGGTGACATCCTCATCCTCCAGGTCGGCGCGGACAAAAATTCCTGAAGCATTCCAAGCGATGCGCACCTGGGACTTTGCGCAGCTGGCACCTGGCGGCCAGGAATAGGCCAGAGAGGTCGGCTGTGCACCGGGGATCGCCTCCTCGAGGGAGCCGTGAGCATGGGCTGCGGGGATCATGGAGATACCGGGGCCTCGTCAACAATGCGAGTGAGGGCGGCCGCAATGAACAGGGAAATTCCCCCGACAAGCACCGGGGCAAGCTGGTTCCCCCCGCTGAGCTTCACAATCAGCCCTCCAAGAAAAACCGACATCACAATCTGAGGGATCACGATGAAAAAGTTAAAAACGCCCATGTAGAATCCTGTTTTATCTGGCGGGAGCGAGGATGCAAGCATGGCATAAGGCATGGCCAGAATCGAGGCCCAGGCAACCCCGACGCCCGCCATGGAGGCAAGCAGGTGAGCCGGGTTGGAAATGAATGGCACCGAGGCCAGGCCTAGCCCGCCGGCCAGCAGGCAGAACGTGTGGATATCTTTCGCCCGGAACCGGCGGACCAGCCAGAGGAGCGCAAAAGCAAAGACAAAAGCGATCCCGTTGTAGGCGGAGAAGCAGACGCCTCCCCACGCCACCCCTTCCGTGTAGCGCGCGCTTCCAGGTGCCCCGCTGAAGATCTTCTCCGCGATCCCTGTCCCAAAGTAGATCCACATCGAGAAGAGCGCCAGCCAGGTGAAAAATTGCACGGCAGCTAGCTGGCGCATGGTTTTCGGCATCGTTTTGATGCCGTGAAAAATCTCCTGGAATGCGCGGAACGGTCCGGCCGTGGCGGCATTATTCCGGCGGAATGCCTCGATGTCTTCGGGAGGGTACTCCGGGGTGGAAACGATCGTGTAGAGCACGGCGGCTAAAAACACCCCGGCCCCGATATAGAACGCCCAATGAACGGCCGCAGGGATCGATCCGCCCGCTCCTGCCTCGGCGGTCATGCCGCACCAGTTCATCAGCACCCACGGGAGCGCGGAGGAAACCACAGCTCCGAAGCCGATCAGGACGCTCTGGGTTGCAAACCCGATGGAATGCTGCTCCTGGGGAAGCTTGTCCGCAACAAATGCCCGAAAAGGCTCCATGCTCAGATTCACCGAGGCGTCGAGGATCCACAGCAAGCCGACAGCCATCCAAAGAGCCGAGGAATTCGGCATGAGAATCAACGCCCCCGACGCGCAGATCGCCCCCCCTAAAAAATACGGCCTCCGGCGCCCGAGCCGGTTCCATGTGCGATCGCTGAAATACCCGATAATTGGCTGGAGGATCAGCCCGGTGAGCGGAGCCGCAAGCCAGAGACGAGCGAGCTCATCGGGCTTTGCGCCCAGGTATTGGTAGATGGAGCTCATGTTCGCCATCTGGAGGCCCCACCCAAACTGGATGCCAAGAAATCCGAAGCTCATGTTCCAAATCGCCAGAAAGCTCAAACGAGGTTTATTCATAGGGTGATCTCAGGCTGCCACGGTTTTTTCATTCGTTCAACCAAAGAGGTCGAGAATGACGTTGTGGATGCCCTCAATAAAAGATACGATGCAGATCACGCACATCTTGTTTAAGGAAAAAATGATATCTCAATTCAACGTTTTACAAAGCTCGGAGGGCCGCTGGGTGGCACCGGGTTCGAATCTCTGCAGGGCCTGCCGCTTTTCTCCCATGAAGCTCATCCCCCACCTCTTGCTGGCAGCGCTGGCCGGCATTTTCTCCGGCTGCGCATCGGTCAGCGTGAAGCATTCGGTTTTTCAGCCGGGGACGGACCTCGTGCAGACGCCGGAGGCGATTTACGTGCGGCCGTTTCTTTTGCCGAACGCGGGCCTGCGAGTGGATCGAAAAGGGGCTGATCTGGGCACCTTTATCTCTGAGTTTCAGGAAGCTTTTTCTGAGAAATTGACCTCCCGGCTCACGAAGCACATCGCTCCGGCGCAGGCCATCGGGCCGTCCGAGCCCGTCGAGAGGTCAAATTCCTGGCTTATCGAGGGAGAGTTTTCGCGGATTTCCCAAGGGAGCAGGGCCTTGCGGGCGACTCTCGGCCTGGGGCTCGGCGGAACCAAAATGGAATGCGTTGCCCGCGTTTACGACCTGAGGCAAGGCCGCAGAACGCCATTTGCGATCATCGAGACAACCGGCGGATCCAATGCCGAGCCAGGGGGAATTTTCAGCGGGCCGTTTGTTGCGGCACCCCATATCGTTCTGACATCGGTCACGAGCGGGGTGACTCCGGACGCCCGGCGAACCGCGCGCATGATCACCGCCACACTTTCGGAATACCTGACCAAATCCAAGGCCAATCTTCCGTCCAAGCCGATGCGGGCAAAGCAGCTCGGAGAAATCCCCGGGCTCCCTTCCAACCCGCTTTCCAAGCCTCCTTCCTCGTAGCCCGAGGAAACCACAGGGGGCGGCCGATCCCGGGCTTTTACTTGCTACTCCGCCTGTGCGTCTTTGTAGAGCGCGGCGTAGGGGCCGTTTTGGGCGAGCAGCACCGGGCCTGGGCCGTCTTCGACGATCCTCCCGTTTTTTAGAACAATGATCCTTCCGACCCCATGCACGGTGGAGATCCGGTGGGTGACGATCAGGGTGGTTCTCCCGCGCATGAGGTCGCCGATCGTCTCCATGATCGCGTGCTCGGTCGAAGGGTCTAAAGCGCTGGTCGGCTCGTCGAGGAGGAGGATCGGCGCATCCTTCAGAAATGCGCGCGCGATGCCGATCCTCTGCCTCTGCCCGACGCTGAGGTGCCCGCCCCGCTCACCCACCGGGCTGTCGAATCCCTCCGGCATTTGCATGATGAAATCGTAGGCCTGCGCGCGGATCGCGGCATCGATGATCTCCTCGTCGGTTGCTTCCGGCTTTCCGTAAGCGATGTTTTCACGGACCGTCGTAGAAAAGAGCAGGGTGTCCTGGAGGACCATCCCGATGTGCGAGCGCAGGCTTTTTTTTGTAATCTGGCGGAGGTCGCACCCATCGAGAGAGACGATTCCGGATCCCGGCTCGTAAAACCTCGGCACCAGGCTCAGCAGCGTGCTTTTTCCTGTTCCGGTGCTGCCGACAAAAGCCACCGTCTGCCCGGGCTCGATCTCAAACGAGAGGTCGTTGAGTATGGTTCGCTCGTCGGTGTATCCGAATGATACGCCAGAGAATTTGATGCGGCCGTCAGCGCGCTCTAGCAGATGGGCATCGGGGGCATCCGGGACATCGTTGTCCCGGTCGAGGACCTCGAAGCAGCGGGCCGCGCCCGCCGCCGCCCCCTCGAGCGCCCAGGCCGTGTAGGTGAGCTGCTCGAGCGGCTGGTAGAGCATGAGAAGGTAGGACGAGAACACGAGGAGATCCCCGAGCGTGAACTCATTCCCGGGCTTCAGCACTTGCAACGAGCCGATATAATACATGAGCGCGGTCCCGACCGCCATGAGAGCTCCCACGACCAGGGCGCTCGCCACGGTGGTCATGTTCAGCCTCATGTTCGCCTCGAGGCTCTGGGCGGCCCGGCGCTGGAACTGTCCGATTTCAAACGCCTCGCGCCCGAACGCATGGACCATCCGAATCTGGCTCAAGCCCTCCTGCGCGAGGGTCAGCAGATCGCTCTCGCGCTCCTGGATCGTGGTGGACTGCCGCCGGACGCGCTCGGCGTAATGGTGGATCGCCCACACGACAAACGGCAGGATCGCCAGAGAGGCGAGCGTGAGCGGCCAGTTCATCCGGAACATGATCACCAGCGCGCTGAAAAGCATCACCAGGGAGGACAAGATCGTGGCGAACCCTTTGTTGTAGATCGTCTGGATGCTCTGGGAATCGTAGGCGACCCGGAAGCTCGAGTCCGCGCTCCGCCGGGCGTCATGAAACTTCAGGGGCAGCGCCTGCAGCGCCGAATAAATGTCGGTTCGCAGCTTGAGCAGCGCGCGCAGGCCGACCCGGATAAAAAGGTAGTTGGAGGCGAGGTTTATCAGCCCGGCCATGACGCTGATGACGACCATAGCCAGCGCGAAGCCCAAGATTGCTCCGGATGGGTTCCCGTCCCCGAACCACCGCCTGACCGCCGCCCGGGCTTCGGATGTCCCCCCCGACGGATCAAGGATTCCGTCGACGATATACTTGAACGGCCAGGGTTTGAGCAGGTTGAATGCGATCGCCGCAAGCGTCAGCAAGACCCCTCCGAACGTCGGCCAGAAGAACGGCCGGAAATACCGCAGTGCCCTCGCGTAAATGTTCACACCGCATTGCTACTCCCACCGGCCTCGCTTCGCAAGCCGATTGGCAGGAGAGCTTTTATCCGGAGTAGAGGGCGCGGATCAGGGCCTGAGCGCGAGCGCCGGGCAGCACCCCGGCCTCCATCCGGTTCATCACATAGCCGAAGCCGATGGCGGAATCCGGGTCTGCAAACCCGAGGCTCCCCCCAGCTCCCGAGTGTCCGAACGCCCGCAGCGAAGGCCCGAATAGCTCCCGGACTTTCCCTCCAGCCACGGGATCCATCATGAAGCCAGCAGAGAACGAGGTCTCGATGTGAAGGATCTTATCGAACCCTTGGGCGATGCGGGTGGACATCCATCCAAGCTCGCTGTCGCCGAAATAGGAAACCCCTTCCCACCTGCCGCCTGCGGCGAGCATGGCATAGAATTTGGCGAGCGCGCGGGCCGACCCGATCCCGCTCATCGAGGGGATCGACGCCGAGCGGGCGGCGGGGGAGTTCATTGTGGAGACGGCGGCAAGCCCGCCGGGCGATGTGAACGCCCTGCGCGTGAGCGAGTTCGGCCGGTTTATCGCCGCAAGGAATGCCGAATTGCCTTCAGAGGCAGCCTCGCTGGGAGGGAGCATGGTGGCCGCGCGGGGGTGCTCGACCTCCGGCAGGCCGATCCAGAGGTCGAGCTCGAGAGGTTCTCCGAATTCCCTGCGCCAGTAGCGCCCGAGCGGGGTCCCCCCGGCGATCCGCCGGACGAGCTCGTCCGCGATGAATCCGAACGTCCTCGGCCCGTAGCCCGGACCGGAGGCGCCCTCTGCGAACGGCACCTGATCCTCAATCGCCCGGGCTACCCCCTCGTGGTCAAGCACCGAGAGGTCGGTCCGATCAAGCGCTCCGAGGCCTGCGCTGTGCGAGAGCACCTGCCCGATCGTGATCCCTTCCTTCCCGCCTCGCGCAAATTCCGGCCAGACATCGGCCACACGGGTTGCCAGGCCAAGCCCGGCGCGCCCGATCGCATGGAGAGCGCAGGCCGCCGCGATGCCTTTCGTCGCGGACCAAATGAGGACGAGGGTCTCCGGATCCCATGGGATTTGCTGCGCGGCATCCCGGAACCCGCCGCAGACGCTCACGATCTCCCGGCCTTGCTGCCACACCGACAGCGCTGCTCCGACCTCAAGCCCAAGAGAAAAATTGTTTTCGAAGGCGGTGCGGACGCTGGCCGCAGCGGTCATGGAACGTCATCCTCCCGCCGGTCGGTCCCTTGCCGGATAGAGGTCAGGGTGCGTTCCTTTGCCATGCGGCGAACGATACTGTGGGATGCATGCTTTTCAATCCGCATTTTCCCCGCGCGCTCATTCCCACCGGGGACGATTCATCCCGAACTCCGATGGGAATCCGCAAAAGCGCTCGTCTTCCTCCGCTGATGATCTCAAAACAAAAAGTCCAGTCCGGAGTGAGCTGCGAGCCGGCCATTCATGCACGCACGGATTCGCGTGCAAAAAAAATGAGGCTCGCGCAATATTGCGGGAGGCATCCTCATGCCGAAACACAAATCATCTTTATGGAATTCCCAAATGTCACAGCCCTCGCCAAAGCCAACGTCTATTTCGACGGACGCGTCGTCTCGCACACGGTCCTTGCTGCCGACGGCTCCAAGCGCACCCTCGGGCTGATCTACCCGGGAACCTACCATTTCGGAACCGATGCCGCCGAGCGGATGGAGATCAGCGACGGCTCCTGCTCGGTGGTTCTCGACGGGGCGCACGCCAACTCCAGCTTCGCCGCAGGCTCCTCGTTTGAGGTGCCCGCAAAGTCCGGGTTCACGATCCAGGTGGAAGACGGGATCTGCCAATACGTCTGCTCGTTTCTGGTTTGAGGGGATGAGCTCGATGGCTGCTAAATGATTGCCATCTGACAAGCTTGTGTGCGGGCGTGGATTCCGCTTGGATGCACGCAATGAAAGCTTTCCTTCTAGCGGCGCTCGGTTTTCTTCTCTCTGGCTGCCTGGCTTCCCCGGTGGCAAAGTCCGGCGGGCTCGGCTCGGTGACCGTGACAAACTCGAACCCCGCAGCAATCGTCGCGGCCGCGCAGGCGGTTTTCCCTCAGGCCGGCTACCAGGTCGGACCGGCCAATTTTCCAGACTCGGTCTCGTTTGACAAAGGGTCCAGCCGGTTTGCCAACGTGATGTGGGGGAGCTACGGCGACCCGCAAACGATCCGCGTAAGGGTCAGGATCTCGCAGCTTCCGGGAACGAACGACTACCGGCTCTCTCCGCGGGTCTTCTCCGTCAGCAATGCCGGGGAGTCCGGGTTCGATGACCCGCGCCCGCTCATGGGCCTGTGGTCGGGGGAGTTCGGCCCGCTTCTCAAGCAGGTGGCCGCGCAGGCCGGCGGCGCCGGGGGAATGTGATTGCCGGGATCATTTTCCGATTCCGATTGAGTTCCGCGCGCGAATGCCGTTTTCTCGGCGGATGACCGTCCGCACACGATTCGCGCCATCACCTACGGGGTTCCTCCATGTCGGGGGTGCCCGCACCGCACTTTTCAACTGGCTATACGCCCGCCAAAACGGCGGAAAATTTATCCTGCGGATCGAGGACACCGATGAGAAGCGGAACACGGCGGAGGCCTACAAGGTTATCTACGACGGACTGAGCTGGCTCGGGCTCGACTGGGACGAGGGGCCCGACAAGGGCGGCCCGTTCGGCCCCTACCAGCAGAGCGAGCGCACCCCCATCTACGAGAAATACTTTGCGAGGCTCGAGGCCGGAGGCCACCTCTACGAGGATGGGGGCGCGATCCGCTTCCGCTCGCCGCGGAAGCCGGTCGTCGTCGAGGACATCGTCTGCGGGAGGATCGAGTTCGATATGTCGAACCCCGCCACCCATCCGGACATGACGATCCGCCGCCCGGACGGCTCGTGGATCTTCCACTTTGTGAATGTGGTGGACGACATCGAGATGGAGCTCACGCATGTCATCCGCGGGGAGGACCACCTGTCAAACACGCCGAAGCACATCGAGATCTACCAGGCGCTGGGCGCCGAGCCGCCGAAGTTTGCGCACATCCCGCTCATCCTGAATGCCGAGGGAAAAAAGCTGAGCAAGCGGGATGGCGGGTCGAGCATCACCTATTTCCTCGACCTCGGATACACTCCGGAGGCGGTTGCGAACTACCTCTGCCTGCTCGGATGGTCTCCAGGAGAAAACCGCGAGATCCTCCCGGTCGCGGAAATCCAAGCGCTCTTCGACCTGGCCGATATCAACCGCCGGAACGCGATCTTCGACCTCGACAAATGTTTTTGGCTGAACGGCCAGCACATCCTGCACATGTCTCCCGAGCGGTTCGAGGAGCTTGCCCTGCCGTTTGTGGACAAGGCAGGGATCCCGTACGGGACGCACGAGGCCCTGCGGCCCGCGCTCGCGATCGTCAAGCCGAAGGTCAAGCACCTGAGCGATGTCCCGGGCTGGATCGGATTTCTCTTCACAGAAGATTATGCGTTCGATCCCGAGGCGGTCGCAAAAAGCCTATCAAAGCCCGGAGCCTCCGGCCGCCTCCAGGCGCTCGGCAACGCGCTTTCCGAGCTCCAGGATTGGTCGCACCCGGCCATCGAAGCGAAGCTCAAGGAGACCGCTGCCACACTCGGGGTCAAGACGGGCGAACTGGTCCACCCTGCCCGCGTCGCCGTCAGCGGCCGCTCGGTCGGCCCGGGCCTGTATGAGATGTTCGAGGTGCTGGGAAAATCCCGGACGCTCGCCCGCTTCGAAAATGCCCGCGCATTGGCTGGCTAGCCGGGAGAAATCATAGTGAAGCTGCACATCTTGCTCCTCATTTTGCCGCCGGCCGAGGCAATACCCAATCTGAGCCCCTGATTGATCCAGGTGAGGTCTCCATGCCGTTCTCAGACGAACTAGAAAATTCCCTCAGCCGCAAATCCTCCGGGCTCAGGGCCTTTGAGCGCCTGCTGGATCCCAGCAGCGACCTGTGCCGGCTCGCGGCGGACGCCGCTGCGCTGACACGGCGGCATTTCGGGAGGACGATGCGGCTGTTCGCACCGCTTTATCTTTCAAACGAGTGCATCAACTCGTGCGCGTATTGCGGGTTCTCGCGGGAAAATCCGATCCAGCGGGTGACGCTGGAAATCGATCAGGTCGAGGCCGAGGCCAGGCACTTGACGGCCGAGGGTTTCCGCAACCTCCTTCTTGTCGCCGGCGAGCATCCCAAATTTGTTTCGGGCGGCTACCTGGAGCTGTGCGTCCAGCGGCTGCGGGGATTTGTTCCCGGGATCTCGATCGAGGTTGCGCCGATGGAGGCCGGTGGCTACCGCCCGATCGTGGCGGCCGGCGCCGAGGGGCTCGTGGTTTACCAGGAGACCTACCACCGACCGACCTACGCGGAGATGCACCCGCACGGACCCAAAAAAGATTTTGCCTGGCGGCTTGACTGCGCGGAGCGCGGGCATGCGGCAGGGTTTCGCCGGATCGGCATCGGCGCGCTTTTCGGGCTTTGGAGCTGGCGCGAGGAGGCGCTCGCCCTGGCCGCCCACCTCGAATTCCTGCTGCGGGTTTGCTGGACGTCGCAAATCACGGTGAGCCTTCCGCGGCTGCGTCCGGCGGCTGGCGGGTTCGTCCCCCGGCATCCGCTTCCCGACCGGGAATTCATCCGCCTCCTCTGCGCGCTGCGGATCACCTTCCCGACGGTCGGGATCGTGCTGAGCACGCGCGAGTCGGCCGCCCTGCGCGACGTGGTGGCTCCGCTCGGAATCACCATGATGAGCGCTGGCAGCCAGACAGAACCGGGCGGCTACACCGGGCAGGGACGTGGCACCGCCCATCTGACCGTGCGCGGAAAGCCCCTTGAGGCTAGCGGGTCAGAGGCCGCTACCGAACAGTTCGCGATATCCGACGGGCGCAGCGCCGACTCCATGAAAAAAGCCCTCAAAAACCTGGGTCTTGACCCGGTCTGGAAGGACTGGGATGCCGGCATCCTGGGAGCTGCTTCGATCGGTGGGCTTTAGGCTGCCATGTAGGGCAGGGCCGAGGCGCAGGCCCGCACGCCATCGAGGCCCTCGAGCAGATCTGCGATGGCATCCCATCGGCCGGTCACAAGCGCCTCCTTGGCATGGTCGGGCAGCGAGGCCTCGAAGTCCATGTCAGCGATGCTCGCCTTGCCCTCCAAAAGATCCAGAGTGAGCAGCGCGGCGGGGTCGGACTCGATGATCGCTGCCACCGCACGGAGATCTTCAGGCCTCATCACAGCGCAGGGCATCCCGAGGGTGATCGAGTTTCCAAAGAAGATTTCCGCGAAGCTCTCGGCGAGAATCGCGCGGACGCCGAACCGGGAAAGTGCCTGGGGTGCATGTTCCCTTGAGCTGCCGCACCCAAAATTCGAGCCGGAGAGTAGGATGCAGCCATCGGAAAGGCGGCTGTCGTCGAACGGGTGGATTCCCCCGGCTGCCTTCGTGGCTCCACGGGCATCGGCAAAGGCAAACTCCCCAAGACCATCAAATGTCACGCACTTCATGAAGCGCGAGGGGATGATCCGATCGGTGTCAATGTCGTCGCCAGGAACATAAACTCCAAGCCCGGTGACCTGCGTGATTTTTTTAAGTGCCATCTTTTTAAAATTAGAAATGAGAAATCAAAAATTGGAAATGAGAAATGGAGAGGTGGGGGCTCACGGGAAAAGCGCGGGTTTGTTTTTCGATCTGCATTCCTCTGGGCGAATCGTCGGAAAGATTTCTGCGGTCCTTGGTTTTACTTTACTTGGAAGATCTCGCGGGCATCGGAGATTTCTCCGGAGACGGCTGCGGCGGCGACCATGAGCGGGCTCATGAGGACGGTGCGGCCGGTCGGGCTTCCCTGGCGGCCTTTGAAATTTCGGTTGCTTGAGCTTGCGCAGAGCTGGTCGCCGACGAGCTTGTCCGGGTTCATGCCCAGGCACATCGAGCACCCGGCCCCGCGCCATTCGAACCCTGCATCGCGGAAGATCGCGGCGAGCCCCATGCTCTCGGCAAGCGCTGCCACCCCCTGCGAGCCTGGGACAACAATCGCCTTCACCCCGGCATGGACCTTGCGGCCCTTGATATGCCTGGCGACTTCCGTGAGGTCGCTGAGGCGGCCGTTTGTGCAGCTTCCGAGGAAGGCCACGTCCACCTTGGTCCCCTTGATCGGCTGCCCTGCCTTGAGCTGCATGTGTGCGAGCGCCTCCTCAGCCGTGCCGCGATCCTTCTCGGGAACCTCGTCCATGAGCGGAACATTTTCATCGATGAAGATCGCTTGGCCTGGGTTGATCCCCCAGGTCACGGTCGGCGCGATGTCTTCCGCCTGGTAGGTGACGACGTCGTCGTACTTCGCGTCCGGATCGGAAGCCGAGGCCTTCCAGCGCACGACCGCAGCATCCCATTCCGCTCCCGCTGGCGCATGCGGACGCCCCCTCAGGTAGGCGAACGTCGTTTCATCCGGGTTGATATACCCGACGCGAGCGCCGCCTTCGATGGACATGTTGCAGACCGTCATGCGCTCTTCCTGAGTAAACCCCTCAACCGTCGTCCCGCCATATTCGTAGGCAAACCCCAAGCCGCCATTCACACCGAGCTGCCGGATGATGTGAAGGATGACATCCTTGGAATATACTCCTGGCGCAAGCTTTCCGTTGACGTTGATCCGCCGGACTCGAGGCTTCCGGATCGCCATCGTCTGGGTGGCTAGCACGTCGCGGACCTGGCTGGTGCCGATGCCAAACGCAATCGCCCCGAACGCCCCGTGGGTCGAGGTATGCGAGTCGCCGCACGCGATCGTCATCCCCGGCTGGGTGATCCCCTGCTCCGGGCCAACAATATGCACGATCCCCTGCTGGCCGGTCGGCAGATCAAAAAACTTGATGCCAGAATCCGCGCAGTTATTCCGGAGCGCGCGGATCATCTCATCTGCGAGGCTGTCGCTGAACGGTTCCTCGCGCTCATCGGTCGGCACGATATGGTCCACCGTCGCGAATGTGCGGGATGGGTACAGAACTTTCAATCCGAGGTCTCGCAGCATGCCGAAGGCCTGCGGGCTGGTCACCTCATGGATCAAGTGGGTTCCGATCAGGAGCTGAGTGGATCCGTTCGGAAGCGTCCTCACGGCGTGCGACTGCCAGACTTTGTCGAGTAGCGTCATTTGTTTGAAAAAAGGAAATTACCGCCTCGGCGGGCGATGCACAAGAATAAGAGGCCGGCCTCCGCAAAGAAATAGGGCCGAAAAACATTAAACAGCTCGCCCGTCTCCGATGTCGCTCAGAATCCTGCGGTAGGCGTCGATATCATTCGCGAGCAAATCTTCCAGGAACCGGCGGATGTCTTCGGGCATGCTGGCATCGGAGGTCGGGTTGAGCTTGATCGTGAGGTGGCGGTTGAAGAAGAGGGCCTTCGTGGTGACGCCGAGAAACCTCTCGACATCCTCGAGGAAGGGGCTCGGGGCGCTGACGATCCGGTCGTAGCGGCCGAGGTAGAGGTGCACGGGGGCCAGGTGCCGCTTCCACGCCGCAATCATCGACGGGTAATCCGCGCGCTGGCGCTGGCCCGTGCTCTCGAAATACTCCCGGAACTTCTCGAACCCGACAGGCTCAGAACTGCCTCGCACCAATGTCTTTTTCGCATGGGACCAGGCGCGCTCGACCGGATCGCGCAGCATGATGATTCCTTTGATGCCCGGCTTGCAGGCAACGATCTCCGCAATCACCTCCTCCGGAAGAAGCGCATACGATGCCGTCGCCTCCCCATGGATTTTCGGACGATAGACCGAGAGAGATTTCCTCAGGCAGATATAATGTTTTTTCAGCCGCTCCCAAAACCGCTCGTCAAAGGAACCCAGGTAATCCTCCAGGCAAGGATAGCGAAAGTGCGGGTGCTCCGGCTTCCCAAGGGTGCTGAAAAAGTAGGTCTCCTTCATCCGGTGAAGAAGGATTTCCGGGTGGAGGTGGAGGTTGAAGAACAGCCAGGTTGTTCCGGTTCTTTGCGGGCCGAGGATGAGAAAGTCCGGAAAATTCCGCAGGTCGGGACGGTCGGTTCGCGTCGGGATCACATTCATGCGGTTTGTGCGGCACGGTTCTGCTGGCGCGCTGGGCGCTCGCTCAAGCCCGGCAGGTCGCCCGGGACTAGAGGCTCCTGAGCGCGGCTTCGATCTTAGCGAAGTCCGGAAGGTCTTTCGGCGTGGGCGTCCGCTCGCTGTAAACGATCATGCCCGCCTGATCCACGACGAATGCGGCGCGGGCGGACGTGTCTCCGATCCCGGCCAGCCCGGAAAACACGACGTCATAGGCAAGGGTTACCGATTTGTTGAGGTCGCTCAAAAGCTTGATCGAGATCCCCTCCTTCTTCGCCCAGGCTCCCTGGGCAAACGGGCTGTCCACGCTGATCCCCAGCACTTCGGCTTTCAGGTCCGCATACTTCTGCAGCCCGGACGTCACGTCGCACATCTCCTGCGTGCAGACCCCGGTGAAGGCCAGCGGAAAAAACAGGAGGACCGTCGCCTGCCTGCCGAAATTCGACGAGAGGGTCACGTCAACCAGCCCGTCGGCGGATAGGGATTTCAGTGTGAAGTCAGGTGCTTGGGTTCCAATTTCGAGTGCCATAGTAGTAGTGGAATATTCTTGCGGATGAGTTTGGCGGAAATTTCCGGGCTGTCAACTGCGTTGCCAGGGCGCGGCGTCACGCGGGCGTAAAAAATGGAGGGTGGGCGCCCCCGCCCGCCTTGCCGAGGCCCGAGGGCTGCCTCCCTTCGGAGAATGCAGGCAGCGGGCTCGGCCAGGCATCTGGTTTTCGTGGGGCAGATGAATCAGCCCCTCCGGAAGTGAGCTGCAACGCATGGCTGCGAACCGCATGGCCGCCATAGGAGCTCCCTCTCTGATTTATCCGCAGGCGCCCGCTGCCCGGCGGCGGAGGATTTCCCTGGCCAGCAGGCCCCCGCCGGCCAGCAGGACAAACACGATGGTCGCAGGTTCCGGCACGACATCGTAGCCCATATCTTTCCACATCCCGAGCTCGAGCCCAGAATAGCTGTATGCGAGCGGGAGCCCTGGCGCGTCGCTGGGATACATCAGCAGGCTCTGTGCCAGATTGACGCTGAAATCGAGATGGCTCATGCTGCTGCCATCGCTGTATGCAAGCGGCGCGTAGATTTTGATCGGGCTCCCGAGAGCCTCGTTGCCGTTGAGGCCCGTCCAATAGACATTGTTGCTGATGAATGCGGCTTGCAGGGCCGGATCCGATTTTCCGATCAACGGATCTGATCCGCCGGTTCCGAGCCCCAGATAATAATCGAAAACTAACGGCCCCGGACTAGTCCATCCCGCCCCACCAGCAACTGTGTTCATTTTGCAAGAGCGATTTCGGAGTTTTTGAGGGAAGAATT
>JBAXXX010000086.1:0-16427 GCA_037127695.1 Verrucomicrobiia bacterium | reverse complement strand
GCGGGTGCTCGCCGAAGACCTTCTTGAAAGTCAGGTCGTTTTTGGGATCGAGGTAGCGCATCGGCTGCCAAGGTAGCTCGGCGGGCAGAGGGCCGCAAGGAATTGTGCGCCAGCCTGAACTCTCCAATCATCACGTTCGCCATCGCCGTAGGCGTCCGACTGATACCGGATCCGGCGATGCCTCACACGGAGAAAGCGGAGCACGCGGAGATCACCCGAGCAGGAATCGTTATGATCAAATGCTCGGACTGGTATCGCATTTGAGAGAAAATCGTCTTTTCGTCCAGATCTCGGATTGCCATGAGCCCGAGAATCGCTTATCGCCAATCGGCTATGAGCGACCTCCGCATTGAACCCGCCACATTGGACGACCTGTTGGAACTGGCAGAGCTCCTGGGCGAGCTATTTACGGAGGAGGAGGATTTCACACCGAATCCAGAGAAGCAGGTCCGCGGGCTTCGCCTGATCCTCGAGCAGCCCTCGCGGGGAAGGATTTTTGTGCTGCGGAACCAGACGAAGATCGTCGGCATGATCAACCTGCTGATCACGATCAGCACGGCGGAGGGCGGGTTTGTCCTGCTCCTCGAGGATCTCGTCATCCGCCGCGAGCATCGCCGGCAGGGATACGGGTCGCGGCTCCTGAAGCACGCGATCGAATTTGCCCGCCAAAAGAATTTTTTGCGCATCACGCTGCTGACCGACCGGCCGAGCGAATCGCGCGCGATCTATCTGAAGCACGGATTCGTCGAGAGCGGGATGGTTACGATGCGCTACCTCTTTTCGA
The DNA here is from genome assembly GCA_037127695.1 of Verrucomicrobiia bacterium. Classification (GTDB taxonomy): domain Bacteria; phylum Verrucomicrobiota; class Verrucomicrobiia; order Chthoniobacterales; family Terrimicrobiaceae; genus QYQL01. Next base: position 15,643 of record JBAXXX010000086.1, on the reverse strand, counting down.
ATGGCGCCTGATTGCGCGCAGGTGGATATCGGGCGCCTGGACCGGTGCGGCCGGCCGGAAACAATTTTTTGCGAGGGCAAGCTGCCATGCGAGGTGGCGGAGATCGCGGCGGCGCTGCTCGCAGCCGGGCAGCCGGTGCTGGCGACCCGCGCGACTCAGGCGCACTTTGAGGCGGTCGAGGAAATTTTTCCTAGCGCGGCATGGCATGCCCGCGCGCGCTGCATTACGATCGGTGCAGCGGGGGCTTCTGGCTCCAGATTTTCCGCCGGGGTCGTCTGCGCCGGGACGTCCGACCTGCCGGTGGCGGACGAGGCGGCCGTCACGCTCGAATCGTTTGGGCAGAAAGTCGAGCGCGTCTCCGACGTGGGAGTTGCCGGCCTCGGCCGCCTGCTTGCCGAGATCGATCGCCTGCGCGCGTGCGGGGTCCTTGTCGTAGTCGCAGGGATGGAAGGCGCGCTTCCCAGCGTCATCGCCGGCCTCGTCAGCCGGCCGGTGATCGCAGTTCCGACAAGCGTCGGCTACGGGGCAAATCTCGGGGGGATCGCCGCGCTCCTGGGCATGCTCACGAGCTGCGCCAGCAAGGTCACCGTGGTCAATATCGACAACGGCTTCGGTGCCGCATGCGCGGCCGATGCCATCCTGCGCCTCGCCGAGGCCCCTGCCGCCGGGGATTCCCGCAGAGCCGTTTGATTTTCACTTTGCAATGCGGTGCGGGCGGGAGTATGGATCGTGCATCCGGAGGGAGTTCGCCCGCCACCAAACAGCTATCATCATGAATCTATTCCGTCACTTCGCTCCGGCCCTGGCCGGGTTTTTCTTAATCGGGTGCGCGTCCTCCGGCCCCAAGGTGGACTCGGCCGTGACCTCCGCCGCCTCATCTCGGGGGGTGGCTCCCGCGACGGTTCAGAAAATGACCAACGCGCGGGTGCTGGACTACCAGGACATCAGCAACCTGGTCGTCAAGGGGGTGCCGACAAATACGATTGTCGGGTATTTGAACAGCACTCGGAAAGCCTATGATCTGTCGTATGCCCAGCTGGCGGGCCTGAAATCGGCCGGCGCGAGCGCGCAGCTTCTCAACTACCTGACCGAGACGCAGGGCTTTTACGGGAACAACTCTCCGAAGCAGAAGTCGCAGGCGGCAAAGATGCAGAAGGGCGAGTATTACAACAGCCGCCACTACCAGGACGAGGCCCCCTTCGCCTACAACCACCCGTTCATTGACGACTGGTATGACTCCGGCTACGAGGAGTCGCTCTACAGCCCGTTTTCCTTCAATAACTAACCTGGCTGATTTTGCCGGCCGCCGTGCGATTTCGTCCGGCGCTCTTTCGTCAAAGGCTGCCGTTCCTCGGGCTCCTGCTAGCTGCGATGGCTGGGATCCTCGGCTCGGATCTTTCAGGCACGCCATCATCCGCGTTCCTCGCCGGCGCAGCGGGCGGCCTGATCGCCTGGCTTTTTTTTCGCCGCGCGGCGTTCACCTATCTCGCGGTGGGCTGCGCATTCGCCTGCGTGCAGGCCTGGCAAACCCGCGAGTCGCCCGCATGGCGGCTTGCGGAGAGGGTCGGCGGCGGGCGGGAGCTCTGCTCGGCATCAGGCACGGTCGTGTCGGATCCCGTGCCGTTCGGGAAGGATCGCGAGCGGGTCACTCTCCGGATGGAAATGCTCGAGCTCGAGGGGGCCTGGCATCCTTGTGCGGCCGATGTCGCCGTGGAGGTGAAGTCGCCCGCGCCGGCGCGCGGCGACAGGATCCGCGTGACCGGCGGCATCGAGGAGATCCCCCCGCCGAGGAACCCCGCCGCCTTCGACGCCCGCGCGTGGATGCGTAGGAACGGGATCACCTGCGAGATCGAGGCGGAGGCCCGCTCTGACGTGGTGGTATTGCAGGCGGCCCCGTGGTATTCCCTCCCCTCCGTGGCCTCGCGCTGCTGCGCCTGGATGGAGAGGACGCTAAGGGAGGGGATCGGCGGAGATCCTGTCGTTTGCGACCTCCTGGCGGGCATGGTGCTCGGGGTGACGTCTTCGATTCCAGATGTGCTGCAGCAGGAGTTCCGAAACACGGGAACCTTCCACCTTTTCTCCGTCAGCGGGCTCCATGTCGGAATGATCGGGCTCATCCTCTGGCAGGCATTGAAAATGGCGGGCGTCCGCCGGCGCTGGTCGGTCGCGATCATTATCCCGGCCCTCTTTTTTTACGCGCTCATCACCGGCTGGAAGTCCGCCAGCCTGCGCTCGGTGGTGATGTCGTCCATCTTTCTGATCGGCATGGCATCGTCGCGCCAGCCGATGCCGTTCAACTCGCTTTGCGCCGCAGGCCTTTTTGTTTTGGCGCAGCAGACGTGCGAGATATTCAACCCCGGATTTCAGCTTTCGTTTCTCGTCGTGGCGGCGATCCTGCTGATGGCGGTCCCGCTCCATCGGGCGATCCGCCGCCACGTCCACCCGGACCCGTTCGTCCCACGCCAGCTCTGGACGCCGTCGCAGAAGCTCGGCGCAGGATCCGCCGAGCACCTCGGCGGGATGGCATCCGTCTCGCTCGCCGCGTGGGCCGGCTCGCTTCCCCTCACCGTCCTGTATTTTCATCTGGTCTCGATGATCGCTCTCCCGGCAAACATGGCGATCATCCCGCTCGCCTTCGTGAACATGGTGACCGCCTGCCTGGCCCTTGCAGGCGGGATCTTCTCCTCCACGCTGGCGGGGATCTTCAACAATGCCAACCTGGTTTTTACAAAGGCCCTCCTCGCCATCGTGCAGGCCGCGTCGGCGCTCCCGGGATCGTCTTTTTACGTCGGCATCCCGGAGCCCGCGCCCGCCGCCATCACAGTTTTTGATTTTGAAGCCGGCGCCGCGGCGGCGGCCGAGTGCGGCGGAAAAATCTGGCTGCTCGATTGCGGGCCGGCACGGGCGCTTGGCGGGGTGCTCGTGCCCTGGCTCCACAGCCGTGGGAGGGAATCGCCGGATGGGCTGGTCATCAGCCATGGAGACGCGCGGCACATCGGAGGCGCTGCCGGGCTGGCCGGGATCGCCGTCCCGCCGATGGTGGTGGACTCGGTGCTGGCCGACCGCTCGCCCTCGCGCAGGCGGCTCCACCGCCGGCTGGAAGATCTGGGCCTGCCGAAATCGCTCTGCCGGGCGGGCGACATCCTCCAGATCAGCCAAGGGGTTTCGCTGCACGTCTTATTCCCTCCATCCGGAATCACAAAAAGCGAGGCGGACGACAAGGTGCTGGTGGTGCGGCTCGATGCGGGGGGCTCGAGGATCCTCTTTTTGTCCGATGCGGGCCCGTCGGTGCAGAGCTGGCTGATCGAGCAGGTGGGAGACCAGCTCCCTGCGGACATCCTCGTCTCCGGCCACCACCGGTCCGGGATCCCGGTTTCCGCAGAGTTTCTGGATGCCGTTCATCCGTCCGCCCTCGTGGCAACCGCCGCCAATTACCCTGCAGGGGAGTCCCCCGAGCCGGGCTGGGTTTCTCTCGTCGAGGATCGCGGGATCCGGCTGCTCCGCCAGGATGTTACCGGGGCGGTGAGGATCGAGATCTTTCCAGGCTTGATCCTCCTCAGCGGCTACGTTGATGGCTCGAAGCTTTCGCTCCCGGTCAAGAGGTTCGCCCGGCCCGCTCACGCGCCGGATGTCAGCTCCCCTTGATGTCCGGCGGCAGCCATTTCTTCAGGATGCCCGCCAGCCCAGAGACAGATACCGGCTTTTGCAGGTAGTCGTCCATCCCTGCCAGAAGGCACTCCTCCCGATCTCCCTGCATGGCATTGGCCGTCATCGCGATGATCGGAATATGAGGCATCAGAGAGGAACCCGCCGCCAATTTCCGGCCTTCCATTTCGAAGTTTCTAATCGCCTTCGCAGCCGAGATCCCGTCCATGACCGGCATCTGGACATCCATGAGCACGAGGTCGTAGCGGATGTCGGATTGGATCGCTTGGACGGCCATGGCTCCGTTCGACACGGCGTCGGCACGCAGCCCGAGATTGCTGAGGATGCCCATGGCGACCTCCTGGTTGATGAGGTTGTCCTCGACCAAGAGGATCTGCGGCATGCGTCGGTCGGGCAGGCTTTCGGCTGTTTGCTCTGCGGCAGAAGCGGCAGAAGCGGCGGGAGCGGCGATCTCCGGCTGCGCGGCCAGCGCGAGGCAGAGCGCAGCCAGCAGATCCTCGTGGCGAACCGGCTTGCTGACATGCGCGGCAAAGCCGAGCTCAAAGGCGCTCTCTTCCGTGGTTCTCAGGGGGGCCAACATGACGAGCCGGAGATCGTCCATCCGCCTGTCTGCGCGGATCGCGCAGGCCAGCGCCTCCCCATCCATGCCTGGCATCTGCATGTCAATGAGGGCGAGGCGGAAGGGGGTGCCCTCCAATGTCCGGTAGAGGGCTTGGAGCGCGGAGGGTCCGTCCAAGGCCTCCTCCGCATGCATGCCCCAAGAGGCCAGGCGGGCGACCAAGACTTCTCGGCTCGTGGCATTGTCATCGGCGACCAGCACCCGAATATCCCGCAGGGCAGCAGGCGGCTGGGAGCACTCGCTCCGCAGCTGCTTTTCCAGGCGCAAGGAGAACCAGAACTCCGATCCCTTGCCCACTTCGCTCTCCGCGCCGATCTCACCGCCCATCATCTCCACGAGCTGCTTCGAGATGGCCAGCCCAAGCCCGGTGCCGCCATATTCCCGGGAGGTCGAGGTGTCGGCCTGCGTAAACTTCTCGAAAAGCATGGCGATCTTGTCGCCGGAGATTCCGATCCCCGTGTCCCGCACCGAGAAGCGAAGCCGCACATCACCCTCCCCCTCCTGCACGAGAGAAACGAGAGCCGCCACCTCGCCCGAAGCGGTGAACTTGATCGCGTTGCTCGCGAGGTTAGCAAGGATCTGCTGGATGCGGCCAGGGTCGCCCCGCAGGCTCACCGGCACGTCCGGAGCCGCTGCGCAGATCAGCTCGAGGCCTTTCTCATCCGCCCGCCCGGCCATCGAATCCGAAAAACCTTTCAGGAGCTCGGAAAGGTCGAAGTCGATGATTTCCAGGTCGAGCTTTCCGGCTTCGATTTTCGAGAAATCAAGGATGTCGTTGATCAGGGCGAGGAGGGATTCGGCGCTGGTCTGTGCGATTTCGGCATACCGCCGCTGCTTCGGGTTGAGCTCGGTTTGCAGCAAGAGGCCATTCATGCCGATGACCCCGTTCATCGGCGTGCGGATCTCGTGGCTCATGTTGGCCAGAAACTCGCTTTTGGCGATGTTGGCCATCTCGGCCCGGACAGCCATCTCGTTCGAGCGGGCGATGGCCTCCTCGAGCTGGCGGTTGTTCTCCACGAGCTCCGCCTCGGCTTCCTTCTGCTCTGTGATGTCCTGGACGATGCAGTGGAGAACTTCGCGCGCGCCAAACTGGATGCGCGACAACGAGACCTCCACCACCCGCACCAAGCCGCTTGCCAGTCGGTGTTGAAACTGAAACTTTTTTCCCTGATCCGGCCTGACGGAGGCCATGGCCTCCAGGACTTCGGAGGCGGGCAGGGTGTTAATTTCTGTGATGGACATCGCCAGCAGCCGCTCTCGCGGATAGCCGTAGAACCGCACCGCTGCGGCATTGGCGTCAAGGATCTCTCCGTCGGTGGGATTCAGCAGCAGCATCACCGAGGAGTTGCCGGAAAACTGGTTGCGGTAGGATTTCTCGCTTGCGTGGAGCTCGCTGGTCCGCTCGAAAATAACCCGCTCCAGCTCCTCCCTGCGACGGAGGAACGCGCCGATGACCACGGCAAGCGCAGCGGTGAGGCTGAGGCCGACCAAGGCGGCCACCCAGCCAGCTGCCTGCTGGCGCAGGAAGCTAGGCCCCGGGTAGGCAGTCACCGCAAAGACTCTGCCGAAAGCAAAGAACGGGCGCATCACGGACAGGCTCTTGGCCGGGGGGGGGGCGTGCCCCCATGAGGTGGCGAGCGCTGCCGGTGGCGCGTCTTTGCGCAGAAGAGAAATCCCCAAGAACAGGGCATCGTCTTGGACCTCGGAGCTCAGCAAGGCCCACATGCTGGTTACGGCGAGGCTGAACCCTCGCAGAAGCTTCGGTTCGCCTCCGCCAAAGACAGGCAGGCAGAAGATCATGCCCAGCTGGCCTGTCCCCTGGAGCAGAGGGATCGGTTCGGTAGCGGTTGGCAGGCCCGTGCGTGCGGCCTCATCAAGAGCTGCGCGCCGCAGAGGTTCCGAGGCGAGGTCATAGCCCCTGTCGCCTTCGTTGCCCTCGCGCGGAAACACATGGAGGATCGGATAATACACGTCGCGGGCTCCGGCCGGCTCCCGCTTGCCCTGCGCTCCCTTCTGCCAGATTTCAAATCCGGGGATCCCGGCTGCGCGGGCAAGAGCTTCGAACCGGGGCTTGTCTGCCGCGGCCACCGCTGGGATCCACTCCCAGGCGTGAACCGCCGGGTTCCCCGTCAGGAAGGAAGCGAACTGCGCAAACTCGTTGAGGCTGACATTTTCGCTGTGCTGAAAAAAGCCTGCCAGGCTGGCTATTTCGGTATTGCGGAGGTTTCGCAGCAAATCAGCGACGGCACCGGTTCGTGAATTCGCCAGCTGTTTGAATGCCTGGTTGGTGGCATCGGCCTCCCGCTTGTTCGCCAGCCACGAGGCAAACATCGTGATGGCGATGCCGGCCGCAACCACCAAAGCGAGCTCGATGCGGCCCATCCATCGGGGAGCCTCGCGCCCGAGCCGTGCCCGCCTGGCCAGCAGCAGCGACCCCGCGAGCCAGATGGCAGCCAATGCGAGGGTAAGCAGGGCAGGCGGCAGCGCGGCGCGCGCCAGCAGCCCGTTCCAAGTCCTCGCGTCAATATCCATGCCCAGCACCGCGATGAGGCCCCCGGTTCCCGCGTAGGCCCCGGAGCAGAGGATCAGGTTGTCGGCCTGCTCGACATAGGTGACCTTCGGCTCGAACGCATTGCTGGCCGGGTTCATGTATTCGTAGCTCACCCACCCGCTTCCCTGGGTTCGCGCAACCTCCTGGATCTCCCGCCGGAAATACTTGCCGCCTGGCCAATCCTTTTTATCGAGGAGGTTCTGGCCGACCAGCTCCGGCCGGGTCGGGTGGGCCAGCATCGTCATGCCCGGGTCGTAGGCGAATGCATACAGGTCGCCTTTGCAGAACTCTCCGTCCGGCAGGCTCATCTCCTCCAAAAGGCGCGCCCTGCCATTTTTCCTGTAGTAGCTCACGGCCGTGCGCACCATCTCCTGCGCGTCCTGCCGGGTGGCTGTCATCAGCCGGGCCTTACGAGGGGCAAAGATTGGGACAAACTCCGAGACCCATGTGCCCCAACGGTCGGTGATTGGCCCTTCGACGATGCCGGCCTGTGTGGAAAAGGCGCGGCGGCAAGCCTCCGAAACCTCCTCAAAAATCTGCCCTGCCGGAGAGCAGCCCTTCGAGTCGGCCGGCTCGCTGTCCACAAAAAAGAAGATGGCGCCATCGGCTCGCCGGCCCATGAGGTAGAGGAACCGGCACAGCGGGTTGGAAGCACGAACGGCGGCCAGTTGGTCCTTGAGCCGCAGGTATTCCGGATTCTCCAAGTCCGCCGCCGTTCCGGTGAGCGCCAGGATCCTATCGGGATTCACCGCCTGCCCATCCCTGAGCGTTTGTTCCAACATGTCCTCGCGCATGGCGCGGTCGGTCTGGTCCACCTGCCACCAGGCCAGCAGGCCACCGCAAAGCAGCAGCAAAGCCAGCGGGGGGAGAAACTTCATCGAATGCATCCTAAGACGCTCGTCGCACGGGCAAGCTACCGCATGTACCGGGTGAGGACCCGTTCCTCCGGGCGCGGATCTGAGCGGCGAAGGAGCCTTCGGAGAAGTTCGAGCATTACTTTCATGGAGCGAAGCTATCCGGTGGAACCGGCAGATCAAGCTAAACTGGCATCTGGACATGCTGGGAGCCCGAAGCTTTTGACGGGCTCGACAAGACGTTTGCCGGCCAGCCGGGGCACGACCAGACCGGGCGATTCATTCCCTACTGGAACCGTGGCGGCGGATCCGTGGCCTTGGAGCCGCTTGTCGATTACACGAAGCCCGGCGCGGGAGACTATTACTTGCTGTCGCTCAGCAGCGGGGAGGAAACCATCTTGGACCCCTACTCATACTCGGTTGCCGGAAAAAACCTGCTGATGACGAGCCTGGTGGTGCCGATCAAATTCCGGGGCAAGGTCGTGGGCGTCGTGGGCATCGACATGTCGCTGGATAGGCTGCAAGATCAGGTGCAAGCCGTCCACCCTTACGGGACGGGCGTCGCCGCCCTGTTTAGCAACAAAGGGTTGATCGCCGCCCTCAGCGCAAAGGGCCTCGCCAGCGATGCCCACCACGCCGCCGAGGAAGGCTCCGAGAACATGCGCGCGATGAACCTCGCGATGGGCGACATCCAGTCTGCCAGCGGCAATATCTCGAAGATCATCAAGACGATTGATGAGATCGCTTTCCAGACAAACATCCTCGCCCTCAACGCGGCCGTCGAGGCGGCGCGGGCCGGAGATGCCGGCGCGGGCTTCGCCGTTGTCGCCGAAGAAGTCCGCCGCCTGGCGCAGCGCAGCGCCACGGCCGCCAAGGAAACCGCTGAAAAAATCGAGGACAGCATCACCAAGAGCGCGAACGGAGTGGCGATCAGCGGAAAAGTGACTGAAAGCCTCGGCCTGATCGTCTCCAAAGCCCGCCAGGTGGACGAGCTTGTGGCTGAGATCGCCACGGCCTCGCGCGAGCAAAGCCAAGGGCTCGACCAGGTCAATGAGTCCGTGACCCAGATGGACAACGTGACGCAGGGCAATGCGGCGACGGCAGAAGAAAGCGCGAGCGCATCGGAGATGCTTAACTCCCAGGCAGCCACGCTGCGCAGCCTCGTCGCAGAGCTCCAAGAGCTGGTGGTCGGCTCGGGCGCGCCGACGGTTCCCGCCGGCCGGCGCGCCATCGGAAGACTTGGCGCGGTTTAAACCATTCTATAGCCGCTGCTTTGCGGCGGCGAGAGCCGCAGGAATGCGTCAGCAGTTCGGGCAGTGTATTTTCTTAAACCGCTCTAAAACAGCCCCCGGCCCCCTCATGCCACTTTTCTGCAAACAAATTCCCCGACTCCGCAAGCCGCCGATCCTTCCTCCCTCCATGAGGAGAACAACTTTTTTTGAGCGCTCCGGCTTTTGTTATTGACGGGGGTAACCGTGCGGTTACACCATGGGCTGTCATGTTTGATTCCTTACCATGCAGCGCGCAACGGATCGATGAAATGCTCTCCACCCCCTCGAAGGCGGCAGTGAGGGCTCTGGCTGGATTGGAGGGCCCCGTAGCGGTGCTCGGGGCTGGAGGGAAGATGGGGTTGCACATGGCGGCAATGCTGCGCAGCGCGCTTGATGAGGCCGGCCGTATGGGAGAGCAAGTCTATGCTGTTTCGCGATTTGGTTCGCCGGAGTCGCGGGAGCCATTCGATCGGCTCGGCGTGGACACGATCTCGGCCGATCTGACGGACGAGGCGGCACTGCGCGCGCTGCCGGATTTCCGCACCATCTATTTTCTGGCCGGGATCAAGTTCGGAACCTCCGGGGATCCGAACGCCCTGCGGCGGTTCAACGAGGAGATGCCGGCCATGGTGGCAGCGAGGTTTCCCCGCGCACGCATCGCCGCGTTCTCGACCGGATGTGTTTACCCATTTGTCACCCCGTCCTCCGGAGGAAGCTGCGAGGAGGATGTTCCCGAGCCGACCGGGGACTATGCCGTGTCCTGCCTCCAGCGCGAGGCGGCCCTTGCGGCGGCCTCGAAGCGCCACGGGACACCCGTCGTGCTGATCCGTCTGAACTATGCGGTGGAGTTCCGCTACGGCGTGCTGGTAGATATCGCGCAGCGCGTGATGTGCGGCCAGCCGGTGGATGTGACCATGGGGTGGGTGAATGTGATTTGGCAGCGTGACGCGGTGGACCACAGCCTGCAAGCGATCTCCCTTGCCGAGAGCCCCGCGACGATTCTTAACGTGGCGGGAATGCCTATCATTAGGGTTCGGGAGCTCGCGGAGCGCATTGCAGCAAAGCTCGGCCGTGAAGCGATGATTACGGGTGTGGAGGAGCCCACCGCCTGGCTCAACAATGCGGCCAAGGCGCACGCCCTCTTCGGGCCGCCCGAGATCGGGATCGACCAAGCTATTGAGTGGACCGCTGAGTGGGTCAAGAATGGCGGGGAGACGCTCGGCAAGCCGACCAAATTTGAAAAGCGGGACGGGAAATTCTAACAAAATGGATATCAAAACAATTCGGTCCCTGATGGCTCAGGGGCTTGCCATTCCTGCGCAACCTTTAGCCTTGGACAACCAGCGACGCCTGAGCGAGCGGCACCAGCGCGCGATCACCCGCTACTACCTCGATGCGGGAGTCGGGGGGCTCGCGGTCGGGGTTCACTCCACGCAGTTTGAGATTCGCGAGCCGCAGCACGGGCTGTTCGAGCCCGTGCTTGCGCTCGCATCCGAGGCCATCGACCGCCATGTCTCGAAACGTCCCATTCTCAAGATTGCCGGCCTTTGCGGGGACACCCCGCAGGCGCTGGCCGAGGTCGGGCTAGCCCTGCGGCACGGCTACCACGCAGGCCTGCTCAGCCTCGCCGCGCTCAAAGATGCCCCGGTGGATGCCCTCATCGCGCACTGTTGCGAGGTGGCGAAGCAATTTCCGATCATCGGCTTTTACTTGCAGCCGGCGGTCGGCGGTCGCGTTCTGCCCATCGAATTTTGGCGCCGTTTTGCGGAGATCGAAAACGTCTTGGCGATCAAAATGGCTCCCTTCAACCGCTACCAGACGATCGATGTGGTCCGCGCGGTCGTCGAGACCGGGCGGGAAGACGTCTTGCTTTACACCGGCAATGATGACTCGATCGTGGTGGATCTGCTCACGTCCTGGAAATTCGAGCACCAGGGTCGTGTGGCGCAGCGGCAAATCGCCGGCGGGCTGCTCGGGCACTGGGGTGTCTGGACGCATTCGGCAGTCTCGCTGCTGGAGCGGATCAAGGCCGCCCGCGCCGAAGAAACCCTGTCTGCCGCATGGCTGACCGAAGCCGCAGCCGTCACGGACATGAATGCGGCGGTTTTTGACGCGGCCAACAAGTTTCACGGCTGCATCCCTGGCATCCTTGAGGTGCTTCGCAGGCAGGGGCTTGCGCCATCGAACTGCTGTCTCAACCCGCAGGAGATCCTCTCGCCGGGCCAGGCTGAGGAGCTCGACCGCGTCACCCAAGCCTACCCCGATCTGGTGGACGATGAATTCGTCGCGGAGAATCTCGACCGCTGGCTGGATTAGAGCGGTGTAAATAATCATGCGGCCACTGATTTGCGAGTGCCGAGGGTTGCAGGGATCCGGCGGCAGCGAAGCGGATGGGTGCATATTTATTGATCTGCGTCAATGTTTTCTCGTGTTTATGGGAAGTTTTGTGCAGAAATCTTTGGTGATGGTGCCGGGAGGGTATAGTGTGGAAATCTTATGTCTTTGATGCCCCAATGCGATTGTGGATCGGTCGGCACCGCGACCGGAAAGCCGAGAATTCTTTTTACCAGCGTCTTCGGACCCTACTCTCGGGACGACGAATTCGGGAGTCGGGCGATCAACCCGATGGAGCTTTACCACAACCAGGTAACGCGGGAGCAGGGGCCATTCTCGCTGCGGATGTTCCACCGCTCATGGGGGCTGATGCTGATGCGCGACAACATCTCCGCACCGAGTTCGCTGCTAGATTTCCCGACGCTTGCGAGGTTTGTCGAAGAGCTGAAAACCGAGGCTTACGACATCGTGGCGATCAGCGCAATTCCTCCGAACTATCTCAAGGCGAAAGAAATGTGTCGGCTGATCCGGGAGATCCAGCCGCGCGCGAAGATCATCATTGGCGGGCACATTTCCGGGCTGCCGGACATTCAGGCGCGCCTTGGGGCCGACCATGTGGCGCGCGGCGAAGGCGTGCATTGGCTTCGCTCGTTTCTTGGCGAGGATGTCACCGCGCCGGTCCGCCATCCGCGGATTCTTTCCGGCATCGGAACCCGGACGATGGGGATTCGGATGCGCGACAAACCCGGCGATGTTGCCGCCACGCTCATTCCGTCGGTCGGCTGCCCGATGGGGTGCAACTTCTGCTCGACCTCCGCGATGTTCGGAGGGAAGGGAAAATTTGTCAATTTTTACGAGACCGGGGACGAGCTGTTCGACGTGATGTGCGGGATCGAGCGCGACATGAGCGTCCAGTCGTTTTTTGCGATGGACGAGAATTTTCTTTTGCACAAAAAGCGGGCGCTGCGGCTGCTGGAGCTGATGGAGGCGAACAATAAGAGCTGGTCCCTCTACGTTTTCAGCTCGGCAAACGTGCTGCGATCCTACACGATCGACCAGCTTGTCCGGCTTGGAATCTCTTGGGTTTGGATGGGGCTTGAAGGGAAAAAAAGCCAATATCACAAGCTGGCTGGGGCGGACACGCACGAGCTTGTGCGCGAGCTCCAGTCTCACGGAATCAGCATCCTGGGATCGACGATCATCGGGCTCGAGGAGCACACGCCGGAGAATATCGCGGAGGCGATCGAGCACGCGGTCACGCACGACACCGAGTTCCACCAGTTCATGCTCTACACTCCGGTCCCCGGCACCCCGCTCTTCGAGGAGCACCGCGCGAAGGGCACGCTGGTGGATCCCGATTGCAAGGAAACGGCAGATATCCACGGCCAGCTTCGGTTTGCCCACATCCATCCGCATATTCCGGCCGGCATGGAGACGGAGATGCTGCGCAATGCCTTCACGCGGGATTTCGAAGCCAACGGGCCAAGCATCATGCGCATGGCTCGCACCACGCTCTGCGGGTGGAAAAAATACGGGAAGCACAAGGATCTGAGGATCCGGAAGCGGTTCCGCCGGGAAGGCACCTCGCTGAGATTTCAATACGCCGCCGTGCTCTGGGCGACCAGGCGCTGGTATCGGAACGACCCGGCTATGTACCGGAAAGCAGATGCGCTATTGAAGGATTTGGTCAAGGAATTCGGACCCGCATCAAAAATTGCCGCGAGCCTCGGCGGGCGGATCGTCCTAAAAAAGCTGCGAGCCGAGGCCGCGCAGCCCTCCCCGGAAAGCGCCGAACCCCCTACGTTCTATGAGCGCTCGGAAGGCATTTCTTCACCATCTTCCGTGCAGGCACACTCGCATTGCGGATGCCGGCTTGCGGCCGGGTAATCCCTCCCATCAGAAAAATTTCGCCGCCGGGCGAGCATGCCCGGAGGCGAATGGGGGGGCTTCTTTGAGCTTGGACGCGTTCTAGAGCCAGGGTTAGAGCGCCGCCATGATTTGCAAACCTCGAAATGATGCGAACTCAAAAATCAGGTTTCAGGAAAACTTTTTTTGAGGCCTTTTCGTTCTTCCTCCGCGCCCGTTGGCGAGGTATCCTCCGATCCTATGCTTAGAGCCGGAATCGTCGGGCTCCCCAATGTGGGGAAGTCCACCCTCTTCAATGCCGTAACCCGCACGCGTAAAGCCCAGGCGGCCAACTTTCCGTTTTGTACGATCGAGCCGAATGTCGGGATCGTCAGCGTGCCGGACGAGCGCCTGGACCAGCTCGCCGCAATAACCAAATCGGAAAAAATCCTTCCGGCGGCGATCGAGTTTGTAGACATCGCCGGGCTTGTGGCCGGGGCGAGCGAAGGCGAGGGCCTGGGAAACCAGTTTCTGAGCCACATCCGCGAGGTGGATTCGATCATCCAGGTGGTTCGCTGTTTTGAGAGTGACGACATCCACCACGTGACAGGTTCGGTGGATCCGATCCGGGACATCGAAGTGGTCAACACAGAGCTGATTCTCGCCGACCTGGCCTCGGTAAAAAAGCGCTCGGAGCGCTCGCAGAAAGGCGTGCGGAGCGGTGACAAGGAGGCCAAAGCGGAGTTGGCCCTGACCGAAAAGCTAATGCCCCACCTTGATGCCGGACGGCCCGCGCTCACGCTGGAGCTCGGCGCGGAGGAAAAAGCGTTGCTGAAGGGGTTCTTCCTCCTCTCATCAAAGCCCACGCTTTTTGCCTGCAACGTCGGAGAAAACGACCTCGCCTCGCTCGAGGGAGATTCCGTGGCAGCGAAGCATGTCCAGGCGGTCCGGGAGTATGCGGCCGCCCATCTCGGCAGCGAGGCGGTCGTGATCAGCGCGCAGATCGAGAGCGAGCTCGCCGACCTCCCGCCGGAGGAGGCAAAAGAATTTCTCTCCGGGCTCGGCGTTGCAGACAGCGGGGTGAGCCTCCTGATCCGTGCGGCCTACCACCTGCTGGGCCTGCGCACCTACCTGACTACCGGGCCAAAAGAAACCCGCGCATGGACGATCCACGCCGGCGACAAGGCTCCGGCTGCTGCAGGTGTGATCCACAGCGATTTCGAACGGGGATTCATCGCCGCCCAGATCATCGCATTCCACGATCTTGTCACCCTCGGCTCAGAGGCCAAAGCCCGCGAAGCGGGAAAGCTCCGGCTCGAAGGTAAAGAATACGTTGTCCAGGATGGCGACGTCGTCGAATTTCGATTTAACGTTTAAGGGCAGTAAAATTAAGCTGGCTGGCGGACTTCCTTCTTGGGAGCTCCGTCGCGATGGGGCCTGGGTTTCCTGACGGCTTCGAGCCCGCGCTTGGCGTAATCCATGACGTGGCCTTGGTGGATCAGCCAGGAGAGGTCGGATGCCAGCGAGGCTTCTCTGGCGGCCTCATCTGCCGGGGCCGAGCGGAGCGCGAGGAGGGACTTCCACTGCTCCGGACGCGGGGCGGCGGGCTGGGATTCGAGATGGTCGAGGATTGCCGCAAGCCCATCTGCGACCGGTGAGGCGGTGCGGTCGAGATAGCGGGGGCGCGCGACCCCCGCATACGTGATGTTTTCGTGGGCCTTGAAAACCTGAAGCCCGGCAGAGCTGAAGCATTGCCCGAGAAAGAGCGCGAGAGGAAGCGGAAAGCGGCGCAGATCGGTGACGACGTGGTTCGCAAGCTGGCGCACGACCGGAGACGAGGACGCAGCCGCGGTCCCGGAAATTTTCACAGAACTTTCTACGGCCGAAATCAGCGCGCTGGCGTGAGCCTCCAGGAAATGGCTTTCGACTGCCGCCAAGTCAGGAAATTTCAGAGGCTCCGATCCCTCGGGGGATTCTATCGGATAAAACTCGTCTTTCGAGCTCTGCTCCTGCTTCCATTTCTCGATAAACTCAGGATCCCTGACCATTTGGACCCGGCTTTTGAAGGCATCGAAAGGGATATTGCGGAACCGCGAGGCATGAACCTCGCGAAGACGCGTCTGATAATCGTGGTGGTTCGGGGGCCCAAGAACGATGTCGCCATAGACAGCAACACAGGAAAATGCGCCTTTCGGGGGCTCTACGGACACCCGCTCGCGGCGGTAGAATTTTTCGAGATGCCTGGCGAGCGCGTGCCGAAGCGCGTCTTTCGCTGTCGTCCACAGGCTGCCGTCCAAACTCAGCTGAAAAAGCGAGGTAGCCTTCTCCGGATCTTTCCGGAGCTCCAGCCGGTAGCGCTCCGGCTTTTCGAGAATGAGCAGGGCGAGATCAAAAATCGGATAGGATTTCCCTCCAGATTTGATCTGTTTGGCGAGCCCCTCGACGCCTCGTGGGTCAGGAAACAATGTCGCCGACCAACCGACCAGCACGGGGGGTGGAGCCA
>JBAXXX010000085.1:0-16675 GCA_037127695.1 Verrucomicrobiia bacterium | reverse complement strand
GCAAAGCTGCCAGAGCCACCTTGCTCACACAAATTCTGCTGACGAGGCGAAATTCTTTCAGAATTCCTCTACGAAGAAAATGCTGCGGCGCAAGCGTGGTGCTTGCATCTCAGGCGATTTTCAGCCTAGCATCCCTTTGCTTTTGCCTTCCGCCGCAGAACCCTAACTAATACTATGACCTCACGCCAGCTGATACTTAACGCCATCGCGCACCGCGAGCCGACGCAGGTGCCTGCGGATCTCGGTGCCACGCCGAGCTCCGGCATCTCTGCCATTGCCTACAGCCAACTCAAACGCCACCTTGGGATGGCCGGCGGCCACACGCGGGTCTATGATGTCGTGCAGCAGCTCGCGCAGCCCGAAGACGCGATCCTTGACCGCTACCATATCGACGTGGTGGATGTGGGCCGCACGTTCAACGTCTCCGACAGCGACTGGTATGGCGTGACGCTTTTCGACGGGAGCCCGGCGCAGTATCCGAAATGGTTCCGCCCGGAAGCGATGGGCGACGGAGGCTGGCGGATGATTTCGCCCGGCGGGATCGAGATCGCCACGCAGCTCAAGGGCATGAATTTTTACGACCAGACGTGCTATCCATGGATCGACGATTATCCGTCCGATATGGGAGCAGAGCTCCCGGGAGCCATGGGCAACGTGCTTTGGGCGGCTCTGGCGCATAGCCCGTGGGACCATGCCGGCGATGAGGGGTTCTGGGAAGCCCTGCGCGCGAACGCCCTCCAGCTCCGGGCGACGACCGACCGGGCCATCACGGTCGTTGTCGGGTGCAATCTTTTCGAGTGGGGGACGTTTCTGCGCCGGATGGATAACTTTCTAATGGACTTGCTGGCCGAGCCCGAGCAGGTCGAGGGGCTTCTCGACGCGCTTTTGGAGATCCATCTGGAGACGCTCGGGAAGGTGTGTGCGGCGGTCGGGGACATTGTGGACGTGTGCCGGTTCGGGGATGATCTCGGCACGGACACCGGGCCGTTCATGGCGCCCGCGACCTACCGCGAGCTTTTCAAACCGCGCCACGCGCAGCTCTGCGAGTTCGTCCATCGGAATTCGACCATGCACACGTTCCTGCATTCCTGCGGCTCGATCCACTCGCTTTTGCCCGACCTTATCGATGCGGGATTTGAAATCATCAACCCCGTGCAGACGGCGTGCCGGGACATGGAAGCCGAACGGCTGAAAAAGGATTTTGGAAGCGAGGTGACGTTCTGGGGGGGAGGGTGCGACACGCGCGAGGTGCTCAACCACGGCACCCCGCAGCAGGTGAAGGATGATGTCCGCCGCCGCATCGACACCCTCGCTCCCGGAGGCGGATTCGTCTTCAACACGATCCACAATATCCTGCCCGATGTCCCTCCCGCAAACATCGAGGCCATGTTCGAGGCCGTCCGGGGTTAGCCATTGGTTGCTCAGTGCTCGCATGAGGCTGGCGATCATGTGCAAATGCCGCAAAAACTCAATTCTCAGGGGAAAATACCAATGGCCGTATCGGCCGGGGGATCCTAGATTGCAGACAGTCGCCAGGAACTAACTCGTATGGCGGCAAGAAAACCATCAAACCCCACAAGATATAGCTATGATCATTCCCCAACGATTCTCTAAAATATTTTTGTCAATGGCACTGGGCCTGGCGATGGTGCCGGAGTGCGCGAAGGCCGGTAAAATTCTGGATTTCAGTTTTAACGGTAGCGGCACGGAGGAGGCGAGCGGGCGGGGGGCTTCCGACACGCTGAAGCTGATGCTTCTGGACTCGAGGAAGATGGAGGTGGATTTGCACTCCGAAGACGGGGGAGGGGTTTCAGGGAAGCCCGGCGACAAGGCCTTGAACCTGACATCGGCCGAAGGGATGGGTGCGGTGGTGGACGGCCCGGAAGTGAAAGGGCCGGTCGCCAAGGGCGAACGCCAAACCGACGCGCTTTCTTCGATGGTTTCCTACACGGTTCAGGGGTGGTTTAAGACCGATGGCGACCCGATTCGTGGCGTGGCCCGACTGATTGACTGCACCATGGACGGGGTCTCCGCGCCGCTCCTTGCGATTTGGTCTACGGTATCTCCCGGCACCATCTATTTCACCGTTTCCAATCCTGAGGTCGATAGCGGATCGAAAGCTCCCGCTTCGAAATACTCCGCCTTTAAGCAGCAAAACGAGTGGGTCTTTTTTGCAATCACCTATTCGCAGGATAATGGAGCCATCCACTTTTACACCGGAGGAAGCGAACGGTCTGTCTCATCGATCAACTCGGTCGTGGCACACGCCAAAACCAGTGATATTTCATGCACACCTTATATCGGTAATACCAGGGGCTTCAACCGTCCTTTCAAGGGTTTCATTGACAACCTGCGCATCTTCGGGTCGAAGACAGACGACAGCGGGGCACTCTCGATTGAGGCGCTTGAGGAGCTGAGAACAAAAGACATCGGCGGATAAGTCGAAGGGGGCAATACAACGACTTCTACCTGCTCGCCGATTTATGAAACTAACCCTTGTGGCTTTTGTTATCGCCCTAGGCTTGTTACTGGCGTTCGTCTTCGGATGCGAGCGGGCCAGCTCCGCAGCGCCACCGGATGGAGCTAAATTAAGCACCGAGGGGATAACCCCCAACAGCCCTGAGCCAGCGTCCGCGCCGCCCAGGGTCTCAGAAAGGGACGAGACAGGCCCGGAACGGGCTGATTCCCCAAACGCCCTTAACATAGCATCATTCGCATCTGGTGTCACTCCGAATGCCCACGAGGGAGCGCCCGCCAAGGAGTGGAGCCCCGTCACTACCGAATCGATGGAATTCGCACTGCCTGCCGACGGGCTCCGCGCCCCGAAATATGTGGAGTTCTGGATGTATCTGCCCGCCCGCGTCCCATCGGGCCAACTGGTAGTGAGCATAAACGGCCATGCTGCGCTAATGTTTCTTCAATGGCTTGGCTGGCGGCGCATCCTCACCCCCATCGGCGCGATGGGAAATGATCCTGACGCCAAGCTGGAGCCCGGCACCCTGCGGTTGGCCAGGAACGGTTCGTTCCCGGCGGATTTCACACTGCGCTACACGGATCCGAAAATCGTTGAGAACCCGTCCGGCGCGGGGCTGAGCGACCTCGATCTGCTCGACCATGTGAACGTGGATCTTCCGGAAATGTCGGGCGTGCGCGAGGAGATGGCTGCGGGAAAGCCGGAGGCGGCGCTCAAGGCGCTCGCAAGCTTTTTTCGCAAGGGGTTGGCCACCCGATTGCCTTTGCCCGTTCCCGACAACCCCGCCGCGCCCGTCGAGTCGGCAAAACCCATTCTGGCTGGCAAGCTTAAAGCGGGCGGCCACAACCATACTTTTCCCGGCGGACGAATTGACTGGAAGCTAAACCCCTCGGAAGGGAAGCCGAATTTTACTTACGAGTGGGGATGGAGCAACAACCGGCAGGCTTGGTGGCCGGCTCTGGCGCAGGCTTACGCCGCCAGCAAAGACGACAAATACGCATCTTTCTGGGCCATGCAGCTGCGCGATTGGATGGAGCAATGCCCGGCTCCAGCCATTGAGCAGGAGCAGGGCGGGTCGTCTTGGCGGGGGCTTGAGGCGGGTGCCCGGCAGTCGCGCAACTGGCCGGTCACTTTCTTCACGATGGCTCCCTCACCGGGGGTCTCGGATGCCGATATTATCCTGTTCCTTAAATCCGTGGTCGATCACGGCAATTTTCTCTCTGGCCGCCGCTACAGGCCCGGGAACCATTATATGATTTCCATGATCGGCCTCTATAACCTGGGGGTCGTGTTTCCGGAACTGAAGGATGCCGCGTTCTGGCGCCAGCAGGGCCTCGACAACCTGAGCCTGTCTCTGGATCGCAACACGCTGGCCGACGGAGCCTGGTATGAGCTTTCCCCGGGCTACCACTCTTGGGTGGTGAACTTGTCCATGAGCGCGATGGAAGTCGCGAAAAACAATGGGGGCACCACGCCTGCGGAGAAGGCGGTGGTGGAAAAGCTACAAAAGCTGGTCGAGTGGAACGCGATTCTCGCCGCTCCCGATGGGGCTGTCCCTACGGTGAATGACGGCGGTTCGGTGAAGGTGGCGGGTTCCACGGGAAAATCGGCGGAGATTTTTCCAGAGAGTGCTCTTTTGCGATGGTTCAGCGGCAAGCCGGATATGCCGCAGCCGCTTTTCACCAGCATTGCCCTGCGCGACTGCGGCTACTTCGTGAGCCGCACGGGATGGGGGCGCGGCGACAGCTATGTCCTGTTCGACACCGGGCCGCTCGGCGGGTGGCACGGGCACCAGGATGCCCTCAACATCGTGGGTAACTTCTTCGGCCGAAGCCTCCTCTTTGACAACGGCGGCGGCACATACGACAAAAGCGACTGGCGCAAATACGGCCTTAGCTCAGCCTCTCACAATACGGCGATGGTGGACTCTCTGGGACAGTTCCGCGGGTTCGACGCAGATGACCATATCGGTTCCAACCCGAAGGATACTCCTGCAGCGCTCTTTGGAACGGATGACAAGGTGGATTACTCCTCAGCTTGGTATGTCGGCGATTACGGGGTGAAGGGGCAGTCCAAGCGGATCGCCACACACCGCCGGGAGGTTGCGTTTATCAAGCCTTCCGGTGAGCGCGGGCCGTTGGTGGTGGTGGTGGATACCTTCGCGCCACTGGATCAGGCCCCCCACAAATACGAGGTGCGGTGGCATCTCAAAGCGACGCAATGGAAGACGGCCATGCAGAGCCGCTGCCTCTGGACAGCCGACCCGGACCAGCCCAACCTCGCGGTGCTCGCTCTGGACGGAGCCGAAGAGTTCCATGCGGATTCCGGCGTAAAAACTCCGGAGCTGCTCGGGTGGAATTATCCCGGCCATGGCGGCGAGCCCACTCCGGCGCTCACGCTGCGCCAGAGCCGCACCGCTGCCGGCCTCGTCCGAATGGTGACGGTGCTTGTGCCATTTATGGGAGCGGTGGCGAATCCGGTCGAAGGCGTGGAGCCTGGCAAGGGATCATGGACGGTCACGCTGAAGGGCCAACCGCCTCTCATGCTCGAATTCAACTCGGCCGCCTCGGAAAATGCGCCGTCCTTTTCCATCCGCGATCTTCCCTGGCCGTCTATCCAGTAAGGTTGGGCCCCCCCTGCCATGATCTACCGGGTAATGGCCGCAGCCATCTTCATCCTTGCCGCTTCGCGGCCTGAAGGGACAGAGAAGGCGCAGGCAGTCCCCGGTATCGTCGCGGCCACGCCGCCGTTTCTCCATCATCTTTTTACCGATGACATGGTTCTCCAGCGCGATGCCTCTGCGCCGGTCTGGGGCTGGACGGAGCCCGGGCGGAAGGTGGCGGTGGAAATCAACGGGCAGCGCCGGGAGTGCGTCGCGGGGTTCGACGGGCGATGGGAAGTGCGGGTCGGTCCGTTTCCGGCAGGCGGACCCTTCACTCTGGCCGTGTCAGGCCCGCAAACCGTGACTTTACACAACGTCCTTCTCGGGGACGTGTGGGTTTGCGCGGGGCAGTCGAATATGGAATTCGACATCAAGAGCGCGACCGGAGGCCGCCAAGCGGCCGCCACTTCGTCCGATGACGGGCTTCGTCTCTTCGGCACTCCTCATATCCTGGCGCTCGAACCGCGCCGGGATTTCGCAGGCGCCGCCTATCCTCCCCGCTGGCGGGTTTGCTCGCCAGCGGCGTTGGAAAAAGGCTTTTCCGCCGTGGGCTATTTTTTCGGGCGCAAGCTCCGTCGCGATCTGAACGTGCCCGTCGGCCTGCTCCAATGCGGGTGGGGAGGATCCCCCGCCGAGGCATGGGCCCCAAAGGATGTGCTGGCTGCGATGGGGGATTTCGACGAAAGCCTCCGGCTCATCGAGCGCATCGCCTCCGAGCGCGCCGCAGGAGTCACCGCAGAGGCTCAAGCGGAGGCGTGGTGGCGGGCGCACGATCCCGGAACCTCCGCCTCGCCGGGCTGGGCGGATGCCCGGTTCGACGACAGGGATTGGAAACAATTAGAAATGCCACGCACATGGGAGGAAGCCGGATTTCCCGATTTTCATGGCATCGTCTGGCTGAGGCGCGAGCTGGACTTGCCTGCCGATTGGCCTGCGGAAACCTCGAAGCTTATCCTCGGAGAAATCGGAAACATCGACACGGTCTGGATCAACGGCCTCCCTGTCGGCGCAACCCTGGAACGTCACAAGAATCGTGCCTACCAGCTCGCTCCCGGCCTCCTGCAACCCGGCCGCAACGTGGTGGCCATCCGGGTTCTCAACCACGGGCTCGGCGGGTTTTTTGATCCGGGCGAATTCCGCTTGGAGGCACTCGGACGGACGCCCATCGCGTTGGCCGGGGCGTGGAGATGCCTCCTGGGGCCTGCCTATGATGCGAAGGTGCCTTTTCCTGGCATTTACGGAGTTGAGCCATTTATTCCGACCACCTGCCACAACGGCATGCTCGCATCGCTCTCCCCGTTCGCCATCAAGGGCGTGATCTGGTATCAGGGCGAGGCCAACGCCTTCCGCGTCCCTCAATACAGATCCCTCCTTCCTGCCGTCATTGCCGATTGGCGCACGCGCTTCGCATGCGGCGAGTTTCCGTTCCTCATCGTCCAGCTGCCAAATTTCGGCGGCGTGACAGAGAAGTCGCCGGGTGTCGCCCACTGGGCGGAAATGAGGGAGGCCCAGGAGCAGATCGCCGAGTCCGTTTCACATTCCGGGCTTGCCGTCACCATCGATGTCGGTGCGAAGGACGACGGGCATCCGCCGGACAAAGCGCCGGTGGGCGAACGTCTCGCCCTGGTTGCAGAGGCTGATGTTTACGGCATGCCGGTGATCTGTTCTGGCCCGGCCTTCCGGTCTGTGGAGTTTTGCGAGAGCGGCGCATCTGTGCGCTTTGCGCCGAATGGCAAGGTGGGCGGCGGGCGGCTGTCGGCCAAGGGTGGGGCGCTTCGCGGATTTTCCCTCGCGGGCGCGGACGGGCAGTTTCTTCGGGCGGAGGCATCTCTCGACGACAACACCGTCAGGGTTTCAAGCCCTGCGGGCTTGGGCAAACCCACCGCAGTCCGTTACAATTGGGCCAATTGCCCCGACGGCAACCTTTACAACGACGAAGGCCTTCCCGCGCGTCCATTTCGCTCAGATAAACCTGCGTTCGACTCTCCGGCCAAGCCAACTCCGTGAAACGAATATGAAACTCCCCTCTTGGCTTCTCGCTTCCGCAGTTTTTCTTTGTCAAGGAGCATGGGGAGAAAACGCGAAGCCTACCGCCATCCCCGACAGCATTTTCGCCAACGCCGCCGACTACTGCTTTGCCTACCGTGAGACCGGCATGGAGCTTCTGGACAACGAGAACCGCTCGCCGCTCACCTTCCGTGCGACCCGGTTCGCGCTGCGCTTCTCGCAGGATCGGCTCGCCATCGAGACCCTCGCCCCGCTCGCCGACGCGCCGGACATCGGCGCGGTCATGTCCGCCCAACCGCCAGCCTTGCCGGAGGTCGCAGGTTGGCAATTCGGGCTGGTTTTCATCGCTGGAGATCAGCGTTTTCCCGTGACCGGCGGCCCCACGCTCCAAGCCGACCAGCAGGTGGCCGAAGTCGGGCAATTCTTCCAGCGCCGGTTTCTGAAAAACCTCACCTTTGCCTCCGGAGCGCCTGCGATGGATCCGGTTTTCGGCGGGCTCGAGCTCGCGGCCTGGCCGGACTCGATCACCTGGCGTTGGAATATCCGTCCGGCTGCCGCAATTCCCGCCTCCGCCGCAGAAATGTCGCTTGGTTTTCCCGAGCGCTGGCAGCTCGCCGCCGTGCCCGGTTCGCCCGGAGCTGTGCTGGCATCCCGCTCTGCGACAGACGGATTTCTCGTGCTTCCGGCGGGGCAGGCGCAGCTCTCGTTCGCCCGCCGCACCCTCACGGCGAGCCTGCCGGCATGCGACTGGGCGGCCGGTGAGGAGCGCAATGCCGGATTGCGCCTCATTCCCTTATCCGACACCTCGGCGGAGCCCGTCGCCCGCCGCCTTGCCGAGGAGCTCGCGCCTCTCCCAGTGGTCGCTACCCAGGTGCTCCCGGACGAATTGCCGCTCGCCTCCGCCCCCGACCGGGATCTCGGCTGCGTCTCGGTTTCCCAGCCGGATACCCGCAAACGGTTTCCCGTGAACGATGCCTTCGTCCGCCTCCGCCTCGCCATCACCAACCCCGACGACCGCGCGCGGCCCGTGAGAATCTCCCTCGAGTCCCATCGGGAAATTGCGATGGCTGGGCTTTCCAACGCGATCACCGATGCCGATTGGACACCTATCGGCGTGCCCTTGCAGATCACCAAGGACTGGCACGACAACGTGCCTGACCGCTTCATGGGACCATGGGTGCGACGCATCGCCATCGTCACCATCCCGCCGCGCACGACTGTCACTCTCGGTGTCTCCCAAGCCTATGCGTTCTGGGGCGGTGTTCCCGCAGCGTCCGTCTGCCACCTCAGCTGCATCGGCTACCCCGCCAACCAGCAAAACTGGGGGCAGGCGGCTCTCGGTGCCTGGCAGGAGTCCATCACCTTCTGGCCCTCGCCCCCGGCAGGATGGGCGCATATCTGCGACGTGCGCGCCCCCTTAGCCGACGGCCCGGGCGCTCCGAAATGGGGCTGGAGCGGTAATGTCGGCGGCGGCAGCTGGCTGCGCTACGAGACGGATGGCAAGCCGGTCGCCATCACACAAGTGCGCGACGATTACGAAGTGCAGATGCCCAATCTCGCTTCCGTCACCTACTCCGGCCTCACGGCAGACGGCGCCATCGCCAGCCGCGTCACCGCGTCCATCACGCGGTCGGACGACTACGTGCGCGTGTTCTTTCGCATCCGCTTTGATGCCCTCCGCGATACGGAATTCTCCCGGCTCGCATGGTTCCAGCTCGGAGCCGATACCTACGACTACTCGATCTTCCACTCGCTCGCGATCGGCGATGCCTCGGGCCTCCGCGAAGAATGGCCGCTCTCACCGCAGCCTGGCACCCAGCGCGACCGCCAGCCCCTGCCCGGACACCTCCCTTGGTTTTCGCTTCACGACACCCGGGAAAACAACCACCAGCATCCCCCTAAACCGGGCAAGCCGCCTGTCGATTGCCTGCACGCGCAAGCCACGCGCGGGCTCATCGTGCGCCGCTGGGCCGGGCGCCTCGACGGCAAGGACATCACGGCACCTTCGTATTCGGTCATCGGCCACGATGGCTTCGCGCCTACCGCGCTGGTTGAGCTCACTCCACCCCCAGGCGTGAACCGCCTCCGTGCAGGCGACTACCAGGAAGCCGATCTCGAATGGCTTGTCCTCCCCTCCGCCCGCATGTCTTACTACGGTCCGAACCATGCCTTTGCTGCCGCGCACTCCGCCGATGCCGACACCTGGAAGCTCGTCCTCCGCGAAGCCGCAGGCAACGATCTCCAAGTCTCCGCAGCAGGCGCCGATGTCCTCGCCACCTACCCTGTCCGCCTCCGTGCACTGCCGGGCTTTGAAGAAATCACCTTCACCCTCACCGGCGGCCTCGCCTACGTCCCCGTCACGATCGAGGGCCTTCGGGGCTATGAGAACCCCGTCCTGGAAATCCGCACTGCGGACGGATGGAAAGCCGTATCCCAGTCGGTCCACGGCAACGACTGGTGGCAGGCCCGCTACGAGCCCGCGTCCAAAACCTGGCAGATCACCTACAATCTCGATTCCTCTGCCTCCCCGCAACGCACCTACCGATTCCATGTCAAACCTCGCTGATCCGCCATCGCTGGAAATATCATTATATACTCCCCTGCATAACATTTTCGGAAATCTCGATAGTGCAGAATTCCGAAATTGAGTCGCTGGCCAGTATAAATCTTACGCATATTGGAGAGATGCCGGCAAACAAACGGCGCATGGACATGGAACCTAGATGAGCGCGGTCTTTTGGGACGGGCATGCCGGGCGCATCGCCCCGACAGATACGACCTTTTTTTAATCGGGCTATTTGAGGTTTGAGGTCCTTTAGGTTGCAGGCTTCGCGTTGGCTGATGGCTTGGCGACCAATTCCTACAAAAGATCAGCGCAGACACTTTCATCTCATGGCAGGCTGCCTGGGAACGCCTCCCCCTCTTCGCAGAGGAATTCTGAAGGGATTTCTTCTTCTCCTGCACGCTGGGCGCGCATTACCACAGCACGAAATTCTTTCAGAATTCCGCTACGCCGGACACTTCTTCTTCGTAGAGGAATTCTGAAAGAATTTCTTCTCTTTTGGATCCGCCCCTGTTCCGCCAAGCGGCAGCGCAGCTTTATTTCTGCGCGGTCGTTTGGGGCTGGGTTTGTGGCCAGGGGATGCCGGCGATGGAAAAGCTGGGCGAGCTCTGTGATGACTGGAAATCGAGAGTTAAGGGAGGCTGGCCTTTGATCGAAATCGTCCACGATGTGGGCGAGTCCTTCCTGGCATCCAGCACTGGATTTTCCGCAGGGCCTTTGAAGGGGACAAAGACCGTGACCATGCGCACGGGGGCGGCGGCGGAACGGCTTTGGCGCAGGGTGAGCGAAGGCGTGGGGCCACCGCTCTGCCCGGCATAATACCAGCCCAGCAGCTCCGGGGACTTCACCCCGGCATCGGCCTGAAACTCGTCGGCTCCGTCCAAGGACAGCACGGCGAGGTTTGGCTGAGACGAATCGGTCGTCCATATGCACCGCCCGTTCATTGCTGTCTGCCATTTCGTCGTGTAGATGTGCCAGCGGACCTGATATTTGTGGGAGGCTTTGTCGGCGGGAGTGAACGTATCCACCACGACGAGGAGAGGGCCGCGCTGGCCGTCGGGCTTGAGGAACCCTATTTCGCGGTGGTGCGTAGCGATCCTTTTCGAGTGCCCCTTAACTCCGTAGTCGCCCACATACCAAGCGGAGGCGTAGTCAATCTTCTCGTTGGTGCCGAAAAGCGGTGCCGGCGTGTCCTGGGGGTTCCTGCCGACGGGGTCTGCCGCATCAAATCCACGAAATTGCCCCAAGGAATCCACCATCGCGGTGTTATGCGATGCCGTGGACGGTCCGTATTTTCTCCAATCGCTCTTGTCGTATTTGTACCCCCCGTTATCGAATACGAAGTGGCGTCCGAAGAAGTCGGCGACGATGTTGAGGGAGTCCTGATGCCCGTGCCATCCTCCGAGCGGGCCGGCATCCATGAGGACATAGCTGTCATCGCGTTTCCACCCGGTGCGGAGGACGATGTAGCCGCTATCCGGCAAGGCGAGGCTGGTGAAGGGAGGGGGCACGGCATGGGACGGATCGGATTTCAACGCGGCCGCCCACTTAATCAAGGCGCTGTCCGGGAAAACCTCAGCCGCCGCCCCGCCGCCCTCGACCTTGACCTGACCTCCATCGTTTACTGTAGGGACCGTGCCATCCGGCCCGGCAAGCTTGATAGGCCACTCGGCCATCTTTTGCAGCCTGTCGGCCAGTGCGTTTTCCGATGGGGATACCCCCCCGTTGTTTTTCGCTGCACTCAGCGCACCCAATGTCCGGGAAACAACCCAGGAATGGTAGCCGGGTGACATCTCATACCAGCACCCCTCCGGCATCGTGTTCCGCTCAAGCGACAGGCTCATTTTTTGAAATCCTGCCTGCCGCCAGAACGCTGCGTCACGAAATTCCGGAAAGAGGATGCCTTGCGTATAAAGCCCCACCATGGCCAGCAGGTAGTGGTTGCCCGGACCATACGGGTGGCCAGCAAGGAAGCTCCCGTGGTCAACAACGGATTTCAGATACTTGATGATCACCGAGTCTGGCACTCCCGGAGAAGGAGCCAGAGCAAAGAAGACAGAAGGCCAGACGCCGGATTGCCGGAGCCCTGTCTCCAATCCTCGCCATGCCGAATTTCCTCCCTCGAAGCGAATAGCGGGGGATGGGCACTGGTCGACCCACGAGTCAAGCTGCCCGGCCCACGCTGCTGCATATTTGTCGTCCTTGGTCGCAAGGTAGGTTTTCGCGAGCGTGTCCCACCATCCATGCCGGTTCATGCTCCACACAAACTCGTTCGTGAAGTTGTTCCCTTTGGTTGGGTTGAAGTCCCAATCGATCTTTCCCTCGGGAAAAGCATATTGGTCGCTGACCCCTGCGCCCAAAACCACTTCGCCGCGAAGTGCGGGTGCTGCCGCGCCGATAGCGGCTTGCTTGTTGGAAGGCGTTGCGATGGGAAGCCTCTCGCTTAGGCCCTCGCGGAAATGCTCGGCTATCGCTTTCAGCGAGGCATCAAGATCTCCTGTGGTGACAGCTTCCCGCACGCTCTCCATCCCGGGAAGCTCGAGGTTGATGTGATCCAAGAGGTCGCGGTCGCTGAGACCGGGCCCTTGGGGGCTGTCCAAAACTTCAGGGGCGGTGTAGCAGATGGTGAAGTCCGGCGGAAATGCCCCGCCTTTCGCAAGCTGCAGGGTGCCTTCCTTCAGGCTCGTGCCGGGCGACTCTGCTATCGCTGCCACGGGAATGATCACCTTCCTCCACCCGACCCATTGGAGTGACATCCGGTCGCTGCGTCCGCGGATCGAGACATTCAGGTGGCCATCGGGAACTCGTGAGGGCAGATACATCCAGAGGGCGAAATACTTTGAGGCGCGGATGTTGCCTGCGGGGATCGGCAGGTCAACGGACTCCTCCTTGCCGAGGTTCCATGCCGTGGCAGGTGTTCCGTCGTGCGCATCGCCAGTGGCCGGCAGGATCCTGCGGCCGGGGCCGCCGCAAACTTCTCCGGTCACCGGGAATTTTCCAGCTGCCACGCTTTTGTTTGGCGAAGCGGGGCGCTGCGCCCTCGGTTCGCCGGGCTCGTTCAGCGCCCGGTAATTCTTCATCACGGAGGAGACCGCCCATGCCCCGGCGGCAATCGCTGCCAACGCCAACAAGACGTTGAATAAAATTCCAAAAGTTTTCATGGTTAATAAAGATGCGATCCGCGCGTTGCAATGGCTCCTCACGCATCTCGTAGGAGATGTCAGTAAGTGCATTATCCTCGCCGTCCCTACCACATTCCATGAGCTTTTGCGCATGCCTCTTACAAATTCTGGCAGGAAATCTGTCCATCGGCGATGCGAAGCCTCGCTGCTCTTCGCGCGCGTCGATAGCCCGCTCCCCTCTTCGTAGAGGAATTCTGAAAGAATTTCTTCTTCTTTTCCTTGCTGGGCACGCGCCTTGCCGCAGCACGAAATTCTTTCAGAATTCCGCTACGAGCGAAGCATGTCCGCCGCCCGCGCGCTTGGCGGGGACAGGCTGGACATTCCCGCCACGTTTTGAGAGGACCATGGCATGCAAGAGTCGCGTTCGCGGGAAATGGTCGAGCACAAGCATTCTGGCAGCTACTGCCACCCATGGGGAGACAATGGGGATGGCACTTACAATAACCCGATTCTCCCGGCGGATTTTAGCGACCCCGATATCCTGCGGGTGGGCAACGACTATTTTTTGATCGCCTCCACCTTCCAGCTCAGCCCGGGGCTAACTGTCCTCCACTCATCCGATTTGGTAAACTGGAAATACATCGGCGCTGCGGTCGCGGATATCACGGCTTTAGGGACCCGGTTCGCTGGGGACAAATGTGCAGGCTACGTCTGCGGCATCTGGTCCCCCTGCCTGACCTACCAGCCCCGAACCAGAACCTTCTACATCCACTTCGGCACGCCGGACGAGGGGATGTTTATGGTGAAAACGAAAAATATTTACGGGCCGTGGAGCCGTGTTTACGAAGTCACAAAGCCCGATGGAGCCGGCTTTGGTGACGGCTGGGATGATTGCGGCGTCCTTTGGGATGATGACGGGCAGGGGTATTTCCTCCTGACGCACTTCAGGGGAAATTA
This sequence comes from Verrucomicrobiia bacterium, assembly GCA_037127695.1. Lineage (GTDB taxonomy): Bacteria > Verrucomicrobiota > Verrucomicrobiia > Chthoniobacterales > Terrimicrobiaceae > QYQL01. The sequence goes on along the minus strand of JBAXXX010000085.1, from coordinate 2,891 downwards.
TCAGGGATGGCTGCACAAGCTCGCCGATGACGGGCAGACCTTGCAGGATGCGGGGGTTCCTTTTCACCATTCGTTTGATTCTTATAGCCCTTTGGAAGGCATGCCCGAAGCCAATAAGATTTTTAAAAAGGACGGCATCTACTATTTCCTGCATAACGGTTGCAACTTCGTCGGCGACGACCCGATCCGCAAAGCTTGGATGATGCGCTCCCCATACATCTATGGAGCCCAACCTGACGGCAGCCCGGGCACCTTTGCCAACCCCGGGCGATACGAGCACTGCCCTCATCCGATTGTCGAGGGATTTCGCGAACCGTGCCAAGGAAATCTCGTCGATGCCGCCACTCCCGGCGGCACTCGCTGGTATTTTCTGACCCACCACGGAAAGATGGGCTCGCTGGGCTCCGACAGCGGTGCCCTCGGTGTCGATGGGCGCCGGTGCAGCCTTTTGCCCGTGGAGTGGATCGACAACTGGCCCGTTGTCGCAGATTCGACAACAAGAGGTCAGATGATCTGGAAAAACCTCGCCAAGCCATTTCCCCACAGCATCGCGGAAAAGCTGCTGTCGAGCGACGATGGCCGGCTCATCCTATACAGCTCTGGGAGTTTGCCAAACCGGGAGAACACGCTCGATCCGGTATTTTGATAATGCCTTCACGGCCCTCGGAGAGACCATCCCGGCATCCTCCCTTAACGTCTGGCTGAAATCCGAGTGGGGATACGATGGAGTGAACTCGTTTTCTTACAGTTTCGACGGGTCTCATTTCCAGCCCTTTGGCGAACATCGCCAGCTCATCGGCCGCGATTACCGGGGGGATTATCTGGGCTTCTTCAGCTACAACAACCGTGCGGACGCCGGTTCGATCGATATCGATTTCTTGAAATACGACATTTGAGCCAGCCATCGGCATGCGCTGGATCCAGCGCTTTAACCCCGAAAAATCACAATGAAGCAGCCCGTCTTGCGAATTTTTTGCCCGCCAGCGGGTTCCGCCTCCCGCACCAGATCACAGCGGATATGCCTTGGTCGGCAGCACCCGCTGACATTCAAAATCTTCTGCAATCTGAGCCGCGTCCCTGTGATTTATCCTGGTAAAGATCTGCCAGAAGGCGTTCTCCCGATTGTCAGCGGCGGTTGAGTTTGCGATACTCGCTGGGAGGCATTCCGAAGATCCTCTTGAAAGCGACGCTCAGATACTCGACGTAATTAAACCCGGTGCGTTCGGCAATCGATTCCATCGAGTGATCCGTTTCCACAAGGAGCAGCTTCACCTTGGCGAGCTGGATATTGAGAATTTCATCGTGAGGGGTGTGGCCGAGGACCTTCCGGAATTTGCTTTCCAAGAGCCTCCTCGACTGGGGGATCGCTTTCAGGACATCTTTCACGTTGATCCCTTCGCATGCGTGCTCCCTGATAAATCGGACAGCTTGGACGACGCTCCGGTCCTCGATCGCAAGGACATCGGTTGACTGGCGCGTCACGATTCCGATCGGCGGCACGAAGATTCCCTCGTTGCTGAGCGTCTCGCCACGCATGAGGCCGACAAGACCCGCTGCTGCCTCATAGCCAATACGCGCGCTGTTTTGCTGGATGCTGGAGAGCGGAGGCGTTGAAAGCTCGCAAAACACCTCGTCGTTGTCCTGTCCCAATACCGCAATTTCGTCGGGCACCTGGATGGATGCGATGCGGCAGGCTTCCAACACACCCCGCCCCGCGAAGTCGTTGCACGCGAGCAAGGCGATCGGCTTGGGAAGGCTTTTGACCCATGCCGTGATTTCCTGTAGCTCGCTCTCGTTTCCAAGGGCTGAGTGGCAATTGGGCTCGATCACATAACAGGGATAACCCGCCGCACGCACCATGCTGGTAAAATGGTCCCGAATCCACTGGGCCCATTGATATCTTTTGTCACCGCAGAAGGCAAACCTCTTGAACCCGCGGGCGGTGAAATGTTCCATGGCGAGCTTTGCGATCGCGGGGTAGTCGTTTTCAAACCAAGGAATCTTCGGCATCAGCCGCGACGAACTCACATCCACGGTCGGGATTTTGACCCCGCGCAATGCCGTAGCGATGGCTGGAGTCTCGATCCGGGCAATGATGCCGTCCCCCTTCCATCGCCGCAGCGCAAAGTCGGGCGAGGCTCCCCAATCCTGATCGCAGAGGTAAACCTGCCAGCGCTCATGCTCTCGGATGTAGTGGGAGATGCCTTTCAAAAGCCCGCGCCCATATCCGTTGGATGTCTCGATGAGCAGAGCTACCCTCAAAGGAGCTTTTATCGGGAGAATTGTTTTCATACCCTTTAGGTCTGATTCCTCCATGATTGCTTCGGTTTTGAGGATGGTGGTGATGGGATATGGAGAGTCGCATTATCCGCAAGAGGCACAGCGTGTCGGGACTGATGTGCCACTTGGCGTGTGCCGTAACGCATCGGCGAGTGGTGGTAAATAAACGCCCAATCGACCAGTGGCAGAAATGCCGCAGGCATCCACGTTTCGAGAAACTGACGCGCAACCAGCGGCAGGGACATCGCATGGCGGAAAAAGCGGTCGCGGGACTGTGGAAGTATCTCCTCGGACATGTGCCGGACAATGACAGGACTGGTTCCCAGAAACAAGCGCATCATTCGCCCGGTATTTTTGTCGGAGAATCCGGCAGCTTTGAAAAGTTTTCCGGCTGCCGCCACCTGATAGCTCAAAAAATGCCTGCCCAGCGCAGACAGACTTTTTCCGCCCGCGCGTTATCTCATGGACTCGCACATCTGCTCGATGTGCTCTATGGCGAGAACGGCCTCCCGATTGGCATCCCCGATGCCGCTGGAGAACCAGCACTGGTTTCCCTCTAGTATCACGTAACATCTGCTATTTCGTATATTGACTTGCCTGTTTTTTCGGGT
>JBAXXX010000084.1:0-16734 GCA_037127695.1 Verrucomicrobiia bacterium | reverse complement strand
CACGCAGCAGCAGGATGCTCGTCTTGTCGCCTTCCCCAATCGGCAGCTTGCTGGAAGGGATGAGCGGCACCCCGCGCCAGGTGATGAAGGGCGAGCCCAACAGGTGGACGACCACCGGCGGCACGCCCCGGCGCGTGGCCTCGCGGCCAAACGCTGCAATCGCACGCGGATGGGCAAGGAAAAATGCGGGCTTCTTCCAGACCAGCGTCAGCAACTCGTCGAGGTCGTCCGGGGTCGGAGGCCCCTTGCGGGTCGAGATCCGCTGGTGCGGGGCGACCTCCTTGAGAAGACCGAATTCCGGATGGTTGATGAGCTCATGCTCCTCGCGCTCCTTGACCGCCTCAACAGTCAGGCGGACCTGCTCGCGGAGTTGGTCGATCTGGTTGTTGTAGAGGTCGGTGATCCGGGCGTGCGTGTGCAAAACCGTGGTGATCGCGCTCAGCTCGTATTCGCGGGGGCTCTCCTCGTAGTCCACAAACGTGGTCGGAAGCTGGTTTTCTCCGCCGCCGACGGTTGCCAGCTCGGGAAGAAGGCCTCCGCCCTTCCCTGTCCGCTCCTTGACTTGGTTCACCCGGTAAGCTCCGCCGTCCACATTGACGTAGGGGAGGAGGTGCAGAAGCCACCGGGGAGTGATGTAGTCCCACTGGGGGATCGTGACGGTTGCGGTGCTGAGATTGCGCGCGGCAATCGGACCGAGGCTCAGTGTGTTGTTATTGCTCATTGGAATAGTTGTGCTGGTAGAATTTTTGCGCCCTTGTCCCCCTGTTTGCTACCGGGGCAACAAATCAGGAGGCCGGAACTAGTGCGACTTGATTGATCGTCTATTGTTTCAATACGTCTGTCAAAGAAATTTCCAGATGTTTTTCTGCACCGGTGGGATTGGTTCCCAGAGGCGCCAAAAATCTGCGGACAAGAACGCTGTCCGCAGGGAGGACGGCACGACAAACGATAGATGAGGGATGGGGCAGGAGCCACCCTCGGACTGCACGGCAAGGTGGCCGAGGGCGACCACCCTCCATTTTTTACGCTTGCGCGCGGATCAGGGGTGCCTTGACAGATGGCAGGCGGTAGTTCGGAGCGTTCAGGGGTGGGGCTCTTGGAATCGAGCGCGGCGGCATGGGTTCGCAGAAAAACGATTGACACCGAATGACGATTCGACTAGTCGCCTATATATGACGAGCGATTCCGTTCAGCCCGAAGTTTTTTTCACTGCGGCGCGGGAACGCCCGAACGCGGCGGGTTTTCTGTGGAGGAATGGAGGGAGGCGACGCGGTTTGACGCGGTGGATTTCGGGTGGATCATCCTGAGCATCGGGATGGCGATCGGGGCGGGGATCGTTTTTCTGCCGGTGCAGGCCGGCATGGTTGGCCTCTGGGTTTTTCTGGCCTCGGCGGCGATCGCGTATCCGGCGCTGTATCTCTTCCAGCGCCTCTTCATCAATACGGTCATCGCGTCAGACCGGTGCTGCGACTACCCGGAGGTCATTTCCGGATATCTGGGAAAGAACTGGGGCATCGTGATCGGGCTGCTCTATTTTGTGATGCTGACCATCTGGGTGTTCGTTTACTCGACGGCGATCACGAACGACAGCGCGTCGTATCTGCACACGTTCGGGGCGACCTCCGGCCTGCTTTCAAGAAATCCCTTCTACCCGCTTGCGCTGATTGGGGCGCTCGTGCTGCTGGCCTCGCGCGGGGAGGCATTTCTTTTCAAAATCTCCACGGTGCTCGTGCTGACGAAGCTCGGCATCGTGGCTTTTCTCGGCCTGTCGATGATCCGCCTTTGGAATCCGGCAAACATTGGCGCGCTTCCACCTTGGAGCACGTTCCTCAGGGAGGCTATCGTCACCCTGCCGTTCACCCTGACCTCCATCCTTTTTTTGCAGACCCTGAGCCCGATGGCGATCTCCTATCGGGCGAGGGGAAAGTCGCTCGCCGTGGCGCAGCACAAGGCGCTTCGGGCGATGAACATCGCGTTCGGCATCCTTTTCGTCACGGTGTTTTTTTACGCGATCTCGTTCACTCTGGCCCTCGGGTATGACGATGCCGCCCTCGCCTACCGCGAAAATATTTCCGCCCTGGCCCTGGCTGCGCAGGTGTTTCCGCACGGGCTCGCCACCGTCCTCGGGGTCATCCTGAACCTCTTCGCCGTCACGACCGCCTTTTTTGGGGTTTTTCTTGGGTTTGAAGAGGCCTGCCGCGGGCTGCTATTGAACGTGCTGCGGCGGTTCCTTCCAGACGAATCCCTTCCGCGCCGGCGGATCGACTGGGGGATTCGGCTCTTCCTTGTCGCTCTCGCCTGGTTTGTTGTCATGAGACAGATCCCTGTCCTCAACTTCACCTCGATCTGCAGCCCGATTTTCGGGCTGATCGGCTGCCTGATCCCGGTCTGGCTCGTTTTGCGGGTTCCCGCGCTCGCGCGCTACCGCACCCCGCCGCTCGCCCTCATCGCCATCACTGGCCTCCTGCTCCTGATCTCCCCGTTTCTGAATTTCATGAAGTAGCGAAACCCTTTGGCCTCCCTTGGGCTTCGGCAAAGCCTCCGGGAAAATTCTCTCTAGCAACCGGTCATTATTTTTCAGAAGACATGTTGACAGGCATTTATTAGCGATCATAGTTGTCGTATATGAATTGAAAGCCATAGCCCACCGGACGAGAGATAAGCGGGGCGGAGCAGCAGGCGATTCGCGAGATTTCTTTCGGGTCGGTTGAGGTAGCGCTCCACGAGAGAGAGATTGCTGAGATTCGGAAAACCCACCGGATTCGGAACGTGCCAGATCAAGAATTTGCCGGCCGGATCACCGGAGGAGAAAAGCAGAACAACCAATAATGACGACTACATCAGTAGATTCGTTCCGTTAATAAATGACATCCATGAAAATATCTATCCAGAAGGGACTGCTCGTGATCGGGCTGGTCGGAACCATTGGGATCGGCCGTGCGGAAAACCAGGTTTCGAACTGGTGGGAGGGGAAATATGCCACGGGAAATTGGTTTGGAGCGCGAGAAACGCTCGTTGACCACGGGGTGGCATTCAGCGGGGAGTGGAAGGCGAATTTCCTATGGGATGTCGGGGGCGGGCTGGAGCAGCGGTTCGGGTATGACGACGAGTTAAAGTTTCGGGTGTTGGTCGATGCGGCAAAGCTCACCGGGGCCGAGGGGCTCGAGGGGCTCACGTTCTTCTCGGACGTGCGCTACCGCGGCGGGGCTGGCGTCAACAAGTGGGTGGGGGCGAGCGGAAACTTTGCGCCCAGCACGTTCCAGGGTGGGCGGCTCTGGCGGTTTCAGAACGCCTATGCCAGCTACACGACGCCCGAACTTTTTGGAGTGAAGGAGCTGCTGACGGTATCCGGCGGGTGGCAGAATCCGACCGACCACTTCCTCACTCAGCCGCTGAACAAGTTTTTCCTGAACAACTCGTTTACGTCGAGTCGGGGGTTCGGCGCCAACGGGATCCCCTGGGGGGGCAGCTACTCGGCGTGGGGCGGGCATCTGAAGGTGAAGCCGGTGGATTGGTATTATGCGCAGGCCGGGCTTTATCTCGCGATTCCGCAGGGGACCTCCACCGACAACCACGGGCTGGATTTCGCGGGCTACCGGATCAACCCGAACCTGAACGGCCTCTATTTTCTGGGGGAAACCGGGGTAACTCCCAAGATTGGCCCGGCAAAGCTGCCCGGCCGCTATGCCGCCGGGTTCATTTACTGGGGCGTCGAAAACACGTCGTTTGCCGGCGAAAAAGCTGACCAGAAAGTCGCTCTTTACTGGCAGGCCGACCAGATGCTCTTCCGTGAGCCCTCCCCTGAAGAAGCGGCCCCGCTGGGCAAGGGGCCATCCGACGGCAAGAAGGCGGTCGTCTCGAAGCCCAAGCTGAGCGACCAAGGGCTATCGCTTTTCTCGCTGATCAATTTCGCGCCGCAGTTCAATAACACCATCCCGTTTTATTTCCAGACCGGGCTGGTTTATAAAGGGCTGATCCCCGGGCGCGACAACGACCAGATTGGCGCGGCCATCGCCTACGGAAGCTACAGCGCCGACAAGCAGAGCGCCGATGAGGCCAATGGCCGCCCGATCCAGGAATACGAGGGAGTGCTGGAATTGGACTACCGCGTGCAGATCAACAAGTGGGCGTATGTCCAGCCTTCGCTGCAATACATCATCCGCCCCGGAGCCGCCGGCCAGACACCAAACGCGACGGTCCTCGGGTTCCAGGCCGGCGTGACATTCTGAACGCTCACCTATTCATGAAAACCATCCCTAACAACATCCCGAGGAACAAAGGCAAGCTGCTCTCCGGGAAAAGAAAAATACGCGGCGCGTTGGCTATGCTGCTCTCGGCGCTCTCGGTGCAGGGCGTGTGGGCGGCGGAAACCATCCGGGTTGCCATTGGCACGCAGGATACGACGATCAATTGCGCGGCAGGCGGCCCGCTTGTGCGCGAGCTGAAGCTGCTGGAGAAGTATCTTCCGCACGACGGCAAGTATCGGGATGTTGTCTACGACATCCAATGGGAGAGCCAGCCCACGGGCGGCCAGCTCAACAGCAAGATCCTGAACAACCAGCTCGACATTGTCCAGATGGCGGATTTTCCTTCGGTCATCGGGGCCATCGCCTTCGATAAGGCCGGCACTTCGGTTCGCTCGCTTTACATCGCCACGCTGTCCGGGGGGATCAGCGGTGCGGGCAATGCGATCCTGGTGCCGACGGGCTCCCCCGTGCAATCGCTATCCGAGCTGAAAGGAAAGACCATCTCGGTTCCGTTTGTTTCCACAGCCCACGCGATGCTGCTGCGGGCGATACAGGACTTGGGCTGGGATCCAAACAAGGATGTCACGATCATCAACCAGACGCCGGAAGTGGCGGGCTCCGCGCTCAAGGCCGGACAAATCGACGCGCACGCCAACTTCGTGCCATTTGGCGAGCTGTTCCCGTTTCGGGGATTTGCCCGGAAAATCTATGATGGAAGCTCGACGAAGGTCACGACCACCCATGGCATCCAGACGCGCTCGGACTTCGCGGAAAAGCATCCAGAAATTGTCGTGGCCTACCTGAAAGCCACCTTGGAAGCGGATCGCCTTTACCGCGAAGATCCCGAAGGCTACAGCGAGAAGCTGGCAAAGTGGACGGGCATCGAGCCGGAAGTCTACTATGCGTTTCACGGACCGCAGGGGATCCAATCGAGGGACTACACGCTGAAGCCGGAATTTGTCGCGGCGATCAAGCAGGCGGCCGAAACGGCAAAAGTCCTGAAAAAAGTCGACCAGGATCTCGACATTTCGAAGTTCGTCGACGACCGGTTCATCCGCCAGGCCGCCAAGGAATTCGGCTATGACTACGATGCCCGGCTCAAGGACTACAGCCCGCTTCCGCTGGCAGGAAAAGATTTCGCCTCCGGGGAAAAAATCACCGATCCTAAGGCTGCAGGCCAGATCTGGGTGACCGGCGAGAGCAAGGTGCGCCTCTATAAAAGCGTGCGTGGAACATTTGACGCCCTCGCTCAGCTGGAGAAGGAAGGGAAAACGGCACGCGTCACATTCGTCCACGACCGCGAGACCGGACTGAAGCTTTTTGCAGACAAAGTTTGGTACGCCCGGTCTGGCAGGAATTTGGCGGCGTTCCTGGAAAAGCCGAAGGCCGAAGCGTGGGCCAAAGAGCACGGCGGCGAAGTGGTTGCCTATTCCGACGCCCGCAAGCCGGGCACAGAACCGCGCCCGGCCAAGGCCTCCCGCTAGCGGCTCAAGCGGCACTCAGCCAAGGCGGACATGAATACGGAAATTGCTTCAGAGGAGATCGAGGCAGCGCCGAATCTCGCCTGGAGGGGCCTGCCCGGATTGCGCCGCATCGCGATCCGGACGGTCGCATTGATTGCCTTTCTGGGCCTGTGGCAGGTGGCCTCCGCCACGAAGTCGCGCTTCATCATCAACTTCGCTTTTGTGCCCCCGCCAACCACCGTGGCCAAGTCGGCAGCGGAATTTGTTCTGTCCCCCAAGGCCCCGCACCATGTCATCAACAGCGTGCGGCGGGTGCTGGTCGGCTTTGGGCTGTCCGCCCTGGTGGCGGTTCCGCTCGGGCTGGCGATCGGGCGGTCCCGGCTCGTCAAAGATATTCTGGTCACCCCCCTCGAGCTCATGCGCCCGATCCCCGGGGTGGCCTGGATCCCGCTGGCGATCCTCATGTTCCCAACCTCCGAGCAAAGCATGATCTTTATCTGCTTCATCGGCGCCCTCTTCCCCATCCTGCTCAGCACCGTGCACGGGGTGGAAAACCTGGACCGAAAGCTGGTTTACGCCGCGCAAACACTCGGCGCAAAAAACTGGCATATCTTTACCGAAGTTATTTTCCCTGGTTCCCTCCCCTCGATCGTGACCGGGCTGAGCATCGGGATGGGGATCAGCTGGTTTCTGGTCGTCACAGCCGAGATGGTTGCCGGGCGCTTCGGGGTGGGCTATTTCACATGGGAGGCCTACACCCTGCAGAACTATTCGGACATCGTCGTCGGGATGCTCGTCATTGGCGTCCTCGGCATGACGTCGAGCTTGCTGGTGAAACTTCTGGGCGCTCAGCTCATGCCATGGCACAGGCACATGGGGCATCAGCGATGAACCCCGGAAGCCTTGAGCTCAAGGATGTGACTCTGGCCTTCGGAACCGGGCTCAACGCCGTCATCGCGCTCAAAGATCTCTCGCTGAGCGTCGGGGGCGGCGAGTTCCTCTCGATTCTGGGACCCTCCGGCTGCGGCAAATCCAGCTTGATCAGCACGGTTGCGGGGTTCCAGCCACCATACGCCGGCACCCTCCTCGTAGATGGCGAGGCCGTGACCAAGCCCGGATCCGACCGTGGAGTGGTCTTTCAGCAGCCTACCCTTTTTCCTTGGAAAACCGTGCGCCAGAATGTGGACTTCGGCCTTCGTCTTCGAGGCGTATCACGGCCGGAGCGCCAGTCCCTGCGCGAAGAGATCCTCGCCAAGGTCGGCCTCTCAGAATTCGGCGGCCACTATCCCACGCAGCTCTCCGGAGGCATGCAGCAGCGGGTTGGCCTGGCACGCGTGCTGGTCAACAAGCCGCGCGTGATGCTCATGGATGAACCCTTCAGCTCTCTCGACGCGCAGACGCGCCTGATGATGCAGGAGCTGCTGCTCGAGGTTTGGAGCGAATATCAGATGACCGTCCTCTTCGTCACGCACGACATCGATGAGGCGGTCTTCCTTGGCTCGCGCGTGGCCGTGCTGACCCGCCGTCCGGGGCGCCTCAAAGAAATGATTCCCGTCGGGCTGGCACGCCCGCGCACGCTCGACATGCTGGTGTCGCCCGAGTTGATGCGCATGAAGAAACATTGCATGGCCCTGGTACGGGAAGAAACCCTCGGCTCCCTCGGCCGCGATTTTAAAGCCCCCCACGACGCCACAACCTACCGCAATACCTTTCTCAAAGAGGCTGCCGGAATGCCCGCTTAGCTAAATACTATGAACAGAAGCACCCAACCCAACATCGTATACATCCTGACCGACAACCTTGGCTATGGGGAGCTGGGCAGCTACGGGGGCGGAGAGCTCCGCGGTGCCCCCACCCCGCGGGCCGACCGCCTGGCCCAGGAAGGGCTGCGGCTAACCAATTTCAATGTCGAGGCCCAATGCACGCCGAGCCGCTCGGCCACCCTCACCGGGCGCTACGCCTACCGGTCCGGCACGCTCACCGTGCCGATCGGCAACCCGGCGATCGCCGATTTTGCTGCTCAGGGGCTGAATCCCTGGGAGGTGACGATCGCCCGGCTGCTTTCGGACGCAGGCTACCGGACAGCGCATTTCGGGAAGTGGCACCTCGGCAGCGTCGACGGACGTTTCCCAAACGACCAGGGCTTCGACGAGTGGTGGGGAATCCCACGCACGACGGATGAGGTGTTCTGGCCCGATACCCCAGGTTTTGCAGAGTCCGGAGTCGAACCGCAGCACATCATGGAGGGCCGCAAAGGCGAGACGAGCCGGAAGCGGGAAGTATACGATCTGAAGCAGCGCCCGTTGCTGGATGCAGAAATTACCCGCCGGACCATCGACTTCATGGCGCGCAGCGTTGCGGAGGAGAAACCCTTCTACGCATATGTGCCATTGACCCAGGTTCATTTGCCGACGACCCCTCATCCGGATTTCGAAGGAAAGACAGGAAATGGGGACTTCGCGGACTCCGTCGTCGAAACCGACTGGCGTCTAGGCCAGATTCTCGACGCGATCGACAGCCTTGGCGTTCGCGACGATACGATTGTTGTCTTTACCAGCGACAATGGACCGGATCCCACATGGCCCTGGCAGGGCTCATCCGGTCCCTGGCGCGGCTACTATTTCACGCATATGGAGGGGTCGCTTCGCGTGCCGTTTCTCATCCGGTGGCCGGGCCGGATTCCCGCAGGCGGCGTCAGCAACGAGCTTGTCCACCAGATCGATACCTTCACCACGCTCGCAAAGATCGCCGGAGCAAGGATTCCGACAGACCGAGCGATCGACGGCGTCGACCAGACGGACTTCCTTTTCGGACGCAAGCTCACCTCCAACAGGAATACGGTGTTGGCCTTCGTGGCGGATCGCCTGGAGGCGGTCAAATGGAAGAACTGGAAGCTCGCGTTTTACGAGGAGACCCAAGACTGGTTCAGCACGCCCGTCAAACTCACCCTCCCGAAACTCTTCAACCTCACCAAAGATCCCAAGGAGGAATACCCGGAGGAGACCCTCAGAAACACCTGGGTGATGAACCTCTGCCTGGCAGCGATCCGGGAATTCCATGAGAGCTTGAAAACTTATCCGGCCATCCCGGAGGGCACGCTGGAAACTTTTCGCCCGCCCGCTCCGCCAGTTAAAAAATCAGAAGCCTAAAACCCGCAACATTCGATAAAATATGATGATAGCAACCAACCCGCCAATCCTTTGGCACGGCCTGGAATTTGAAACCGACGACGCGGATGTTTACGCGCCCAAGCCCGCCAGCTTCTTGCTGGCCGAGCATGCCTCCAAGCTGGTCCGCCCCGGCGAGCGCGTGCTGGACGCCTGCACTGGAAGCGGTGTGGTCGGCATCGCGGTCGCAAAATCCGTCAGTGGCGCAAGCGTCGTCGTGGCGGATATCAACGAGTCAGCCCTTGCGGCCGCACGGCGAAATGCGGAGCGCAACGGCGTGGCCGTCGAAGTGGTATACTCCAGCCTTTATGATCGGTTTGCCGACGGTGAATTCGATGTGATCACGGTTCATCCCCCGGCCGTTCCCTACCCGGATGGCGGCGACTGGGGGCTTTCCCAGGGGATGCGCGTGGCGACCCATGGCGGCGATGACGGGTCCGCTCTGGTCATCCGCTCGATCGCAGAGTCCCGCCGGGCCCTCAAGCCAGGCGGGCGATTCCTCCTGCTGCTCCCCCACTGGTCCCATGTAAAAAAAGCCTGGAGCTCCCTCCTCAAACACTACATCGACGTGACGGAGCTCGCCCGCAAACAAGTGGAGTTTTTCCCAGTCACGGAAGGGAAACCGGACGCCGCCCTGCTCCGACACGTGAAAAAGCTGGCCGCCGCAGGAGACATTGACATGACGTTTGAAAACGAGGTGCCCCTCTCCATCGTCTCCGTCGTCCAAGGATTCGCCAGCTGACGGATTCTGCGCACGCAAAGAGCGTCCGCCCTCAGTCGTCAAACCGCTCCCTGCGGATGACCGGCAGCCCCTCCTGAATCCACTGCCGCAGTCCTCCGATTAAATATCCGGCGTGGCGATAGCCCATGCTGCGGAGAGCGTCGGCAGCCAGCACCGATGCCCCCCCATCGTTGCAGTAGCAGATCGCTCTCGTCCCGCGATCCGGAAAATGGCCCTCGATGGCCGCCTCGAGCGCCGCCCGCTTCAGGCAGACCGCGCCCCGGATGCTGACGCTTGCAAATTCTCTTGGCTCGCGGACGTCCACAAGCCGAGCGTCCGTCTCGAACAGCAGCTCGATCACGTGGAGGGGGGTGACTCCGTCAACCCGCGATGGATTCATCATCTGCTGCGGAACTGGAATGCGCGAAGAAATACGACTCGACACATCGTTCTGTAAACCGTGTCGTGAAGGCGCGACCCCCTGGCTCTGCCACGCGTGCCGCCTGAATGTAAAGAAGGTTCCTTCCATAGAATATTCTGTGTTCCTGCCTGGGTCCCGACAACAGCGGCAGGTGATTAGATTTTTAATTACGATATCAGTAGTCGTTATTGAGTCCATAGAAAAAACAGAAATTATTTTCGGTTTTTCACGATCGAACCATTGCTGTGGGCGTTCAAATATGAGATGGGTGACATTCTCGTTTCCATCACTCGTTTCACCTATGCGAAAACACCTTTTGGGCCCGATCCTGCACTCGTATCGCGAGGTGGGGGGAATCAACCACCTTGACCGGGCGAACCTGCCCTCCAAGCGATCGATCTCGATCCTGTGCGAAGACCTTCTTCACCTCCTGTTTCCAGGGTTTTTCTCGGATGATGCGGTGTCCTCGGAGGAGCTGCCTTCGGCGGCCCAGGAAATCATCGACCAGATTTCCGACCGGCTTGAGCCGGAAATTGCGGTGAGCCTGCGGGAAGGATCCGGAGATCCAGAGGCCATCCGCCTGCGGGCGGTGGCGATCGCGGAAAAGTTCATCCAGGGGATCCCTGCGGTGCGGTTCCTTCTGAAAACCGATGTCGAGGCCGCCTATGCCGGCGATCCGGCGGCGCGAAGCCTGGAGGAGATCGTGCTCGCCTACCCTGGCCTCGAGGCCATCGCCATCCAGCGCTCCGCCAACATCCTCTATCGCAGCGAAGTACCGCTGATTCCCCGGATGATGACCGAGTGGGCGCACAGCCGGACAGGGATTGACATCCACCCGGGAGCCCGCATCGGATCCCACTTTTTCATCGATCACGGGACGGGGGTGGTCATTGGCGAGACGTGCGAGATCGGCGAGCGCGTGAAGCTTTATCACGGGGTGACGCTGGGGGCGCGCAGCTTCCAGAAAGATGATTCCGGAGAGATCATCAAGGGCCTCAAGCGCCACCCGAAAGTCGAGGACGACGTCACGATTTACCCGAACGGAATCATCCTCGGCGGAGATACCGTGATCGGAGCCCGCAGCACGATCGGAGCGAATGTCTTCCTGATGAAAACCATCCCGCCCGACACCCTGCTGGTGCGCGGCGAGCAGGTCCAGCAGCGGATGGATAAAAAAGCAAAGAAATCCGGTCCTACGGTGATGGTGCAGCTCCATGAGGATGAGATTGAGTTTATCATTTAGCGCGGGATTTTTCTCCGTCATCCATATTTGCGGAAGCACCTCTGCCATCCTCTGCCATCCTCTGCCAGCTTGCCGGGTATCCAGGGTGCGGGTTCGGGCGGGCGGATTGAGCTGTCGGATTGAGCTTGAAGAACCCCTCCGGTTGAGCGAGGCTCCCGGGCAGTGAAGCATCCATCGCGCCACCTCGGAAATGCCTGCGGCTACACGCTTTTTGAGATCATGCTCGTGCTGGGCATCATCGCGGTGCTGGTGGGGTCGGCGATCTACATGCTGGTCGGCAACATTGATGTGGCGAAGGATCAGCGGGTCGAAAGCGACATCCTGGCGATCTCGATGCAGCTTGGCACCTACGAGATGCTCAACAACAGGAAGCCGACGACCGAGCAGGGGCTGAAGGCGCTTGTCCAGCAGCCGATGACTGACCCGAAGCCCCGCAAATGGAAGCAGCTGATGAAATCGGTCCCTCTCGATCCCTGGGGAGAGGAATATATTTATCGCAACCCTGGTCGGAACAACCCCAGAGGCTTCGATCTCTACTCTCTCGGGCCGGATCGCAAGGAAGGTGGCGACGACATTGGGAAAGAGAATAATGGCTCGCCCTCCAATTAGGGTCGCCGGCTACACCCTCCTGGAGGTCCTTCTGGCTCTCGGCATTATTGCGGTGCTGGTGGGGGTCTCTGTCCCCTACCTGGCAAACTCTTTCGGGAAGACCGACGGAGAGGAAATCGCGGATGCCATCGCGGGCGCAGCCCAAAGCGTCCGCACCAGCGCCGCCGAGCAGAACGAGGCGCGGCGGATCGCCATACAGGAAAACGGCGTATTCCCGGAAATCGAATCCGTCCCGCCAGTCCGCCTGCCCAAAGGCTGGAAGCTGGAGGTCCGCCGGATGACGGATTCCCGGTTCCGCAAGCCGGAGAAAACCGAATTTTGGGGGTTCAACAGCGCGGGGATCTGCGAGCCACTGACCCTGCGGATTTCAGGGGGCAAGGAGTCGCTGGAAATGGCCATCGACCCGCTCACCGGGCTGGTCCTGGAGGAGTAGCATGCGGAATGCGGAATGCGGAATGCGGAGGGCCAAGGAGGGGTTTCGCGGACCTTCCACTACTTCCGCCTTCACGCTTTTCGAGGTTCTTTTGGCGCTTGGCGTCTTTGCGATTGCTGTGACCGGGCTGGCGATGGCGCTGGACAGCGCGGTGCAGGCGGCGTTCGAGGCGCGCGAGCGGGCGCTGGCGCGGATCGTGCTGGAGTCCCGCTTGGCCGCAGCTATGTCGGATCCTCCGCTCAAAGGGAAGCGAGTCATCGAGGCCCGTGACAACGGCGGGGTTCGGGTCGAGGAAACCCTGAATGTCTTCGAGGCGAAAACCACCAACGGCACGCTTGTCCCAGGGCTCTGGAAGCTCAAGGTCACGGCCGACTGGGGCCGGGGGAAGGAAGGCAGGGAATCCGCAGAGATCCTGATCTACAAACCATGACCAGAAAAGCTTTCAGTTTTCAGTGGGCCAGCGTTCAGGGAAGAGGCAAGAGGGAGCGCACGCTTCCAGCGTGTGGGACGATCCGGCTTCCAGCCGGTCGCCTCCTCTCCGAAAGGGAAAGCCGAAAACTAAAAACGTCCTCCGCCTTCACGCTTTTCGAGGTGATTTTGGCACTGATGCTCCTCGGGCTGCTTGTCGGCGCGGTGTATGCGATCGCCGCAGCGGCGGGCGAGGCGAGCCAGGCGACCCTGTCCGAGCAGGCGGCGGTGCGGCGGATGGTCGCCTTCCTCCACGTCACTCGCGATGCGTTTTTGCGCCTGCCGCGCGAGGGCAGGGTCCAGCTTCGGTTTTCGAAAGCGGCGTCCGGCGCGGCGGTTCCGGAGGTGATTTTTGAAGCGGCCTCGGGGGTGTTTGGCGTTCCCAGCCTGGGCGGCGGCTCGCTGATCCTGGCCGCGCGGCCGCGCGCCGACGGATCCCGCACGATGTCTCTACTTCTCGTGCCGCGCGGCCTGTCCGGCCCTGAGCTCGAGCGCCTGAAAGCCGGCAATGGCTGGATCCCGCTCCTCCCGCGGGTCGAGCGGGTCAAGTGGTCGTTCTTCGCAAACGGGGAATGGAAGGACGAGTGGCCGCCTGAAAACGGCCGCCCGCTCACGGCCCGGCTTGAATTGGAAGCGCGCGATATGGGGGGCTCGAAAATTGACGCGCAGTTCTGGATCCCACCGCTCGCCGCAGCGGCTGCGCTACCCCCAACGCCATGATCCGGACGAACCGCGCCATCGCCCTCCCGCTTGTGCTTTGGAGCATCGCGTTCCTGTCTGCCCTGGTCGTGCTCGTCGCGGGAGTGGTGGGCAGCTGGATCGGCGACGAGGGCCGTGCGGAGAGAGTTTTCCGCGCCCGGCAGCTCGCGCTCAGCGGCATCGCCATCGGCCTGAACCCGGCCGTCAAGCCGGGCGATCCCCTTTTGCGCAGCGGCGACAAAGAGTCCGAGGGGTTCGAGGTCCGGCTCTCTGACGAGTCAGGAAAAATCAACCCGAACTTCTGGATCGCGCAAAACCAGCGGGACATCTTCCTGCTTCTTTTTGATGCCTGGGGGGTGGATTCCCGGCTGCGCGACGCGGCGGTTGACGGCCTGGCGGATTGGATTGACGCGGACGACTTCCGATCTTTGGCCGGAGCCGAGAGGGGCGAATACGAGGCGGTCGGGCGCGCCGGATTTCCCGCCAACCGCCCGCTCATCAACATCCGCGAGATGGAATCCATCCTCGGGATGGACCGGGTCCTGGCTTCGCACGAAGGCTGGCAGGGCTCCTTCACGACCTGGCACAGCGGGAAAATCAACATCCAGCATGCCGGGGAGCCGGTCCTGACCAGCCTTGCCGGGCTGACCCCCGAGCAATGCCGCGCGCTTTTCGAGTTGCGTGCCGGGCCGGATGCCGTCGAGGGTAGCGAGGATGACGTTAAATTCGAATCCATCGAGGCGGCCGCCGGGCTCATTGGCGCTGGCGGGCGCGCGCTCGAGCTGCTCGGGGAGTTTTTTGATGTCGCGGGCGGGGTGCGGCGGATCGAGAGCACGGGGTATTGCGGCGGAACGAAACATCGGATCATCGCCATCGCGCCAGAAAACGGCGGAGGCAAGGTCATGAGCTGGGAGGAGGAATGAGCGCGCCGGAATCTGTTCTCTTCCCGGGAGCCGACGGGTGGGAGCTCTGGAGGTTCCCGGAAAAATCCGCGCCGAAATGCGAGCGTGAGCCCACGGAGAAATCCGTCGCCTCTGCGCCGAACCTTCTGCTGGCGCTCCCGACTCGCAGCGTCATGGCCGTGCCTCTGTGGGTGGCCGGCGGCGGAGATCCCTGCGAGCTCGCCGAGCTCGAGCTTGCAGGAAGGCATCTCGTCCGCCGCGACGCCGAGGTCCGCACGCTCCCGGTCGAATCCTCCGGCGGGCGCTCACTGATCCTCGCCCTCTCGGTCGGAGATGATTCCGTGGCGGCTGCCTATTTCTCAAAAGCTGGTTTTTACGACATTCCGGCCCGGCTTCTCGACCCCGGCGCGGCGGACGTCGCTGTCTGGCGGGAGTCCGGTTTTCTTTGCTTCGGATTCTATCGCAGCGGGAGGTGCGTCACATTTTCCGCGAGCGGGGAACCCTCCCCAGGCCCGGCGTTCTGCGGGCTGCTCACACGGCTTGCCCTTCGCCTGCGGGCGGAGGATGTCATCCCGGGGCTCCCGGCAGCGATCCGGCTCATCGGAAATTTCTCGGAGGACGACCGGTCTTCTTTGGCGGCGGCGCTGCGGGTCGAGGTCGAGCTGATTTCGCCGGCTCCGCCCCCGAAGATCCCAGCGGTCCTGGCGAGCGTCATGCCCCCTGCCGCGCGGCGGGCGAACGAGAGGCGCGCGACATGGAAGCGCTTCGCCGTCCTTGCCAGCCTGGCCGCTGCCGCCTACCTCCTCATCCTGGCAGCCCTCGGCGGCGACCTGGCATGGAAGACGATCCAGCTCAGAAAGTTGAAATCCGAAGCGGCCGGGCGCGCGCCGGCCGCCGGCGAGGCGAGGAAGCTCATGTCGGAATGGAAGGAGTTCGAAGCCGCAGTGAATCCGCAGCACTTTGCGCTCGATCAGCTCGCGGCGGCCGCTGCCGAGCTTCCGGGCGAGCAAGTCCGCCTCACGCAGTTCTCGCTCGATCACGGTCGCCTCGTCCTCGCTGGCGAAGCCGCAGATATCTCGCAGGCCTACCAGTTCCTCGAGCGCGTGAAAAAATCCCCTGTCTTGCAAGACTACGATTGGACATCGCGCCAGCCGCAGCTTGCAGGAAAAAATAAAGTCCGATTCGAAATGGAAGGAGCCCGACCCGATGCGCCAGCTCGCAACGAATGAACGACGCCTGCTGATTTTTTTCTGCGCGGCCCTCTTCCTGGCGGCAAACCTCCTCGCCGCCCGCGCCTGGATGTCCTGGCGCACGTCTGTGATCCGGGAAATCGAGGCCGCGCAAAGCCAGATCGCGGAAGGCAATGGCTGGCTCGAGGGAGCCTCGGCCATCGGTTCCGCCCGGGAGTGGATGGAGGCCCACCAGCCGCAGATGGCGACCCCGGACCAGGCAAGCACCGGCCTGCTCAAAGTTTTCCGCAGCTCTGCGGAAGAGGCCGGGCTCAAAGTGATTGAGGAGAATCTTCTTCCGGCAGCCGAGGTGGCATCGGGCACTGCGGCGGCCCTTCAGGCGAAGCTTTCCGGGCCATTTGCCGGGGTCACAAGGTTCCTCTTTTCTCTCCAGTCGCCGGCCGCATGGCGCTCGGTGCCGAAAATCACGATTCGCAGCGATACCGAGCCCCTGAATGTGCTGGTGGACATGGAGGTCCGCCAGTATTATGTTCCCGCGTCCTCAACCGGCCCATGACATTACTTTCCCGAGCGGTTTTTTTTGCACTGGTCACGGCCGGGGGGTGCCCTGCGGCCGGCGGGCAGTCAGGAGCGCCCTGGGCGGCGCCCCGGGAAATCTCCTCGTTTCAGTTCCTTTTGGACAGGTCGCCATTTTCCCTGCCAACCGCCGAGGAAAGCTCGCCGCTGGCGGATCGGTTTTCCCTGACCGGGGCGGTCGCGCTCGATGGCGAGCCTCTCGTCTTCGTTCTGGATAAAACCACCCAGACCCGCCACATGCTCTCGAAAACTCCGAACAAACAGAACATGGAGCTCGTCGAGTATCTCCCTGGCCCCGACCCCCGCCACATGCGCGCCACGATCCGGGTCAACGGCCAGGTCGCAACCATCGCTTACGCCGAGACCGCCGCGCAGCAGCAGGCTGCAGGTTCCTCTGCCAACATCTCTCCTCAAGTTCCCTCCGCCGTCGTCAATGCGCCGGCAGGAACCTCCCCGGCCCCAGGCTCTCCGGCCTTCCAAAAGCAAGGCGGCGCCCAGCCCCTCAGCCGGCCGACCGCCTTGAACGACCCCACAAGGCCAGCCCCCGCTCCCGGCTCGCCAGCCTTCCAACAGCAAAGTACCCAGCCTCCCACCC
>JBAXXX010000083.1:0-16923 GCA_037127695.1 Verrucomicrobiia bacterium | reverse complement strand
CCCACGATCTCGCCCGCGCCCACGATCTCCCCCGCACCCGAAATGTCGGTCGAGCCCGAACTGCCCTCAGAACCTGAAGATTTCCGCACATGGGATCCCCCTCCGCAGGCGGCCACCCGCGCTACAGAAAATGCTCTTCACGAGGAAATTGAAGAGCACCGGAAGCAGGCCGAAGATCTTTTCGCAATGATTGCCAATGGGATCTCCAAGGGGGAGCCTTCGGTCATCGAATCCTACTTCAAAAATATTTTATCGCTGCCTCTCTCTGATGATCTCCAGGAGCGGGCCCTGTTTGAATTTGCCACCTATCTGGACGAAAACAAAGTAAACCTCAACAAAGCCGCTGCGGTTTATGAGAACTTCATCACCCTCGCGCCCACCTCCACCAAGGTCCCGCTCGTTAATCTGCGCTTAGCCGAGATTTACAGGCAGCTCGGCGCAGAAAAACGATCGCTCAACAAGCTTTACGAAGTCCTCTCGGCGTCTATCCGCGCGGGCGGGGACTCGAAAAACGAAAGCCACACCCGAGAGGCGATGCTCAAAATCGGGAACACCCACTTCGAGGCCGGACAATACGAGCAAGCGGCCAGCATTTATTCGCGTCTCAAATTGCTGGATCTCTCCCCCGAGGATCAAGCTTTTGTTCTGTTCCGGGCAACCGAGTTGCTTTTCCGCATGAAACATTACGAGCCGGCCATCGAAGCCGGCAGGCAGTTTCTCGCACAATATCCGGCGAGCGAGTTCGCCCTCGCCTGCCAGCAAATGATCGTCCAATCCCTCGATGCCTCCGGCCACGAGGACGAAGCCATCCAGGAAACCCTCGAGCTCCTCCGATCAACTCAAAAAAACCCCGCCGCCGACCAGGCGCTCGCCTCCTACTGGAAAATAAAAACCGGCAACGATTTGGCTAACGTTCTTTACTCGCGCGGAGAGTTTCTCCGGGCCCTCCACATGTATCAAACCTTGGCCAATATCAATACCGATCCCACATGGAAATTATCGACCGTCTATCAGATCGGCCTCTGTTTCGAGCGCCTCCAAGAGCCGCGGCGCGCGATCGAAGCCTACCGCTATATCGTCGATGCAAAAATCTCCGAAAAGGATGCCTCGAAGGATGCCGGGAAGAGAATCAGCGCAAAGCACGTGAAGGACGCTGCCGCCTGGCGCGCCAGGCATCTCGAGTGGGCAATCGATGTCGGCACGAAGCTCTACCCGATCCTCTCCTCGAAGATCCGGCCGCTCAAACCCCTGCCCGATGATGCCAAGGAATAAGCTCCAGGAAATCCTCCCCTGCTTGCTCCATCCCCAATCAATACGATCTCAAACCGTAGAAGCGGCATCTTGCCGCTTGGGGCTTTCGATCCTGCCTCCCAGCCACCTCGGCAAATTCTGCCCGGACCAGGAGGCTGGCAGAAAAAATAAGCCTAGCCGACCGGACGCGATAATTTCATGCGTTTGCTTCTATCTTTGCACCAGCAGCTTACACAAACACATTAAGAGATGGCACGCGATGTGCTTTACATTTGTCATTGACTTCATGAGCGAGTGTTCCAACATGCCAATGGGGATGATCCCCGGAGGTCGAAAACTCTCGCCGCACAACCGCAAATTCTACAACTAGATTTTATACGATGAGCACAAGCGCGATCACCCCCACCCCCAGCGTAGCTGTCGGATCTGTTGTTTACGCCGGAGCTAATCCGAAAGCAGGCAGAACGAATCTCGACCAAGCCGATTTCATGAAGCTCCTGACCACACAGCTCTCTGCGCAGGATCCGATGAACCCGATGAAGGATACCGAGTTCATCTCCCAGATGGCGAATTTCACCGCCCTGCAAAATAGCAAGACCCTGTCGGAGTCGTTCACGAGCTTCAGCGCCCAGCAGGCCATGTCCTCCGCCCCTGCTTACCTGGGCAAGTATGTCACGGTAAAAGATCTCAACGGCACGGGAGGTCTCACATCCGGGATCGTGGACGAGGTGGTCTTGGCGGACGGCACTCCCTCCCTGGTGATCGGGGGCAAAAACTTCGCAACCTCGATGGTTACGGGCATCGCGAGCGCGGCGCCAACAACGCTTTAGCCAACCCACATATTTTCATCGGTTCAACCCATCAACTTCAAACTACTAAATCTTATGGCACTCATCGGCTCACTTACCAGCGGGGTTTCGGCGCTCCGAACATTCGGCAAAAGCATTGAAACCATCGGCGACAACATCGCCAACGCCAGCACGACCGCCTTCAAGGGCTCAAGAACCCGCAACGAAGACGCCTTCGCCCAAACGCTGAAAAGCGCCACGGACTTCAACTCGACCTTGCAGATTGGGTCGGGCGTGAACGTGGCATCCAACCGCCAAAACTTCAACCAGGGCTCGCTGGGCAGCACCGGGGTCGCGACAGATATCGGGATCGCCGGCAATGGGTTTTTCCTGGTGAAGCCAACGTCCGGGGCTCAATTTTACACCCGCGATGGAAACTTCCATCTCGATGACGGCTTCAACCTTGTGAACGCGCAAGGAAATGTTCTCCAGGGGGGGACCGGGGCGCTTACCCCTACCACTTCGATCCCGATCACGCTGCTCGGCACCAAAGGCGGCGTCGTAGGCGCCTCCCCTCTGGCAAGCTTTTCTATTGCCGAAGACGGGACCATCACCCAGTACTATGAGGACGGCTCGTCTGCTGCCTTGGCGGCCGCTAAGATCACGCTTTATACATTTAGCGATCCGACCTCCCTGTCCCGGGCGAGCGGCAACCTCTTTACGTCCACGCCTTCTGCTGGCATCAGCGCCACAGAAGCCCTTGCCGGCATAGGGGCCGGGACGCTCAAACAGGGCACGCTCGAACAGTCCAACGTCGATCTGGCCCAGGAGTTTTCGGAGCTGATCACCGCGCAGCGAAGCTTTCAGGCCGGCTCGCGGATTATCTCCGTGTCGGATTCCGTGCTGGAAGAGATCGTCAATCTGAAACGATAAGACGCGCATGGCCGAAAAAGAAAAACCAGCGGATGGCGAAGATGGCGCCGCTCCTGCGGCGCGGGGCGGGGCGGGAAAACAACCTTGGGCGATGATCATCGGGCTCCTGGTCGGGGTCCCGCTGCTCTGCTACCTGATGATCCAATTTTTGGTGTTGCCCAAGCTGATCGCCGCCGCCGCTGGCGCGCCGGATGGCAAGGCGAAGTCCGAGGCGAAGTCCGAGGCGAAGTCCGAGGCGAAGTCCGAGGGCAAGTCCGAAGGCGGCCACGGTGCCGCCAATAAGGAGCAGACCGTTGATTTCGGAAAAATCATGGTGAATGTCGCAAGCACCGGGGAGAACCGATACCTGCGGCTCAACCTCGTGTTCGGCAGCAGTAACCCCCAGATCAAAGAGATCATCAAGAGCAGCGAATTCGCCCTGCGGGATGCGATCATTACGGTTCTTTCGGCTCAAAGCCTGGCCGATCTGGAAAAGCCTGACGGACGGGAAATTGCCAGGCGGGCACTGCTGTCGCGGGTCAACGGGATTTTGGGCGGGAGCCTGGTCACCCAGATTTACTTTACGGATTTCGTGATCCAATAGCCTTCTTCGCCTGCCCCGATGTCCGATTTCCTCGACCAATCCGATATCGACCGCCTCCTTGCCGAGGGGGGGGCGCAGAAGTTTTCCATCTACACATTCGGCGGGGAGACGTTTGCCGATTCGGATGCGATTTCGGTCGAGGCCTTCGACTTTCGCACGCCGGTCTTTTTGGCCGAGGCGGAACTGCGCCGGCTCAGGATGGTGCACCAAGACTACATTGCGACCCTCTCCGTCGCATTTTCCGATCTGCTGCGCACGGACGTGAACCTCAAAATGTCCAAGCTCACGACCATGACCTTCGGCAGGTTCCAGGAAACCATGCGGACCCCCGGGCATATCGCGCTCTTTCGAGTCCAGCCGTTGCCTGGCATCGGGATTTTTGAGATCCCGCCCCGCATGGCGCTTAGCCTCACAAACCGGATGCTTGGCGGAAAGGGGCTCTCCACCGACGGGTCGCGCTACCTGACGGAAATCGAAATTGCGCTGCTGGAAGAGCTGATTGACATCGTCCTCAGGGAGTGGTGCCTGCAATGGAGGGAAGAAAAAAATCTCGAGGCCGGGCAGCTCGGCTACGAATCCAACCCCCGCTTCCTTCAAATCTGCTCGCCTGATACCGCGATGCTCATTCTTGGCATCGAAGGGTTGGCGGGGGACATGGTGGATGAGATGCAGATCGCCGTGCCCTACACGATGATCGAGCCGATCATCAAAAACATGCAGGCCGGCCGCAACCGGGAGCTGGAGATGCACACGACCAAGCCCAAGTCCAGCTGGCGCACTCCCTTCGAGCAAATCGCCGTCCCCGTCACGGTCGATTGGGTCGTCGGCCAGGTCCGCCTGGGCGACGCCATGCAATTGCGTGTCGGCGACGTGCTCGAGCTGCCGCGCGAAACCTTGTCCCACGCACAGATCCGTGTCGCCACCAAGCCACGGTTCCTGGCCACTGTCGGGGTGGAAGACTCCCGAGTGGTGGCTCAAATCCATAAAGAAAAGGCAAAGATATTCACATGACAAACGGCACACTTGATACCCAGGACCTCCGGCTCATTATGGATGTGCGAGTCGAGCTCTCCGTGCGGGTCGGCTCCTGCACCCTCCCGATGAAAGACGTCGTCGCCCTGGAGGAAGGAACGGTTCTCCAGCTCGATCAGCTGGCCGCCGAACCGGTCGGGCTCTACGTCAACGACAAGCTCATCGCACGCGGAGAAGTCGTCGTCGTCGAAGAAAATTTCGGGATTAAAATCACCCATTTGCTTGGGGAGAAGGCATGAGGCTTGTGCTGCTGCGGGTGGCGATGCTGGCCGCGGCGGCGGCGGTCCTGTGCTGCGCTCCGGCGCGGGCAGCCGCCCCTCCAGATGCGGGCGGTGGGTCGGCGGCAACCTACAGCGTCGTCCCCTCTGGCAGCGCATCAAGCGCAACAAATCTCCCGGCTCCGACCGCGCGATTCCGTGCGCCGAGCTCAGAAAACTTCGGGCTGTCCATGATTTTTTATCCGATGGTTTTGCTGCTGCTGGCGGCGGCCGCCTATTATTTCGTGCGCTCGGGCTGGGCGGCCGGGATCCTGCGCAAGAGCGCGCCGCGCAAGCTGCAAGTCGCTGAGATCCGCCCGTTGGGAAACCGGCAGTTTCTGGTTGTCGCCGAGTATGAATCCACCCGCCTTCTTCTCGGGGTATCCCCTGGGCGCATCGACCTGCTCTGCCACCTCGGCCGGGATGCCCTGGAGGGAGATGACTTCTCTCCGCTCGTGAGCGCTCCGCCCGCCCAACATACGCCATGACACGCACCCCACTCACCTCAGCGCGGCTTGCGGCCGCCATTTTTTGCTTTCTTCTCGCTGTCCTCCCGGCCTCAGCCCAGAGGGCCGCCTCAGGCCAAAGGACCGCCGCTGCCCCATCTGCCCCTTCCGCCCCAGTGGTCGTCGCTCCCGTTGCGCCGACGATGCCGACGATGCCGACGGGCGCTCCGGGAGCCTCCGCCTCCTCGCTGGTCAACCTCCAAATCGGCAGCGGAAACGAACGTCAGAACTTCAGCACGGCGATCCAGATCGTCTTCGTGATGACCCTGCTGACGCTCGCGCCTTCCCTCGTCATGCTGATGACCAGCTTTACCCGCATCGTCATCGTGCTGGCATTCGTCCGCACCGCCCTCGGGGTGCCGACCGCCCCTGCCAATCAGCTTCTCATCGGGATCGCTCTCATCCTGACGTTTTTCATCATGTCGCCTGTGGTCGATCGCGTTTACAACGAGGCCATCGTCCCCTACCAAGCCGGCCAGATCGATTCCTCCACCGCCATGGAAAAGGGCACCCAGCCGATCAAAAAATTCATGCTCTCCCACGTGCGCGCAACCGAGCTGGATTTTTTTATCGGCCTGAGCACATCCGGGGCCGTCGCGCCTGATGCGATCCCGTTTCTAAGCGTCGTGCCTGCCTTTGTCCTCAGCGAGCTGAGGACGGCTTTCCAAATGGGCTTCCTGATTTTCATCCCCTTCATGGTGATCGATTTCCTCGTGGGGTCGGTCCTCATGGCGATGGGGATGATGATGATGCCTCCGACCATGGTTTCGATGCCCCTGAAATTGTTGCTGTTTGTTCTTGTGGACGGCTGGGTGCTGGTGGTTCGGTCGCTTCTGCAGAGCTTTGGTTTATGACCCCGGAAATGGCCATCGAGTTTCTGAGGATGCTGATCACGATGTCCTTGATGGTGACCTTGCCGGTGCTGCTGGCTGCGATCCTGGTCGGCGTCGTGATCAGCCTGCTCCAGGCGGTCACCAGCATCCAGGAGCAGACGCTTAGCTTTGCCCCCAAGCTGTTCGCTGTCGGGGCGGTCATTGTCATGACCGCGCCCTGGATGATCCGGCAGCTCATGGAGTTCACCATTTTCTTCCTGAGCCGAATCGCGGAGATGACGGGGTGAACTCCTTCGACTACAGCTCTGCCTACCCGGTTTTCCTGATTTTCACCCGGGCGACCGGGATGCTCCTGCTGATGCCGGTATTTTCCGGGCAGATGATTCCGCGGCAGGTGCGGATCGCCTTGGCTTTTCTCTTGGCGCTGACCCTTGCCCCAGCCGTCCTGCCTGGCTTTTCCCTGCCAACGACTTGGATTGGCGGCGCCATGCAAATCGCCCACGAGCTGGCCGTCGGTGCCATCATGGGCCTGGTATCCCGACTGATTTTCTACGCGTTGGAGGTGACCGGCGAGTATGTCTCCGTTGCGATCGGGCTATCGCTGAGCGCCAACATCGACCCGTTCACCCGTGACCGGGCGTCTCCGGCCAACACCATGCTGGTCTCTCTCGCCACCATCCTCTTCCTGGCAACAGACTCCCACCTTTGGTGCCTGCAGGCGTTTGCGAGGAGCTTTGAAGTCATCCCGCCCGATGCCGCCTTGAGCAACCGCACGATGGCCGTCCTCATGCTCTCCACCGGAAAGATTTTTCTGATCGCCTTGCAGCTGGCCGCACCGATTTTGGCCATCAGCTTTCTGGTCAACCTCTGTTTTGCCACCCTCGGCCGCGCCGCTCCGAGCCTCAACGTGTTCGTGCTCAGCTTTCCCGTGCAGATCATGGCCGGGCTGTTTCTCTTCGGGCTGACTTTGACTCTGACGGCCCACCAGATCATGGTCGTGATGCGGCAGATCCCGGAGCTCATGCTGGAGGCGGTGCATTGATATGGCCGAGGATCCGGAAAACGCAACGGAGGAGCCGACAGGTAAGAAGCTGTCGGAAGCTCACGATAAGGGGCAGTTCGCGCAGGCGCCGGAAATCCAGCTCGTGGCGGGGCTCGTCGCGGGCTACATCGTCCTCCTCGCCTCCGTCCCGATTGTGTCAGAGAAAATGCTCCTTTTTTCCTCTCAGGTGCTAGGCCATCTCAACGAGTTCCAGGTGACCTCCGAGTCCGTGACCGGTGCGATCGGCCTCGGATTTGCTTCGATCTCGATGTTCCTCGTCCCCCTGCTTTTCTCATGCATGTTGGCGGGCATCCTGGCCGGCGGCCTCCAATCCGGATTTCAGCTGACGATGAAAGTCTTCGAGAACGGCGCAGAAAAACTTGATATCGTCCAGGGGTTCCAACGGATCTTTTCCGCTTCTGCAGTGGTGAAAATGGCGCTGGATTTCATCAAGCTGATCATCGTCGGAACCCTGGTTTACATCTCGTTGCAGGAAATCCTCTCCGACCCGATCTTCTTTACCCCGGTGCCGCCGATCCGCCTCGGCGAGTTCATCTTCTCCTCGGCCATGACCCTGATTTTTCGTCTTGCCCTGGCAATGAGCGGGCTCGCGCTCATCCACTTCCTTTACCAGAAGGCAAAAATTCATAAGGGCATGATGATGACGCTCCAGGAGGTCAAGGACGAGGCGAAGCAGGCGCAGGGCGATCCCATGGTCAAAAATGCGATGCGGGCGATGGCCCGTCGCCTGATGGTCAAGCAGATGCTCGGGGCGATCCCCACGGCCGATGTCGTCATCACGAATCCGACCCACTATGCGGTGGCATTAAAATACGAGCGCGGGGTGGATGCTGCGCCGCTGGTCCTGGCAAAAGGTCGGAGCCTGTTCGCGCAGAAAATCAAGCGGCTGGCTCAGGAAAACGGCGTGCCGATGGTGGAGAACCGTCCGGTGGCCCAGGCGCTTTACAAGGTCGGAGAAGTCGGCAAAACGATTCCCCCGGAGCTCTACCAGGCGGTGGCAGAGATTCTTGGCTTTGTTTATCGCACCCAGCGCTATTATTTTCACAAGCTCAAGGAGCGCCGCCTGGCAGCTCCGAAGCCCTGACCTGTATAACCCATGGCCTCCGCCGTCCCACTTTCCAACAAGCCCAAGAGCGGCCTCTCCACCCTGCTTTCCCAGGCCGACCTGCTTTTCCCGCTCGGCATGTTCGTCATCGTGATCGTGATGGTGCTGCCGGTCCCCTCGTTCATCCTCGACCTCCTCCTCTCCGCCAACATCGCCATCACCCTGCTCATCATGATGGTCATCATCTACGTGAAGGTGCCGACCGAGTTCTCCAGTTTCCCGACCGTCCTTTTGGCAGTCACCCTGCTGCGGCTTTCGCTGAATATCGCCTCGACCCGCCTCATCCTCCTCGACGGCTATGCCGGGCAGGTCATCGAAGCCTTCGGAAAAATCCTGATCCAAGGCAACTATCTCGTCGGGGCGGTGGTGTTCTTGATCCTTGTCGTCATCAACTTCGTCGTCATCACCAAAGGGGCTGGGCGCATCGCCGAGGTCACCGCCCGGTTCACCCTCGACGCCATGCCGGGAAAGCAGATGGCGATCGATGCCGAGCTGAACGCGGGAATGATTGACGAGCTGACCGCATCCAAGCGCAGGTCCGGCGTGCAAAAGGAGGCCGATTTTTACGGGGCCATGGACGGGGCCAGCAAGTTTGTGCGCGGGGATGCTGTGGCCGGCATCCTCATCACCCTCATCAACATCATCGGAGGGTTCGGGATCGGCATGCTCCAAAAGGGGATGTCTTTCCCCGATGCCGTCCAGAAATACACGCTGCTCTCGATCGGCGACGGCCTGGTGACGCAAATCCCCGCCCTCGTGGTTTCCGTGGCTGCCGCGTTGCTCGTCACCCGCACGGCGGACGAGAACAGCCTTGGTAGCCAGATTTCCTCCCAGATCACCGGCTATCCCAGAGCGATGGTTGTCGTCGCTGGGATGCTTCTGTTTTTTGCCGTGATGCCCGGGATGCCGGGGGTGCCGTTCCTGATCTTGGCGACCATTGTGGGCGTTGTGGCCTGGGGCATGATGAAGAAGAAGAAAGGCGAGAGGGGCGGGCTCAGCGCCGCGCCCGGCGATGGCGCGCCGGCCCTCAAGGACAAAGATGGGAAGGTCTTGCCTCCGGGCGCTGCGGCCAAGGTCCAGGCGGCTGATGACATGCGCAAGCTCACCGCCACCGAGGTGCTTGCGGTAGAGCTCGGTTTCGGCCTCATCAAATTGGCGGACCGCGCCCAGGGAGGAGACCTCCTCGACCGCATCACCGGCGTCCGCCGCACGTTTGCCAGCGAGACCGGCATGGTCATCCCGCCAATCGCAATCCACGACAGCGTGGACCTGGAATCCAACCAGTACCGGTTCCTCCTCCGGGGGAAATCTGTGGCTTCGGGGGCGATCATGCCCGGCCGTTGGCTGGCCATGGATGTGACCGGCGGCCAAGCCGAGCTCAAGGGGGTGCCCGCCAAGGAGCCCGTCTTTGGCCTGAGCGCGTATTGGATCGGTGAGGAGGAGCGGCGCGAGGCCGAATTGCGCGGATACAGCGTCGTGGATGCCGTCTCTGTCATCATCACCCACCTCTCGGAAACCCTCAAACAAATCGGCGGCATGGTGCTCAGCCGCCAGGAGGTTCAACTCATGGTTGACGGGCTCAAGGAGACCCACCCGGCGCTCGTCACAGAGCTCTTCCCTGACCTGGTCACACTCGGCATCGTGCAGCGGATTTTGGAGAACCTTCTCCGCGAAGGGATCCCTATCAAAAACCTTGCCGTCATCCTCGAGGCCGTCGCCGACTTCGCTTCGGTCAGCAAAAATCCGGACGAGCTGGCCGAGCAGGTCCGCCGCCGGCTCGGGATCTACTTCGCCCCGGCCTACGAGTCCGAGCCCGGGATCATCAAAGCCCTCACGCTCGACCCACGCCTCGAACAATACCTGTCCGCGCGCGTCCAGCGCACCCATTTCGAAGTGATCCTCAGCGTGGATCCCCAGACGGCCCAGTATCTATTGCGCGAGCTCATGGAGCGCTCGAACTTCCTCGTCGAGCAGGGCCTTCAGCCGCTCGTCATTATCGGCGCCGAGCTCCGACTCGCTTTCAAGAGATTCTTCGAACCCTCTCTGCCTCGGCTGGTCGTTCTCTCCTACCAGGAAATTCCTCCCCAAACAGAAATTCAGACCCTGGGAATCATCATGGCTCCCCCAGCGATCCTGGATAAATCCGCAACCCCTCCCGCCCAGCCGGCCGCCTGAGCCCCACAGCCAGCGAGTCGTAAATCGGGAGATTTTTGAGAAGCGTCGGGACGAGGTAGGCTCCGAGGCAGGTTGCGAGCATGGGAAAAAACAGGGAGTAGCAGCCGGTCATTTCGAGGCAGATCACGATTCCGGTGAGCGGAGCCCTGACGGTCGCGGTGAAGAAGGCCGCCATGCCGACGACCGTGAAGGCGAGCGGGGATGGGACGAGCTCCGGCATCCACACATGGAGGAGGGCGCCTGCGGCCGCTCCGAGAAGCGCTCCCATCGCGACGACCGGGGCAAATAGCCCGCCGGGAGTCCCGGCGGCGTAGGAAAGCGGCCCAAGGAAAAATCGGAGGAACGATATGCCGAGCAAGAGCCATACATGGGGGCGGTTCGCGAGGATCGCCTGCGTGATATCATCCCCGCCGCCGATCCAGCCGGGCGCGATCCAGCCGACCGTCCCGATGACAAACCCGATGGCAGCAGCCTTCGCCGGGATCGGAATTCCGCGCAGATTTTCTGAGATGGCAAGAATGCGGACGAGAAGCCGGTTGTAGGCAACTCCAAGGATCCCCACTGCGGCCCCGAAGAGAAAGAACATCCATGCTGCGGCTGCGGGGGGCGCGGGGAGCGCCGGGACGGAGTAGTCCTGCGGCATGTGAAAGGCCGCGCGCTGGAGGAATACCGCCGTCGAGGCCGCTGTCGCCGCAAGCGTGAATGTCAGCGGAGTCATTTTTCGAAAAACTTCCTCAAGGATGAAGACCGTGCCTCCGACCGGCGCGTTAAAGGCCGTCGCGAGCCCGGCGCCGGCGCCGGCGGCCATCAGGGATTTCCATGCCCCTCTCAGCCCTGGGATCCAGCGCCCGACCTTCTCCCCGATCACCGCTCCCATCTGCACCGTCGGACCCTCGCGCCCAAGGAGAAGCCCGGACGAAAGGGCGATCCACCCGCCGAGGAACTTGACAGGGATCACCCAGGCATGCCGGGGCTTGGCATTTCCGCGAAGAACGTTCTCGACGTCTGGAATCCCGCTTCCCCGGGCGTTCGGCGCGAACCTCCCGACGAGCCAGGCGGCTGCAGACGCTCCGGCCGCACAGGCGGACGCAAGGGCGAGCCAGCCGAGCGCCGGCGGCCAGGATGCCAGCCCGCCGATCATCTCGCCCCGGATGCGATCGCCTGCCTTCAGCGCGACCAGGAACCCTGTCCCCAGGAGCCCGGTGAGCAGCCCGACAACTGCCGCCCCCGCGACCAGCGCCAGGGCCTGCCGCCGGTCGGAAGGGAAATCTTCCGGAATAAAATTGACCTCGTCAGAGCTCTGCTTGTCGTCCATAGAATCCTCAACGCGAGCAGTGGGCTGCCAGTTTGGAAACTTTATCTTTTAAATGGGAGGGACGAGGATTCGGACGGCCGGATCTTCTTGGCGCTTGGTGCTGAAAATGCGCGGGGGAGCGGAGGATCTGACCTCGTATCCCTTGAGGACAAACTCCGGGTTGAAGGAGTCGCTGGCCGGTTCGTAAACGAGATTCCCTGAGAACCCGCCGAGCAGGCGGTATTCGTAGTTGTTATCGCTGCCCAGCTTTCCTGCCTCGCGGTCGGGGGCGAGCTTGATCTGCTCGTTCATCATGACGAGGCGCGCGGTCTTCCACGGCTTGCCTGGCTCGCGGACCCAACCCCACATCTTGTAGTCCTGCTTATACATCCGCCGGCCAATGAAATAGTCTCCGGGCGGCTCGGACGAGATGGCGGCATCCATTGCCGCGCGCGCCGCTCCATCGGGGGCGACCGTCTCGCAGCCGGCAGTAAGAAAGACCGCCGCCACGACGAAAAATACGGCAGCAACGCTCCGCGCTTCCCATTTCCTATTTCCCCTTTTGAATGTTCCGCTCATACCCCTGCCCGGGAAAGAAACGGTGCGAGCCAGGCCTCCAGGGATTCCTCCGATTCGATCTGCGTCTCGAGGATCGGAAAAAGATTCCAGATCTCCGTATGGGAGACCGACTCTCCCGGGGCAAGCGAGGCGAGCGGGCTGAGGGATTCGATTTCGAGCATGTCGGAGTTCGTGAACGTCTCAAAGTTGCATCCTCCATCCGGGTAGGTTGCCCCGGAGATGTAGTCGAACGTCTTGAGAAAAATCGAGTCCTCGATGATGTAGGCGATCCATTTTTCTTTGTGGGCGACCCCGAGTTTTGTGGGGGGAAACCCGTCGCTCTGCCGGAGGGTGAAGAACCGTCTTCCCAAGTGCCAGCGGGGATCCGTAAGGTCGGTGTAGGGCCAGAGCACGACCCCGCGGTTGGGGAGCATGTCGCGCGGGTGCTCGCCGAGCGGGGGCTGCGGGATGATTTCGAGGCCTCCGGGCTTCATCACGCTCAGCGCCCAGGATGCGGCCTGGATCGGCTCGTCACCGTCGTTCCGGGCGGTATGCCGGACGGTCACTTCCGAGCTGTTCTCGGCAAGCTTGATGCCGAGGGTTTTCATGATCCGTCCGGATTGCGTCTGGAGTGAGTCGATAACGATCTCTCCGGAGAACTCATCGGTCCGGTAATCGACCGGATGGTTATCCTTGTGATAGGTCAGGACCTCGTCCTCCGGAGCCACCCACAGCCGGTGCCCGCCGCGGATCATCCATTCGGATTCGCCCGATCCTCCGAGCTGCTCGTCGTAATTCTTGAAGACATTGTCCGCTCCCGGCCGCCTGTAGGAAATCACCCGCGGGCCGACATCGAGCGTGATGATCATTTCTGCGTGGTCGTTCGCGATAAGCAGATTCCGGCCCCAGCCGGCGTGCGGGATGATTTCGTTTTTCATGGCTTTAAATCTTCGGCGGGTGCGATGGTGTGGATGGCCGAAGCGGCCGGGTATCGGCACATCTATCGCTTACCCTTCCGACGAGGATGATGTCAAGACTGCTCCCCCGGCCTGGCCGCTCCAGCCGAGGACGGATACGAGAACCCGGCGCGCCAGGCCGTCGAGGATTTCCTGCCGCGCCCATGCGCACTGGAGGAGGGACGAGACCGCAAACGCTTCGCCGGCAAGCCGCTTGGGCGAACCCCGGCGGAGGCCGGGAAACACCGCTTCAAGGGCGGATTCCTCAGCCGTTGCAGGAAACGTGCAAGCAGCCGAAAGGACGGCAGCATCCGGCGGACGCCCGGCAGAGAGGTCGCAAAAAATCTTTTCCAGGCATTTTTGCATCGAGGATTGGCAGGTGAGCCCGGGGTGGATTGCTTCCAGGATCACATCGCCCGGAGAGCCGGCGCCGATGACCATGGCGACGGCGCCCTCGGAGAGGATCGCCCGGTGCGAAGATGAGGCTCCCCCGGAGGCAAGCCTCCACCGCCGGGCCCCATCGCACGAAATCCAATCCGCCTCCTCGGACGCGACGACCAGGCAGCGATCGGCTTCGCCCGAGCGCAGAACATCCATCGCGGTGGCGAGGGCATCAGTTCCCGCGGTGGAGTCGCTGACGATCGTGAGGACGGGCCCGTCGATTCCGAACATCGCAGCAACATGGCTTGCCGGGGCATTGTAAACCGTCTCTGGAAACAGCAGGGGGCTGCCGGCACCGGAGTTTATCACCTCCTCGTAAAACCGGCGCGTATAGGAGACCGACCCATCAGACGCCGCAAAAATGAGCGCCGAGCGCCCTGGAGGTAGCGGGCCGGACTCTGCGACGGCGGCAGCGGCGGCGGAGCAGGCAAAGTGGGAGATCGCGCTGGCCCGCCTCAGCCGCGGATGCCTGCTGAACTCAAATGGTGCAGGGACGCAATAGGCCGGGAGTGAGGGATGGCCCGGCGGGCCAGGCAGGAGGGTGGTCTCCGGGGGCCGGCCGGCCGAGAGGCCCTTCTGCACGGCCTCCCAATCCCGGCCCAGCGGGCAGACGCAT
Organism: Verrucomicrobiia bacterium; assembly: GCA_037127695.1. Taxonomy (GTDB): domain Bacteria; phylum Verrucomicrobiota; class Verrucomicrobiia; order Chthoniobacterales; family Terrimicrobiaceae; genus QYQL01. The sequence continues at coordinate 2,532 of JBAXXX010000083.1, read as the reverse complement.
CCGATCCCAAGAATCGCGGCGCTCATCGGGGGACCTCCAAAAGAACGGTGGCGTTTGCGCCGCCGAATCCGAAGGAGTTCGACATCGCCCGGCGGATCCGCGCCGGACGGGCGGCATTTGCAACAATGTCCAGCCCCGAGTCGGTCTCGCGAAGGTTGATGTTTGGCGGAAGAAATCCTCCCTCGATCGCCAGAAGGCAAAAGGCCGCCTCGATCGCTCCGGCGGCTCCGAGCGCATGCCCGGTCATACCCTTGGTGCTGCTCACGGGGACGGACGGACAGACTGCCCGGATGGCCGCCGCTTCGCTTGCATCGTTGAATGCCGTGCCCGTGCCGTGCGCATTGATGTAGTCCACCGTGCTCCATCCCGCATCGGCCAGAGCGCGCTGCATCGAGAGCCGCGGGCCTGAGCCGTCGGGGTTCGGCTGGGTCAGATGGTAGTTGTCGTTTGCGAGCCCCCAGCCAGGAATCGTGGCCAAAACTCCCGCCGCAGGCACTTCAGAAAATTCCTCGACGAGAAAGCATGCCGCTCCTTCTCCCAGCGCGAGCCCGCTCCGGGCGGAATCAAACGGCCGGCATTTTTCTTCCGTTGACGCGCGGAGCGAGTCGAACCCAGCGAAGATCAATTCCGATAGCGCGTCGAAGCCGATGGCCATGACCCGCCGGACTACCCCCCCGCGCACGAGCCCTGCAGCCAGGCAGAGGGCATTCGTTCCGGAGGCGCAGGCATTCGAGACCACCCGCACAGGAGCCTGGATCCCGAGCCTGCAGATCACATCGAGCACGGGCCGCTCCAGCCCATACCCGCGAACCCACCGCCGCGCATCGCGCGGCGACATCTCTGCAAAATGTCCGCGAAGAAAGTTTTCCCCAAAATCCATCCCCCCGCTCGTCGTGCCGGCGATCACGATCTCGGGAAGAAATCCGGGCCGGAAGGCGAGCGCCTCGCGCACCGCCGGAAGAAGGAGGTTTTCAGCGCGCGTCCCCTGCGGGTTTTCGAACGCGCATCCGACAACTTGGCCGGCAGTTTTGGCGCGGAATGAGGAAACGGAAAACAGACGGACGTCCGAGATCCCGTCCGCTCCCTCACGGAGAGCCTGGCGCGTGGAGGGAAGCCCGCAACCAAGCGGACTGACGCACCCGAAACCGGTAATCGCAGGAAGATGCCGGATGGCTGGCGGGCTCACAGGATTTGGCATTTCAATGGAAGAGGGGGGTTCGCACGGAGGGCGCGGAGCACACGGAGGTTGGGGGCGCGGAGGTATTTTTGGAATTTCTCTTCCTCCGTGTTCTCCGCGATCTCCGTGTGAACCCTCTTGAGTCCGGGATCACTCGCCCCGCCTCTTTTCTCATCCCTTTCCGTGTCGGCATCATCATGTAGCTGCCGGCGTAGGCGTTGGCGTAGGCGTTGGCGTTGGCGTCGGCGTTGGCGTTGGCGTCGGCGTTGGCGTTGGCGTTGGCGTTGGCGTTGGCGTAGGCCATGGTTTGACGAGGTTTGGCCAAGCATGCACGGGGACAGCTAGGCCGCCCAGTTCGCCCACAAGCTTCTCGCAGCGGTTTTTCCAAGCTTCCAAGTCCGGCTGGGACCACGCCTCATCGGCGGTTCCGGGAAAGACGAGGTAAGTGACCTTGATGTCGCTCACCGGCCGCATGGCATTGGATGAGCGGGGGTTGATCTCGCGGCAGAGGAGCAAGGAGGCCTCGCCAATCTTCAGCGAAGGGCCCGCATCGCCGACAATCGCCGGATACGCCTTGCCGTTGAAAATCACCAGAGCAAAATCTCCGATAGAGGGAGCGTAAGGGCCCCCTGGATTCCTCAGCATAAATCCGGGCAGCACGATGAACGGGTCGGTCTCGGAGACGAGGAAGCTCCATTTTTTCAAATCAACAATCCGGCGCTTGGCGAGGTCTAGCTTCTCCGCGATTTCCCCCTTCCGCGAGGCCGAAGCTTCGCCGTTCGCAAGCTCTTCCTGAAGGGCGGCCAGATGTTTTTTCTCGCCTGCAAGGAACGGGTTCTCCCGCTCCGTCTGTTTTGGCCACCGGTAGCTTGTCTGCGGCAAAAAATCCTGGGATGAGCCGTCCACCGACACATTGCGGTCGCCATCCGACCCGTCCCCGTTCACATCCATATCCCCGACGGCGAGCAGCGCCCGACGGCCGGTAGATGGGCTCTGGACATTAAGGATCGTCTCGCAGTCGTAGAAGTTATGGCGGGAGAGGACGGCTTCGAGCTTCCCGATCTCGCGCTCGACCTGGGCGACCTTCAACGCATAAAGGCGATCAAAACACGGGGAGACCTTCGCCTCGGAAAGCAGGGCGGGGAAATTATTGAAAACCCCGGGCAGGAGAGGATCGTTGCTGGCAAAATCCTCGATCGATAGGCTGGGGCGCGGCAGCCGGGCGCTCACCGTGACCTCCACCTGGTAGGAATCTGCCTCGCGCCGGCTCAGGGACGCGAGATCGGGGCTTTTTTCCGCCACAAATTTCGCCTGGAGCGACAGCCCGTTGAAGAGCTTCGCCGTTGGAAGTGGCT
>JBAXXX010000082.1:0-17152 GCA_037127695.1 Verrucomicrobiia bacterium | reverse complement strand
AGGTTGCTTTGCCAATCGCTCCGTGTGAGCCTCCCTTCCGCCCGGGCTAGCCCGGAGCGGTGACAGCGAGGCGGATTCCCTCGCAGAGCTCCTCTCGAGGGATGTTGACGCGCAGCTTCTTTCCGACATCGCGGCCGATATCGTAGGGGTGGATCGCTGCCGCAGTGCAGGGCTGCGCGGCGGATTTTGCGGGTTTTTTGTTGCGGGGAGGCTTCTTTTTCGCGACCGGGGAAAACCCGGGCATCATGGTTCCGGCCGGCCGGGGTTCGTCCATGAGCCCGTCATAAAGCCCGTTCAGGAACGGGGCGCGGTCGAGCTCGCCGCCCGCCCGGTCGCCGGAAAATTCCGAGCAGGCGGCCACGATCGTGTCGTGGAGGTTTTTTGCGAAGGGTTTGAAGCGTGCCGTGTCCGCCTTCCCGGCATCGAGCATCAGCTCGGCTCCGTCCGCCAGGCTCCGCCAGCCGGACGAGGTCTTGAATTTGTCCTGAAACACCCACTTGATAAGGTTGGCCGCATCCAGCCATTTCTTTTTCGCCTTGAGGACCGGGTGCGACTCGTGCGACCTGGCCGGACGTTCCCAACCTTCAAAAATATCATTGGGCTCGAGGTCGGCCGGGGCGCCGAAGTCATACTTCGCCTCCAGGCGGTTGAGCTTGTCCTTCGCAATGGATTTTTCGTGGCAAGTCCCCCGGGCGGCCATTTCGGAAAGGTGATCCCGACGCCGGCGGATAGAGGCTGCGGCGGCCAGCTTCTCCCCAGCCGGCCTTGTGGCGGCGTGGGCGGCACCAGCCTCTTCCGGCGCATCGCCCGGAACGACCACGGCTTTTTTTTGTGCGGCGATTTTTTTCGGGCGTTTCTTCTTGGGCATCCTCCAACCTCACCACGAAGTCGCGATGCTGCCAAGGAAGACTTCGCTCCGCCGCATCGCAGCGGAAACAAAGAAACTCACCGGTCCGTTTTGGTGGGTTTCTTTTTAGCCTCTGGAGGCTGGCTAAGATCAAAACCTAGTCATGTGCTTTTGAGTCGGTAGGCAGGCCGGAGGAGAAGACGGTAAAAGCCGCCGCCCAGCAACCCGCCCAAGAATGGCGCAAGGATGTAAACCGTCAGCCAACCATTTCCATTTGTCGTGAATGGCACTTTGCCCCACCCGGCCAAAGCCGAAAAAACTCTGGGGGCAAAGTCACGAGCCGGATTCATGCAGGCCATGGTAAGCGGGCCGATGAGTGAGATCAGAAGCGTGACCGTGAGCCCGACCATGAGAGGGGTCAGCATTTGCGGACGGGTAGAGTTGCGCTCGTCCGTGACCCCGAATATCACCAGCACCAGCATGGCGGTTGCGACGACTTCAGAAAAAAACGCACCTCCTGCCGACATGGTGAGCATTGCTCGCTTATCGAGAGGCTTTCCGCCGGGGTTCGGAAAGTATTCCCCAAAGATCATTGCTGTCGCCTCGCTGCCCGGCGCGCCACGCACAATGCTGTGAGCCGTCTCGTAAACCCGAAGGCTGTCTCCGAAAATCCCGAATAGCACAGCGCACGCAAGAAAGGAGCCGAGGAGCTGCAACGCAAAGTAGGGAGCCACGCGGCGGAGGGGAAAATCTGACCAAACAGCCATTGCGAGAGTCACGGCGGGGTTCAAGTGTGCTCCACTCAATGAGCCGGTGAGAGCGATTGCAATGGCGATGCCCACTCCCCATACGATAGCCACCTGAAAGCCGTCGACCTGCGCTCCAAGCAGCACTGCCGCACCGACTGACCCGCAGCCGAAAAAGACCAGCACAAACGTGCCGAACAGTTCCCCGAGCATCCAATCGAATGCCGGTGTGCGAGGCGTCCCGACAGCATGCGACGTGTTTGCGACACCTTCAACGATCTGCTCGATCTCGCGTTCCTGATTCACCCCGCAATCTCCCGCATGCGATGCGTGGGCGTTGGCTTGCCTGGACGGAAGTGTTCCAAGTGGTCGAGCGTCGCCTGCAATGTCGGGAACTTTCCGCCCGTCGCAGCAAGGCCTTCACGGACGGCTGTCCCAAGCACATCAGGGGCGGCCTCGGCCCGCAGGTTGATGATCAACTCTCCGTTTGTCACGGGAGCTTCCAGCTGGAAGGAGAGCTCCGGCACGATGTCATCCCGAACAAGATTTACTGCCGCGATATGACCCGTGAGGCTTCCTTCGGGACTGAATGTCATTTTCAAGTGCGCCACTTGGGCATTCGTGGCCTTCAGGCGCGTTTGGATTGCTCCAGCTAGTTCTTTCAAGAAAAGGTCAGCATCGAATGTCTGGCTTGCCGAAATCTTTACTGTGCCATTTAGCCAGCCCAGCAAAGCCTCCCCGTCAGCATACGCTTGGTAATCGATATCCATCGCGGTATGCGCAACCTGCACCTCGCTTGTAGTGCGCGCGAACCAAGCGCCTAAGTTCGTGCCCTCGCGGGCCGACACCATGAGAATCTCCTTCCCGGGAAACCTGGCTTCGATGGCTCTCCGCAACGACTCCAAACGCTGGGCTTCTAGCAAGTCGCACTTGTTGATGACAACCAGGTCGGCTTCCTCAACCTGCTTCAGGTAGATGTAGAGCACCTTATCCGAAAAATTGCCTCCCGGCTCCACTCCGAACACCCGCAACGCACGGATCGGATCCAACAACACGCTGACAGGGGCGACTGTGAAGCTGGTGCCGTACAGCCGCCGCAGCGGATACGTCACTGTGGCAGCGAGGTCGGTGCAACTTCCCACGGGCTCGGCAACAAAGACGTCGGGGCGGGTGGTTTCATTCAAACGTTGGGATGCTTCCACCAGCGAATTAAACCGGCAGCAGAAGCAGCCGCCGGGAATTTCCTCCGTTGCGAAGCCTTGAGACCGCAGCATGGCCGTGTCCACAAGATTGCGTCCTTGGTCGTTGGTGATGAGGCCAACCCTCAGCCCCTGGTCAGCCAAGTGCTTTGCCAGCTTGCCTACCGCAGTGGTCTTCCCTGCTCCAAGAAAGCCGCCAATCATGATATAGCGAGGTTTGGGCGCGGGGCCGGTCATTGGGGCATCGATGCGGGCGGGCGTATTCATGGAACGTCTGCGCAATAATGCAGACGTAATTTCCGGCGGCAAGATTTTTCGGATCTGCGGGACTATTTCGGCAACTTGTCGAAGCGGAACGTGCAGCAGCCCAGCTCCAGCACATTGCGGTTGGCGGCAAGTTCATCCTTCAGATGGGGAACGATGCCATAGAGGCGCTGCTTACCGGATCTCTCCATTTCCAGCAGTCCTGCCTCCTTGAGAATCCGCAGATGCTTGGACACATTGTATTCCGAGAGCTTCAGCTGGTGCGCGATGGCCCCCACGCCAAGCTGCTCTTTGAGTAGCCGACGCATAATTCGGAGGCGGTTGATCTCGCCCAATGCCTTCAACACGGCCATGCAGTCAATGCCAGTCACGACAGAACGTTACACTGGGCGGGTCTATCCCGACAAGATGAGTTCATTTGAATTTTCCCTTTTGGCTGCTCTGCCTTGCGGCAGAAAAGTTGGCAGGAATGATCGTTTAGGCTGGCTGCTCCAGGTTTTAGTATTCCCTCAGCATGCAGCTAGTTGCCCGCCCCCTTCGGGACGATCCGGTAGACCTGGTCGCCGACCCGGACTTTCTCTGGCGCCGGGAAGGCGGCCAGGGTGCCTTTGCCGGCTTGTGTGGCCGGGGCTCCCTCCTCGCCGGTGCGGAGCTCTGCGACCCTGGTGCGGGTCGCGCCGGTGGCGTCACCCAGGATCCAAAGCTCATCTCCGAGGCGGATCGGCTCCGCGCGGACAAGGGCTTCCGCGACTCCGAGGCGCGGGTAATATCTCGTGATCTCCCCGACGAAGACCTTTTTTTCTGTCGCTTGGGAGTGCGGCGAGGCGGCCCACTCGCCAAGCGGTTTTCCCAGGTAGTAGCCGCCTTCCCAGAACCCCCGGTGGAAGACTTTCGCCAGCTCGGCCATCCACCCGCCGGCCTCCCATTTCTCCCGGAACGATCCCGCTTCCCATGCGTCGATGCCCTCCCGGTAGGCGCGCGCGACCGTGGCGACGTAATCGGCCGAGCGGCCGCGGCCTTCGAGCTTCAGGACCGATACTCCGGCGTCGAGGATCTGATCGAGGAAGGGCAGGGTGCAGAGGTCTTTCGGGGACATGACCTGGTGGCCTTCGATGGCGAGCTCGCTGCCGGTTTCCTGATCCGTGACAAGGTAGCTGCGCCGGCATGGCTGGAAGCATGCCCCGCGGCTCGCCGAGGCCTCGGGACCATGCAGCGACAGGCTCATCTGGCACTTCCCGGAAAACGCGACGCAAAGCGCCCCGTGCGCAAAAATCTCGATTTTCAGGAGGTTTCCGGACGGGCCGCAGACCGCCTTCGCACGGATGCCATCGATGATGCCGGAGATCTGCTCAAGGCTCAGCTCGCGGGCCAGCACGATCACGTCCGCAAATTGCGAAAAAAATTCCACGGACGCGAGGTTGGTGACGTTGGCCTGCACGGATAGGTGGACCGGCATCCCCTCGGCCCGGGCGATCTGGAGCACGGCTGGGTCGGCCGCGATGATGGCGTTGGCGCCCGCAGCCTTCGCGGCCTGGCACAGGGACTTTGCCTCATCCAGCTCCGCATCGAAGAGGATCGTGTTGAGGGCGAGGTAGGACTTCGCCCCGCAGGCCCTGCACCTCGCGGCGATCTCCTGCATATCCTCTGGCTTGAAGTTGCTGGCCGCCCGGGCGCGCATGTTGAGCTTCCCCACGCCGAAATAGACGGAGTCTGCCCCGGCTTTCAATGCGGCGGATAGGGATCCCCAGGATCCGGCGGGGGCCATGAGCTCGATCGCGCTGCCGCCGGCCCGGGCCGGATGTCCCGCGCCCCTCCGCGCCATGGCTGCGCCCGGTTCCCCAGCCATCAGCCCGGATGGTGCGGCTGCCTGTCGGGGGCTTCCTTGACTTCGAGCCCGGCGCTGCCACCTGCCGGCGGAAGCGCCCCTGCCGGCTTGTCGGAAGCCGCTTCGCCCTCGGCCGCAGAGCTGTGGATCTCGCGCTCAAACTCCTCCTTGGCTTTCTTGAACTCCCCAAGGCTCTTCCCAAGCCCCCGCGCCAGCTCGGGCAGCTTTTTTGCCCCGAAGAGGAGAAGGACAATAAAAAAGATGAAGATCAGCTCCGGTCCGCCGGGCAGCGAAAGGGCAACGAGTGGCAATATCATAGATAACCCCTTACTTCATGAGAAGCGGGACTTCCAGCCAATCTTTTGTCGGCCGCCTTGCGATAGCTCTCGAGAAGCAGCTCCATCTTGCCCTCGAACGCGAGCTCTCTGCGTGCCAGCTCCAAGCCCGCATCCCCGAGCCGGCTGCGCAGATCCGGAGATCCGGCGAGCAGCGCCATCGCTTCGGCAAGCCCGCGCTCGTCGCCCGCCCGGACGAGAAACCCGTTCTCCCCGTGCTTGACCAGCTCCGGAATCCCTCCCACGTCGGAGGCAACCACCGGTTTCCCAGTGGCGAAGGCTTGGGGAATGACGATGGTTTGCGCCTCTTTCAGCGAAGGGACGACCAGCACGTCGATCGCCGCCATGATCTCCGGCACGTCATCCCGATAGCCGACAAATATGACGGGCGAGGGGGCGTGGGGGAATTCCTTCAGGATCTTCCGCCGCAACTTTTCGACCTGCTCGCCGGTTCCGTCACCGGCAATGACAAACCGGGCGCCCGGAAATGATTTCAGGACCATTGAGGCGGCGTTGACAAAGTGGTTGTGTCCCTTTTCCTTGCGAACCATCGCGACGAGCCCAAAAACCGGCGCATCCTCCGGGATGGCAAATTCCGCCCGGAATCCTCGCCCGTTCACGCCCGGATGGAATTCCTTTAAATCCACTCCCTCGTCGGCCACGTCCACGCAGGATTCGGGAACCCCGGCGCGAACGATGAGATCCCGCTTGATGAATTTGGCGGAGGCGATGACTCGCGCACACCCCGAACGGTAGGGGAATCTCCGCCGGGCCGTCAGGTGCGAAGGCATGGTCATGTGGCGCGAGTGGACGACCGTCCAGCCGGCAAAATGCAGAAGGCAGGCCCAGAGTGCGTCCTGTCCGCTGCGGGTATGGATGACGTCCGGTTTCCACCGGCGGACCTTCCAGAGGAATTCCAGCAAGCCGAGCGGGCCGCCCCAGGATCGGATGATGCTGACCTGGATGTGGGGGGCATGCTTCTGCAGGCGCGCGGCGAGCTCGCTCCGGTTTCCGCAGACGACAAGGACATGGTGGCCGCGCCCGGAAAGCCACTCGGCCTCGCGCAGGAGCCGGTATTGCTGCCCACCCCAGTTCGGGCTACTGTCGGTCAAAAGCACATTCCAAGCGGCCTTTTCCAGGAAGGGTTTGGTTTTCATCTATGAAGGAAAAAATACTACGGAATAGCGGATATGCGGCAAGAAGGCCTTTTCGGTCGCTCTTTGCGCAAGGCACGCCGGTATTGGTTTATCATAAGCTGGGATCGCCGCCGCAGGGAGTCAAAATGAAGAGCCTGTATGTCGGGAAGGAGCTTTTTGCCTGGCAGATGCGGGATCTGAGGAGGGGGGGATTCTCGGCCGGGCCTTTGGCTGGCTGCCGCGATTCTTCTTCCGGCCCGGCACCGGTCGTGCTGACATTTGACGATGGAAGCCGGAGCGTCTTTCGGCACGCCATGCCGGAGCTGGCCCGCCATCGCTTCCAGGCGATCCAGTTTCTTGTTGCGGAGGCAATCGGGGGAGTCAACCACTGGGACATCAGGGATCATCAGGAGGCGGCGGACCCGCTCATGGATGAGGTGGAGATCCGCGAGTGGCTGGCCGCCGGAAACGAGATCGGTGCCCACACGCTCACCCATCCGTTCCTGACCGCGATCCCCGAGGCCCGGGCCAGGGAGGAAATCTTTGCGTCGAAAAAAATGCTGGAGGATCGTTTCGGCATCGCTGTCCGCCATTTCTGCTACCCCTACGGAAAATGGAACCGCCGCATCCGGGATCTCGTCGAGCAATCCGGATATGAAACCGCCGTCACGCTGGATTTCGGAGTGAATGGCCCCGGGGCGGATCCCTTGGCGCTCCGACGGATCGAAGCCCACCACCCGTCAAGAAATTGCCGAAACCTGCTCGCGTTGGCTGCGGCCGGATTTCCCCTGCGATTTTTCCTGCAGCGCTGATACGGGGCCGCCTCGGACCCGGCCGATCAGCTCGATCTTCGACTGCGCCACCTATTCCCTTTTTCTCCAGGCGAGGGATGGGTGCTTGCGCCCTACTCTTCGGGCTGGAGTCCGCCTTCGGCCCGCTCCTCGATCCGGTGCTCAGCCGCTTCGACGGACGCCTCCATTTCCCCGAGGCCGGCCGGAGCGCCGGATCGGTAGAGCAAGTAAACCACCCCGCCGACAAGGCTCCAGAAGACGACCATCAGGAAGCCGGAAATCGAGATCGTCATGGCGATCGCCTCCGGGGTCTTGTAAAGCGCGCCCAAGAGGGAGATGAAAAGCCCTTCTCGCACGCCGGCCCCGCCCACGCTGATGGGGAGAGCCGTAACGGTCGCGACGATCGGCATCACACAATAAATGCTGAGCACGCCAAGCCCGGCGCTGAACGCCCTCGCACCAAAGTAGAATGTGGAAAACATCAGCAGATGTGCGGGCAGCGAAAGCAGGAATGCCGCGCCGACCGCCCGGCCAGCCTTGGCATACATGGAGAAGGCTGCGGCCGCCTCGGCGATCTTTGCGTGCATCGGCAGCCAGCGCGGGAGCCTCGCGGCGAGGTGCAGCCGGTCCACCATCCATGCCGCCGCGATGAAGCCAAGCGATCCCCCCAGGATGAGCGCAACCGTCAGGATGCCCATGGGCGCTGAATTCCAAAGGTCGTCCCACCGCGCCAGGATGACGGCGGCCGAGACGGCCGCCAATGCGAGCACCCCGACCACCCGATCAATAAAGACGCTGAGCAGTGCCCCTGCCTTTTTGTCTGGCGCCTCGCGCATGATGAAGAAGATCTTGATCACATCCCCGCCGGTCGAGCCGAGCAGGAAGAGGTTGAAAAACAATCCCGAGAGAACGATCCGCAGCGCCCGCCAGTAGGAGATCTGAATGTCCTGGACCCGCAGCAGCACGAGCCACCTCCAGGCCTGCAGCAGTATGGTGCATCCCAAGGCGGCGATCCCTGGTAAAAACCACCAGAGCCCGCCTTCGGCCTGGGCCTTCCCGATGGCTTCAACCATCTTCCTGTTTTGCGCCGGATCCCGAAAGATCCACCACAGCAGGCCGGCAGTGATCAGAACCTGGATGGCTGGAAGCAGGATTTTTTTCATGGAATAAACAGTTTGCCCCAGCGGTCAGCCGAAGCGCGAACGTCTTCTGCCGTGTTCCGCGGGGAAAGCTCGAATACCATGGCACAGGATTTTGGGAAGAGGGGAATCAATGAGGAAAAATCCACCTCGCCGGCGAACGGGGCGCAATGGTCGCGGAACGGCCACTTCACATCGTGGATGTGGCAGCCGAGAGCGAGCGGCGCGGCGGTCTCCAGCCACTGCCGGTGGTCCAGCAGCCCGAGGTTGTGCTTGATCTGCGCATGGCCGAAATCGTGCCAGTAGCCGACGTGGGCGGAGTCGAGCCGCCGAAGGAATGCCACCAGCTCGCGCTCGGTCGGCACGGCCTCGTAGTGCTCGCGGTTCTCGATCCCGATCCGGATGCCCTTCGATCCCGCGTAGTCCACGATATCGGTCAGGCACTCGAGGACCCTCTGAAGATAAATCTCAGCGACCTGCTCGCGCTTCCTCACCGCCGCGAACTTAGCCTCCGAGTATCTCCTGCCGGGCGAATTCCCTTCCTCGACGAGCCCCCGCAGCCGGGCGGTGAGATCGATCGAGCGGATCCGCCCGCAGTGCACGACCACAAAGGGAGCTTCCAGCCGCGCCGCCCAGTCAATCGTGGTTCGGGTCAGCCGGATCGCCCGCTCGCGGTCGGACGGACGGTGGGAGGTGAACTCGTAGCAGTCCGGGTTGTCCGCAAGGACCTCGACCGGGGAAGGGAGAAAGTTGTGGACGCTCCCGATTTGGAACCGGCGCGATTTTTTTGCCTCAAGGACCCCTTCGAGAAGCGTGGCCCTCATCCCGTGACCAAGCTCGATGCTGCGGAACCCCAGGCCGAGGATCTCCTCGACCATCTCCAGCCCGCACTTGTGGCGGGCCGCATTCCAGCATGTCGAAAGCGAAAGCGCCATGTGCGCTCATCTCGCCCACGTCATCAGGCGCAGCTCGTGATCCTGCGTCAGGTGCGGGTGGGTGGGGATCACCCGCACGTTGAGCCCGTAGCTCCCGCTCTCGCTTGCCGGAATCGTCCCGGAAAAATTGTAGTTGCTGCCGTCCACCTGGCTTTCGAGCGGAAGGTCGGAGACCGTGGCTGCGGTGATTGCGTTTCCATGCACCGGACCGTAGTATGCCTGCACGCGGACGTTCGCTGGCTTGACCCCGCCCAGGTGGACCCGCGCGGTGACCATCATCTGCTCGCCGACATAAAATGCCGAGCGGGCCACTTTTCCGTCAGGAATTTCGTAGGAAATCGAATAGTCCTGGATCGCGATCTGCGGCCATTGCTTCTTGATCGCGGTTTTCCATTTGCTGAGCGCGACCGCGCTCGAGCAGTGGTTTGCGCTCAGCGTTGCAAACGCCGCTGCGGCCGGCTCGTAAAGGCGCTCGTTGTATTCCGAGACCATCCGGTGGGTGTTGAAGACCGGCACGACCGTCCGCATGGACTCGCGCATGAGCTGGATCCATGCGAGGGGGAGCATGCCGTCGGGCTTCGCGTAATAAAGCGGGATGATCTGGTTTTCCAGGACATGAAAAAGGCTCTGGATGTCCACCTCGTCCTGCAATGCTTCGGACCCTCCGGTGATGTCGGCTCCGATCGCCCATCCGTTCTTGCCGTTCCAGCTTTCCGGCCACCACCCGTCGAGCACGCTGAAGTTCAGCCCCCCGTTTGGCGGGAGCTTCATCCCGCTCGTGCCGCTGGCCTCGAGCGGGCGCAGCGGGTTGTTGAGCCACAGATCGACCCCCTGGCAGAGCCGCCGCCCGACGTTCGTGTCGTAGTCCTCCACAAAGACGATCCGCCCCTCGAATTGCGGGTCGCGCGAGGTTTTATAGACTTCTTGGATGAGCTTCTTTCCGCCGTCGTCGGCCGGGTGGGATTTTCCGGCGAAGACGAACTGGACCGGACGCTCCTGGCTGGTGACAAGCTTCCTGAGGCGCTCATGGTCGCGGAAGAGCAGGGTTCCTCGCTTGTAGGTCGCAAACCGCCGGGCGAACCCGATCGTGAGCACCTCGTTGTTCAGCAGGCGGTTCGCGTGCCGGACCTGCTCGGGAGATTCGCCGTTGCGCACCCTCTGGGCATGGATCCGCTCGCGGAGGAAATCGATGGACCTCTGCTTGAGGAGCTGGTGGAGCTCCCAGAGCTCGCCGTCGGGAATGTCGATGACCCCGCGCCAGTAATCGCTGTTCGAGAGCTGGTCCTCCCAGTCGGCGCCGAGGTATTTGGCATAAAGATCATGGAACTCACCGGCCGCCCAGGTCTTGATATGGACGCCGTTCGTGATGCTCGTGATCGGAACCTCGTTCTCCGGCACGTCCTTCCAAACGTCCTTCCAGAGCCTCCGGCTGACCTCGCCGTGGAGCCGGCTCACGCCGTTCGCAAACCGGCTCGTGCGCAGCGCAAGAATCGTCATGTTGAACGTCCGCTCGGGCGCGACCGTCGCCTGGCCAAGCGCAAAAAAATTCTCAAATGCGATCCCGGCCTGCGCGGGGTAATCCATAAAATACTTTGCCATGAGGTCATGCGAGAACGCATCGTTTCCGGCCGGCACCGGCGTGTGCGTGGTGAAGATGCTGGATGCGGCGACGACCTGGAGCGCGGCGTTGAAGTCGAGCCCCTCGTTCCGGACGTATTCGCGGATCCGCTCGATCCCGAGAAACGCGGAATGCCCCTCGTTCATGTGGAAGACCTGCGGGGTGATCCCCATGGCTTTCAGGGCGCGGAACCCGCCGATCCCGAGCATCATTTCCTGCCGCAGCCTGAACTCGTGATCCCCGCCATAGAGCTGCGCGGTGATCGCCTGGTCGGACGATGAATTCTCCGGCAGCAGCGTGTCGAGCAGGTAGAGGTTGATCCGGCCAACCGCCAGCCGCCAGACCTTCGCGAAAACCTCGCGCCCGAGGAACGACACCGCCACCTTCAACGGCGCGCCGTCAACCTCCACCTCCTGCACCGGCAGATGGTGGAAATTCTGGTTCAGGCTCACCGCCTCCTGCCACCCGTCCTTGTTGATCTGCTGCTTGAAATACCCGTCGCGGTAGAGGAGCCCGACCGCCACAAAATTGAGGTCGAGGTCGGAGGCCGACTTGCAGTGGTCGCCGGAGAGGATGCCAAGCCCGCCGGAGTAGTTCGGGAAAGATTCGTGGAACCCGTATTCTGCGGAGAAATAGGCGATGGGGTTCTGGAGCGGGGATGTCTCGCGGCGCAATTTTCCGTAGGTATCCTTGCGCCCCATGTAGGCCCGATAGCGTGCGTAAACCGCCTGGAGGTCTTTGAGGAAATGCTCGTCGGCGGCCACTTCGGTGAGGCGCGATTGGCGGCAGGTCTGCAGCATGCGAAACGGGCTATGGTTCGTCTTATCCCACAGCGGGACATCGAGAAACCGGAACAGCCGCCGCGCCGATGGCTCCCAAGTCCACCAGAGATTGTAAACCATCTCTCGCAGCGGTTCGAGCGCGGGGGGAAGCTTCGGGATGACGTTGTAAGTAAGGATCGGTTCCATAAAAAAGTGGGTGGAGGGTGAAGCCTACCACCTCATCGCGGGGAAGTGCGAGCGGGGAATTTTTTCGGGGGCAGAGATCTATTTTTTCCACTTGATGCTGCACCCGATCGAGGGGGATTGTCCGGCTGGCGGCGGGAGTCCCGCGAGAAGATCGAGGATCGCCTGCCGGAGATCTCTTCCGGTCACCGGCCTTCCGTTTCCAGGAGTGCTGTCGTCCAGCCTTCCGCGATAAAAAAGCCTGCCTTCCGCATCGTACAAAAAAATGTCGGGCGTGCAAACTGCTCCAAACGCGCGCGCGACATCCTGGGTCGCATCGTAAAGCACCGGGAACGGCAGCCGCATCTCGCGCAGCTTGTCCGGCGCGTCGTCGGGATACGCCACGGCATCGTTCGAGCAGATCCCAACCGTCTGCAAGCCGCGCGAGGAAAACTCAGCCGCCACCTTCGCCAGCTCGTCGCGCGCATGCACGACATACGGGCAGTGCCGGCAGAGGAACACGACAAGAAGCCCGGAGGCCCCGGCGAAGGCCGCCGGAAAATACTCGCGACCATCGAGCACATCGCGGAGCAGGAAGCCCGGAAGCAAAGCTCCTGCAGCAGGAGGAAGAGACTCGGTGGAAGCCATGCCGCAACTCTGCCAAAAGACCGGCCTCACGGCAACCCCACGGATGTTTTTCTTTTCGAATCCCGCGATGGCAGCTACTCAGAGTGCTGGCCTGGATGAATATGCTCCCCCGTTATCTCTGTCTCCTTGCGGCGCTCCTTTCCGGGTGCGCAACCCCCCGCCAGCTCGTCATCGACCCGGCCCCCTCGCGCGAAGCCGGAGATACCGAGCAGCTGCCTGCCCTCTACCAGCCGAAGCCGTCCGCCGTCCTCCAAGGGAAAGCCTCCTATTACTGGAAACCTCAGCCGACAGCGAGCGGTGAGCGATTCAATCCCAAAAAGCTCACCGCCGCCCACAAATCCCTGCCGATGCACTCGGTCATCCGGGTCATCAATCTCAAAAACGGAAAAAGCGTGATCGTCCGGATCAACGATCGCGGGCCCTACGTCCGAGGAAGGATCATTGATCTCAGCATGGCCGCCGCCGAGCGGATCGAAATGACGAAATCCGGAGTCGTCTCCGTGAAGGTCGAAGTCCTGAAAAAGATTGGCGTGATCACGAAGCCGAACAGGAAAAGCCGGCGGGTGCACTGACTCGTCCGCCCCCGCCTGCTAG
The DNA here is from genome assembly GCA_037127695.1 of Verrucomicrobiia bacterium. Classification (GTDB taxonomy): domain Bacteria; phylum Verrucomicrobiota; class Verrucomicrobiia; order Chthoniobacterales; family Terrimicrobiaceae; genus QYQL01. The sequence continues at coordinate 4,131 of JBAXXX010000082.1, read as the reverse complement.
CCGTCGGCTGGCCGTCCAGCCACCAGGCGCTCGATCGTTCCTGTGGTCGAGCGACCCTCGACCATCTCGGCAAGGACGACCCGCCCGCCGTGGGACTCGACGATCTCCCGCCCGCTCACGTAATGCGCCCAGTCCTTCCCCTTCACCAGCACCTGCGGAAGAATTTTTGCGATGAGATCCTTCGGCTCATCCTCATCAAAAATCACGACGAAATCGACCGCGCGGAGCGAGGCGAGGACAAACGCGCGATCCTCCTGGCAGTTGATCGGGCGGGTCGGCCCCTTGTTTCGTCGGACCGATGCGTCGCTGTTGAGGCCGACGCAGAGGGCGTCGCCCTGGGCCCTTGCGAATGCCAGATACTCCACGTGCCCGCGGTGCAGGATGTCGAAGCAGCCGTTCGTGAAGACGAGCTCGAGGCTGGCCGCCGCCAGCCGGTTCCGCTCGGCGAGCGCCTCTTCCCGGCTAAGAATGCGAGGCCTCATCTTGCGGCGCCCTCCAGCTTTTCCAGGTTGGCCCTCAGCGAAGCAAGCTCCGGGGAGTCGGGCTGTTGAAATGCGAGATACGTCTTCATCGCCGCATGGTAATATGTCCTGGCCTTTTGAAAGTTGGATGTCGAGTGGTAGACGACCGCAAGGTTTGCGAGCGACTGGGCGACCTCCGGGTGCATGGCGCCGAAGACCTGCTCGCGGATGCCGAGCGCGCGCATGTGCAGGTTTTCCGCGTTCACCCAATCTCCCGACTCGGTGTAGGCGACCCCCAGGTTGTTGCAGACCAGCGCCACCTCCGGGTGGACTTCCCCGTGCAGCTGCACGGCGTTTTCCAGCGCCTGCTTGTAGTGCCTCTCGCAGGCAGAAAAATTTCCCGCATGCTTTTCGAGCCCGGCGAGGTTGCTGGCGAGCAGGGATTCCTGAGATGGGTCATGGGCCGCAGCATAAAGCTCCAGCGCTTTGGCGTAGTGCCGGATGGCATCCGCCTCGTCTCCCGAGTGGTCGAGGAGGAGCGCCAGCTTGGCCGCGACGCGCGCGGCGGCCGCAGTGTTGCCGGCTTTCAGGTTGTGGGCTAGAGAATCCTTGAAATCGTCGAGCGCATCGGCAAGAAACCCCGAGGCTTGGCAGACATCGCCCGCGATTTCGAGGGCGTCGCAGAGCCGGGGGCTGCTGTCGCGAAAGACCTGAATTGCGGACTCTTTGAATTTCTTCGCCGCGATCCGGTGCTGGTCCTTCGAGGGGAGGCTCGTTTGGGATCCCAGATCCTGGCAGAGAACCTCCCAGAAATTTGCCGTCGTCTGCATGGGCACAACTCCTACCTGCCGCACGATGGGCAGACGAGAGGAAAAATCTATTTTTGGAGGAGCTTGATCGCCGGCGCGCGGGAGGCGGGGATCCGCCCGCAGTACGACTCGAGGGCGGCCAGCGAGCAGGAGATCCCGAGCGCCCGCCCCAGCTCAGATTCAAAGTGCTCGAGCGCCCGCAGGCTTGCCGGGCTCGTCCTCAAAAATGCGATCGCCCGCGACAGCAGGTCAAAGACCGCCTCGACCGGGTCGCCCGGCTGGGTGATCAGGTCAACCAGTTCGGCAAAGTAGCCGGCCAGAAAAACGCTGGCGCACGAGGTGGCACCAAATGCGGCCACGATGCGCACCTCGCGGAGCGAGTGGAGGGACGACGTCCTTGAGGTCGCAAACGCGATGTCCGCAGTATAGAATAGGTCGAGCTTCCCGGCATGCGGGCTCGACGGGCGGCGCGCCCCGCGCGCCATTGTCGAGATTTTCCCGTGGTCGCGGGTCAGCCAGGTCACGATCCAGCTCGTGTCGCTCCACGGCCGCCTGCGGATCAGGATGGCAAGGGATTCCTCCATGTCCGGACACCATACCATCACCCGCAAAAAACGAGCAGTCATTTTGAGGCTTTTCGGTGGGAATCGGCGCGATGAGGCGCGCCCGGATGGCCTCAGCCGGATTTTAGGAGCAATAGCCCGGATCCTGAGCCGTTTGATCCTGGAGAAGGAAAAAGAAATCGTGGCCGGGCTGCGAATCTCCCTCGCGCCGTGCGGTCCGGCAAGGTATTTTCCTCGCGTGGGATTGATCTCAGAGGAAACCATCCAGCGCGTGGCCGAGGCGAATGACATCGTGGAGGTCATCGGCTCGTATTTCCCGCTCAAGCGCGCCGGCACGAGCTTCCGTGCGCTGTGCCCGTTCCACCGGGAGAAGTCTCCGTCCTTCCATGTGAATCCGACCCGCCAGTCGTTCCACTGCTTCGGCTGCGGGGCGGGGGGCGGGGTATTGAGGTTTGTGATGGATTACGAGCATGTGGAGTTTCCGGCTGCGGTGCACCGCCTTGCCCAGCGGGCCGGAATTCCGATTATCGAGGACTCCGGCGGTGGGGACGACGACAATCGGCGGGGGCTGAGGCAGCGGCTGTTAGGCCTCCACGCCGAAGCGGCGGAGTGGTTTCATGGAAATCTCCTCAAGTCCCCCGATGCGGCGCCCGCGCGCAGCTACCTGAAAGCTCGTGGGATCACGGGTGACATCGCCCGCTCGTGGCTGCTCGGCTACGCGCCGGACTCGTGGGACGCGCTGCTCGACTTCCTGGAAGGCAGGAGATTCAGCCGCGAGGAAATCTCGCTCAGCGGACTGGCCTCGTCGAAGGACGAACGCCTCTACAGCAGGTTCAGGGCGCGAGTGATGTTCCCGATCCGCAACGATTACGGAGAGGTGGTGGCGTTCAGCGGGAGGGTGCTCGAAGCGGATGCCAAGGCAGCAAAGTATGTCAATTCGCCCGAGACTCCGCTCTTCACGAAGGGCAAGATCCTCTATGGGTTGGACAAGACGAAGCGCGACCTGATCGGGAAGAATGCGGCGATCGTCTGCGAGGGGCAGATTGATTTGATCTCCGCCTACGAAGCGGGCGTGCGGCATGTCATCGCCCCTCAGGGCACGGCTTTCACCGGCGACCAGGCCCGGCTTCTCCGCAGGTTTGTCGAGACGGTCCTGCTCTGTTTCGACTCCGACACAGCCGGCCAGCAGGCGGTCGAGCGCTCGCTTCCGGCGCTGCTCGCCCAAGGGCTCTCTGTGCGTGTCGTCGAGCTTCCCGCCGGAGAGGATCCGGATTCTCTCATCCGAAAAGGGGGCGCTGCCGCATTTCTCGATGCCGTCTCCAGAGCCAAAGACTTTTTTGATCATGCCACCGGCAGGGCCGATGCCGCCGGGGAGCTGTCTGACCCGGCCGGCAAAGCGAGCCTCGTCCGCCGTCTGGGCCCCCCGCTTGCTCTTGTCCAGGACGTGGCCTTGCGCGAGTCGCTCCTCGGGCGCCTCGCCTCCCGCCTTGCCCTCCCTCAGCAGGCGATCCGGGCGGCGATGAAGCCTCCGATCAACGTGGCAGACGCAGCCGACAGGCCTGCAGAAATCGAAACGATCTCTCTTTCTCCCGGAATTGCCATGCTCTGCCGCCTCGCGCTGGGGAGCCGGAGCGTTCGGGAGTGGCTGAGGGAACAATCCTCTCCCAGAGAACTCGACGCCAACGGCGAACTCCTCAGCAAAATCGCGCGGGCGGACTTCGAAGATGAAGATCCCACTGCATTCACAATTGTTCTGAGCTCGATTGGCGGGGCAGGGGAACGGGCGCTTTCGTCTCTCGATCTGTCTCGACCCATTGCTGATCCGCTCGCCAAAGCTCAGGAAACCTGGGCTGGACTCGCCGCCCAAAAGCTTGCCCGGGAGATCGAAGGCTTGAAATGCCGCCTCGCCGAACCCGGGCTCGCCGGTCATGACCGCATGAAAATTCAGAAACTAATCCTTGACCTGAAAATCCAGGTGGCCGATGGTTTTCGGCCCTCTCAGTGAGAGGAAACACCGGCCCGCTGCTTGAAAACCACACTCAAACCGTCGAAAAGCCAACCTCCCTTGGCAAAACCCGCTCATGTGACAAAATTGGCCGCTCAAGCGGATGCAAAGCCAGCTCCCGCCACGCAAGCGAATCCCGCGAAAAATCGGCTTCCTTTGCCCGCCGAGCCTGAAGCCGCCAGCCATAAGTCGCCGGTAGCTACCAACGCACCCAAGGCAGCCGCACCCAAGGCAGCCGCACCCAAGGCAGCCGCACCCAAGGCAGCCGCGCCCAAGGCAGCCGCACCCAAGGC
>JBAXXX010000081.1:0-17310 GCA_037127695.1 Verrucomicrobiia bacterium | reverse complement strand
CAGAACAAGATATATGTCATAGCAGCGGTATATCGGCAACTTCTTTCTCCCTAAGGCGTTTGGCAACGGCGCCGTCTATATCGAGAAGTTCATCGTCAACCCGCACCATATCGAATTCCAGATCTTCGGCGACGAGCACGGCCGGGTCGTCCACCTGGGCGAACGGGACTGCTCGCTCCAGCGAAGGAATCAGAAGATCGTCGAGGAATGCCCGTCCCCGCTCATGACCCCCGACCTCCGCAAAAAAATGGGCGATGCCTCGATCAAGCTTTGCGAAAACGTCGGCTACGCGAACGCCGGAACCATCGAATACCTCGTGGACGACGCCGGAAATTTCTACTTCATGGAGATGAACACCCGGATCCAGGTCGAACACCCGATCACCGAGGAGGTCTATGGATGCGACCTCGTCAAGCAGCAGATCCAGGTCGCAGCGGGCGAGCACCTCAGCAATTACGTCGTCAATGCCCAGCCGCGCAACCACGCGATCGAATGCCGGATCAATGCTGAGGATCCGGAAAAGAATTTCCAGCCATGCCCCGGAAACATCGAGCTTTACTATGCGCCCGGCGGCCGGGGCGTGCGGATTGACTCGCACGCCTACGCCGGATATCCGATTCCGCCGCACTACGACTCGATGATCGCGAAGGTGATCACGAGCGCATTTAGCCGCGAATCCTGCATCCGCCGGATGTCCCGCGTCCTCAGCGAGTACATGATCACGGGAATCAAGACGACGATCCCGTTCCAGCAGGCGATCATGCGCAACTCCGACTTCCGCAAGGGCAACTACCACACCGGCTTTGTCGAGCAAATGCTCCGCGACGGGGTTCCGGTGGTGAAGCCGTAGCTCTTTCTCCGGCATCCCCTCACCGGCACGCCCAGCGAAGCTTCGCGGATGTGGCGCGCGGGTTGGACCGGCATTCTTCAGCCGAGGGACGCGTGACGCTATCGGAGATGCCGGCGTATTGGCCATTCCGGACGCCGGCCTGGAACGCTTTTTTCACGCGGCGATCTTCCCCGGAGTGGAACGTGAGGATCGCCACGCGCCCGCCGGGCTTGAGGCAGGAAGGAAGGACGCGCAGCAGAGTATCGAGCGCGCCGAACTCCTCGTTCACCTCGATCCTCAGGGCTTGAAAAACCCGCCGCACGGACTTTTCCTGCTCGGCTTCCAGAAGGAAACCCAGCGCAGCGCAGACGGCCCGGGATAGGTCGGCCGTCCCCGAAAAATCCTTCCCGGCAAGCGCATGGGAAAGGATCTCCGCACGGGGCTCATCTGCATTCTCCAGAAGCAGCGCACCGAGCGCGCCTGCAGAAATCTTTTTGAGAAGCTGCGCCGCGGAGCGCCCGCGCGCCGGGTTCATCCGCATGTCGAGTGGTCCGGGAAACTTTGTTGAAAAACCCCTTCGAGGCGCGTCGAGCTGCATCGAAGAAACCCCGAGATCGGCCAGGATGCAATCCGCCAAGCCCACCCCCCATGAGGCCAACGCCCCAGAAAGACCTGCAAAATTGGATTTTTTGACCTCGAGGACATCCGTCCCGAATCCGAGCGCCCGGAGCCGGCTTTCTGCCCGGGGCAATTCCTCTGGGTCGACGTCGAGCCCGAGAAGGTGTCCGCCTGGCAGGATCCTCCCGAGGATGGCCTCCGCATGCCCTCCGTGGCCGAGCGTGCAATCCACGACGGTTTCACCGGCCTGCGGGCTCAAGGCCGCTAGAACTTCAGCCACCATGACCGGCACATGCGACCCGGCCGGAGTTTTTCCCGAGGCCAATACCTTCGCGACCGTGCCGGGGTATTTCTCCGGAGCGAGCTCCTTGTATTTCTCCTCAAACCTTCGCGGATTTTTTCCGGGGTATCGAGGCCTGCGGCGGTGGGGATCAATCAAAGCGCGTTGGCCAGGATCAACCGGGCAGCGGGGAGGTTCAGATATCGCAAGGTTTTATGTGCCAGCTGGCGGTTCCGGCCAAAGGGGACCTGACTGGGGCGGCGGGCGCCCCTAGGCAAGAGATTCGCAATGCAAATTGCGCCATGGCCTCCGATCCACTCGCCCCTCCGCTTAACGTCCCTTGGTTCTCCTGTTCCACTGCTCCTCGATGAACCAGTCTTCGACCTTCTGCCGCGCCCACGGGGTCTTGCGCAAAAACGTCAGGCTGGACTTTACGCTCGGATCCGTTTGGAAGCAGCGTATGGAGATTCGCCGCCCCATCTCGTCCCAGCCATGCTGCTCGAGCAGCTGGTTCAGGATGCGCTCCAGAGTGATGCCGTGCAAGGGGTCGCGCGGGTGCTTGCGCTGAGGGGGAGAGGCGCTCCCCGCCTGTAAATCGCCCCCCTCCGCGCCGGGCATCTCCGCTTCCAGACCCTCCGGGATTTTCAGCGCGGAATCTCGCGGGAAGATCATCAGGAACCCCGTCAGCTCCGCCGGGAACCCGGAGGCGCAGGCTTGGGCTTCTCTTTTTTCGGCTTCTTCACTTCTTTTTTCTTACTGTTGTTTCCTTTGGCCATATGAACCTCCTGTTTGTTGTGAGATCTCATCTACGCCTCTTTGCCCCCGCTTGGCAATAGAAGACGCTGGTTTTTCTGGAGCCGCGCCCCCTCCTCTGCGCAGGGGAGATGCCGGGGAACCGGTGTGCTTGACTCCCGACTTGGGTGGATAGAGAATCGAATGCCTGTGACACCGACACTCGAAAAACTCACTGAAATTTATAGCCGTCCGCTTTTTGACCTCATCCACGAAAGCCGGCGCGTGCATTTGGAATTCTGGAACAGGAACGAAGTCCAGCTCTGCACGTTGCTGAGCGTGAAGACGGGCGGATGCAGCGAAGACTGCGGGTATTGCGCGCAGAGCTCGCGATATGCAACCGACATGGAGAGGCAGCCGCTCATGACGACCGACGAGGTGCTGCCGGTCGCCCAGATGGCGAAGGCAAACGGCTCGACCCGGTTCTGCATGGGGGCGGCCTGGAAAGGAGTCCGCAAGGGCGATGCAAAATTTGATCAGATGCTGGAAACCGTCCGCGAGGTCAGCCGCCTCGGCCTCGAAGTCTGCGTGACTCTCGGACAGCTTGGCGACGAGGAGGCAAAGGAGCTCAAGGAGGCCGGCCTCACCGCCTACAACCACAACATCGACACCTCGCCGGAGCATTACTCCTACATCGTCACGACCCATACGTTCCAAGATCGGCTGGATACGATCGGGGCCGTCCAGCGTGCGGGGATCAGCGTCTGCTGCGGGGGGATCATCGGGATGGGCGAGACGCCCGCCGACCGGCTGAAGATGCTTGAGGTGCTCTGCCACTTCGATCCTCCGCCCGAGAGCGTGCCGATCAACTGCCTGATGCCGATGCCGGGAACCCCGCTTGCAGATGCCCCGCCGGTGGATGTTTTTGATCTCGTGCGGCTGATTGCCACAGCGAGGATCGTGCTGCCAAAGGCGAAGGTCCGCCTGTCCGCCGGGCGCACACTGCTCACCCGCGAGGCGCAGGCGCTGTGCTTCTTTGCCGGTGCAAACTCGATTTTCTACGGGGACAAGCTCCTCACTGCAGGCAACCCCGGCGTGGATGAGGATCGCCAGCTCCTGAAGGATCTGGGGCTGGTAGCCCAGGCTCCCTGCTCCGGCATCCCAGCTCTCGTCCAATGAAGATCAGCATCGGCAGCGACCATGCGGGGTTCGCATACAAGGAGCAGATCATCGCGCATCTGAAAGCCGCAGGGCACGAGGTGCTGGATTGCGGCACCCATTCTTCCGCGAGCACAGACTACCCCCTCTTCATCATCCCCGCCGCCGAGTCGGTGGCAAACGGCGAAGCCGATCGCGGAATCGTGCTCGGAGGATCAGGCAACGGCGAGGCGATCGCCGCCAACAAGGTGCGGGGCATCCGATGCGCGCTCTGCTGGAATGACGAGACGGCCGAGCTTTCCCGCCGGCACAACAACTCAAACGTGCTCTCGATCGGCGAGCGCATGATCTCGATAGAAACAGCCCGCCAGATCGTGGACATCTGGCTGAAGACCCCGTTTGATGGCGGCCGCCACGCCCGCCGGATCAAGGAGCTCGATTGCTACGAGTCCGCCGGCGGGATCGAGGGGATGAAAAGAATTGGAGCGACCTAGCCGTGCTCCCGTTCATCATCCGGAGGATTCTCACCAGCCTCGTGCTGATTTTCGGGATCAGCCTGGTGTCGTTTTTCATGATGACGATGGCTCCAGGGAGCCCGTATCCTTGGGGCGAGCTCAATCCGAAGATTACCCCGCAGGTGAAGGAGATGTTCCTCAAGAAGTTCCATCTCGACCGCCCGATCTACGAGCAATACTGGCTGAACATGCGGGATCTTTTCACCGGCCGGCTCAAGAGCATCAAGGATGACCGCCCGGTGCTCCAGAGGATTTTCGAGCGGATGCCCGCGACGATCACGCTCAACATCGCCTCGATCCTGATCGCGCTGACCTTCGGCCTCCTCCTCGGGATCTACTCCGCACGGCATGCCGGGCGCCCGCCGGATTTTTGGGCGTCTCTTGGGGCGTTCGTCTTTATCGCCGTGCCGACGTTCTGGATCGCCAACCTCGCGATCATCGGGCTGGTCAAATGGACCTCTGTCCCGGTCCTCGGGACGCAGTCGTATGGGATTGACTTCCCGAACTTCTTCTCCGGCGGGCTCGACCGAGTGTGGCACGTCGCCCTGCCGGCAATCATCCTCTCGCTCGGGGGGATCGCGGTTCAGTCTCGCTACATCCGCGCCAGCATGCTGGAGACGCTTCGAGAGGATTACATCCGAACCGCGCGCGCGAAAGGGCTCGAGGAGGACGTCGTTTTTTACAAGCACGCGCTGCGAAATTCCATCCGCCCGCTCATCACCGGCATTGGCGGGCTTCTCCCCGGGCTGATCGGCGGCTCGGTGATCGTAGAGATGATCTTTGCGTATCCGGGAATGGGGCGATTGGGATACGAAGCCGCCCTCGAGCGGGATTATCCGACCCTCGTAGCGCTCAACTTCATCGTTGCCGGACTGGTCCTGGTCGGGAATCTCGTTTCGGACATCCTCTATGCGGTCGTCGACCCCCGGGTCCGGCTGGAGTAGCCCGCAGAAATCACGCGAACGCCTCGGCTTTAGGCTTCTCTTTTCTGCTGAGTGCCTTTCGCAGCTTAGACAGCGCAATGTTTTGAATCTGCCGGATCCTCTCGCGGGTCACGCGGAACTTTGCACCGACCTCCTCGAGGGTTTTTGGCTTTTTGCCGTCAAGCCCGAACCGGAAGCTGATGATCCTGCGCTCGCGATCGTCGAGGGCATCCATCAAGTCGCCGACTTCATCGCGAAGATCCTTGTCCCGTAGCATTTCGAAAGGATTTTGCGCCTCCTCGTCCCCAACAAGGTCGCCAAACTGGGTGGAATCATCGTCGCCAATCGGCTGGTCAAGCGAGGTCGGCCGGATGGCCGCGCTCTTCAGCGCGGTGACTTTCGCCGCCGATAGCCCGATCTCCTCCGCCAGCTCGTCGTCCGAAGGCTCACGCCCAAGCTCCTCGGTCATCTGAGTCGAAACCCGGCGGATTTTCGCGATCTTGTCAACCAGATGAACCGGCAAACGAATCGTTTTGCTCTGGTTCGCCAGCCCCCTCTTGATGGATTGCTTAATCCACCAAGCCGCATAGGTGCTCAGCTTTCCTCCTTTTTTGGGATCAAACCGCTCAACCGCTTTCATCAGGCCGATGTTGCCCTCGGAAATCAAATCCAACAGCGGCAGACCGTAATTGCTATAGTCGCGAGCGATCTTCACCACCAGGCGGAGGTTCGAGCGCACCATCAAGGCACGTGCCTCATGGTCGCCGCGCTTGATTTTGCGGGCAAGCCTCACTTCATCCTGCACAGAGAGAAGCGGAAAGCGCGCGATCTCACGCAGGTAAAGCTGGAACCCTGTGTCTGAATCTTCGATAGCCATGGTCTCTTGTGGTTTTTTCAGCATCCAGCACCTTCAAGCGCCCCCTGAGCCACCTGAGCCACCTGAAGCTGCTCCTCATCAATAAATATTAGACAAGAAAAAAGGGGGGGTGTTCAAAAAAGCTGATTTTCTTGATCCAGGTCGTGGCAACCGGTCACTTTTTCGTCGGGAGGGGGTTGCTCATTTCCTCATCCGTGAGATATTTGCTGTTTCGACGGTTTTTTTCGCGATCGCGCTTTACAGACAAATCCTCCGGTGGCGATAGTGGGCGGCCTGCGATGAAAAAAGAAATTGGGATTGGTCTGGCCGGCTTCGGCACGGTGGGAGCGGGAGTTTACAAGAACCTTGTGCGCAACGGCGCTCTGATAGAAGAGCGCACGGGCACGGCATTTTCTGTCCGCCGGATCGCCGTGAAGGACCTTGCCGAACCTCGCCAGGTCGATGCTCCAGATGAGCTCTTCACCATGCGCCCGGATGATCTGCTGGAAGACCCCTCCATCCAGATCGTTGTCGAGCTGATGGGCGGCATCGAGTTTCCGCTGGGCTTTGTCCGCCGTGCTATCGCTGCCGGAAAAACTGTCGTCACTGCAAACAAAGCCCTCCTCGCGGAGCACGGCAAAGAGATCTTTGAGCTGGCGGAGGCAAAGGGCGTTCCTGTGTTCTTCGAGGCGGCGGTTGCTGGCGGCATCCCGATCATCAAGGTCGTCCGCGAAGGGTTTGTCGGCAACCGGTTCGAGGCGATCCACGGGATCTTGAACGGGACAAGCAACTACATCCTCACCCGGATGACCGAAGCCGGGATCGATTTTTCTCCGGCTCTGGAGGAAGCCCGGAAGCTCGGATACGCAGAGGCAGATCCCCGGCTCGACGTGAACGGATGGGACGCTGCTCACAAGGCGATCATTCTGGCCTCTCTGGCATACGGTTTTTGGGTCAGCCCTGCGGACGTGCTCGTGGAAGGGATCGAAAAAATCACGGCATCGGACATCCGGTTTGCAGAGGCCCTCGGATACCGGATCAAGCTTGTGGCGACGATCAAGGCGGACGCGAGCAACGCGATCGAGGTCCGCGTGGTTCCGACACTGATCCCGAAATCCCATGTTTTAGCATCGGTAAACGGCGTGTTCAACGCGGTGTCCGTCCGGGGGGACGTTGTTGGCGACACCCTATTTTACGGGCGCGGAGCCGGGCAGGATCCGACGTCGAGCGCAGTGCTCGGCGACCTGGCCGAGGCTGCGCGTGCGCTCCAGCTGCCATGCGGATCCTGCGGGTTTGCCTCGCATAACTTTTACGGGCGCTGCAAGCCGGTCGAGGACTCGGTCTCTAAGTTTTACCTGCGCCTTGCAGTCGAGGACCGCCCGGGCGTGCTCGCGCAAATAGCCGGCGAGCTGGGGGCCTGTGACATCGGCATCCTTTCGGTCATTCAGCCAGAAAGCTCTTGCGAGGGCCCTGTGCCGCTCGTGCTCACGCTGCACGACGCGCCGCTCGGCCGCATGCAGTCGGCCGCAGCAACGCTCGCCGCGCTTCCCTGCGTAAAAGGCGAGCCTCTTCTTCTCCACATGGAATCTTTTTTGTGAACCCGACTCTCCACGACCGCGGGGTCATTTCCCGCTACAAAGCCCACCTGCCGGTGACCGATGCCACTCCGGTGATTTCCCTCAACGAAGGCTCGACCCCGCTCATCCACTCGCCCCGGCTCAGCCAGCGCGCAGGCGCCGAGGTCTACCTCAAATTTGAGGGCCTGAACCCGACCGGATCGTTCAAGGACCGTGGCATGACGGTAGCAATTTCCAAGGCAGTCGAGCGCGGCGCCCACACGGTCATCTGCGCCTCGACCGGCAACACCTCCGCCGCCGCCGCCGCCTATGCCGCCCGCGCAGGCATCCGCTGCGCCGTCCTCCTCCCCGCTGGGAAAATCGCCGCAGGCAAGCTCGTCCAGGCGTTCATTTACGGCGCGAAGGTCGTCGCGATCCGGGGCAATTTTGACGATGCGCTCCGGATTGTGCGCGAGATGGGCGGCGTCGAGGGCGTCACGATCGTCAACTCGATCAACCCGGACCGGATCGAGGGGCAGAAAACCGCATCGTTCGAGATCATCGAGGAGCTCGGCGAGGCACCAGACATCCACATCCTCCCGGTGGGAAACGCCGGAAACATTACCGCGTATTGGAGGGGATACCGCGAGTTTCATGCCGCGGGCCGCTCGTCCCGGCTTCCAAAAATGATCGGATTTCAGGCCGCAGGGTCTGCCCCGATTTATTATGGCCGCCCGGTCGACCCACACACCGTCGCCACCGCGATCCGCATCGGAAACCCCGCAAGCTGGGAGGGGGCCAATGCCGCAGTGAAGGAATCCGGCGGGCTCATAGACATCGTCACGGACCAGGAGATCCTCGATGCCCAGCATTGGCTGGCCTCGCACGAGGGAATCTTCGTCGAGCCGGCCAGCGCCGCCAGCGTCGCAGGGCTCCTGAAGTGCCTCGGCAGCAGCCGATGCCAGCCCTGCCCGTTTGCGTCCGCCGTCCAAACGGGCGCCAGGATCGTCCTGACCGTCACCGGCCACGGCCTCAAGGATCCCGATGCGCCGGTAAAACACGGAGCCTTCTCCCCCATCGAGGCAGATGCGGACTTGACTGCCGTCCGCCGGGTGCTTGATTGAGACGCCATGCCTTTAGTTGTCCAAAAATTCGGCGGCACGTCGGTAGGAAATCCTGAGAGGATCATGAATGTCGCGCGCCGGGTCGTCGAGACCCAGCGCGGGGGAAGCTCGGTCGTGGTGGTCGTCTCGGCGATGTCAGGCGTCACCGACAGCCTGATCAAGCTCGCCAGGCAGGTCTCCGAGCGTCCGACCGACCGCGAGATGGACGTGCTTCTCGCGACCGGCGAGCAGACGACGATCGCGCTCACAGCCATGGCCCTCCACTCGCTCGGAGCTAAGGCCATCTCGCTCACAGGCGCGCAGGCGGGCATCATTACCGACGGGATCCACACCAAGGCAAAAATCGCAAATGTCACACCGCGTCTGATCCGCAAGCACCTCGGCGAAGGGTATATCTGCATCGTGGCCGGCTTCCAGGGCCAGACGCTCCAAGGGCATATCACGACGCTCGGCCGCGGCGGATCCGACCTCACCGCCATCGCAATCGCCGCAGCGCTCCAGGCAGACCATTGCGAGATTTACACCGATGTCGACGGCGTCTATACCTGCGACCCAAGGGTCGTCCCAAACGCTCGGAAGCTCGACGTCATCTACTACGACGAGCTCCTCGAGATGGCCAGCTCCGGATCAAAGGTCATGCAGTCGAGATCCGTCGAGTTCGCAAAAAAATTTCATGTGCCTTTCGAGGTGCGCAGCAGCTTCAATACCAACCGGGGAACCATTGTGAAAGCAGAACAACACGGGCTAGAAAACGTCGTCGTGCGCGGAATCAGCATCGAGCGCAACCAAGCAAAAGTTACGATCACCAACGTCCCGGACAAACCGGGCACCGCCTCGCGGATTTTTACCGCGCTCGCGGATGCACACGTCAGCATTGACGTCATTGTCCAAAACATTTCGATCAGCGGCTCCACAGACATCTCGTTCACCCTGGCCCATGCCGAGCTCGAAAAGCTCGGCAGCCTGATTGACGATGTCGCCAAGGCGATCGGGGCCGGGGAGGTCACGAAGATGAGCGGGATCGCGAAGCTCAGCGTCGTCGGCATCGGGATGCGCTCGCACTCGGGGGTCGCCGCAAAGCTCTTCGAGTGTCTCGGGAACGGAGGCATCAACATCCTGATGATCTCAACTTCGGAAATCAAAATTGCGGTGATCATCGACGAGGCAAGGATCGAATCAGCCGCCCAGCTTGCCCACGAGGCGTTCGGGCTCGACGCGGAAAAGCCGGCGGGGCAGGAGACCTAGCTTTCGAAAGCCCGCTGCGGATCAGGGCCTTTCGTATCGTCGCCGGATCCGATCGAGGTAGAACAGCCCGCCGGGAACACCCCAGAGGAGGTAGGTAAACATCCCGGAGATCGAGATAAGAAGCCCTGTCCCCTGGGGAACTCCGCAGAGCTTGGAGAGGAGCTCCTCAAACAGCGCTTCCCGGACGCCAATGCCATTCAGGCTGATCGGCAGTGAGGAGATCGCCGTCACCAGCGGCATGATGGATGTCATGTCAATAAAGCTGACCTTATCCGTGAACGCCAGCGCCACAAAGTAGAATGCCGCAAAGTAGAACAGCAGCATGGGAACCGTGTAGGCCGCGCCAAGCATGGCCTCGCGCCGGTTTTCGATGCAGAGCTGCCAGAGCGTCGAGAGCTTCACAATCTGCGCCCGCATCGGAAACCGACCGGGGAGCCTCCCCACAAGGTGCCTGCTCGTCAGGAGAAACGAGGCAATGAGCCCGAGGCCGATCGCGAACAGCACGATCGCAAAGATTTTCATGGCATTCCCAACCGCAAAGCTGCTCGCGAACCAGTCGCTGCGCGACCATGCGAACCCGAGGCCCATCGCCACCAGCACGAGCACGGCAAGCAGCCGGTCAATCGCAACGCTCAGGAACCCTGCGGTCCGATGCTCCGGATGGTCGCGCATCAGGCAGATCACCCGCACGACATCCCCTCCGGTCGTTCCGGGCAGGAACTGGTTGAAAAATGCCCCGATGAAAAACAGCTTCGTCACCTCGGACAGGCGCACGCGCAAACGGAGCATCTTAAGAAAAAGCTGCCAGCGCAGGATTCCAAAAAACTCGCAGAGCCCGGCGGAGGCGAGCGCGGCGATGAGCCACCTCCAGTCGGCGGCCCGCAGCGCCCCCCACATGGTCAGGCGCCTCTGGGGGTCGTGCAGAAGCCACCACAGCAGCCCGACGGTGACAAGGACTTGCAGGATCGTCAGCAGGTGCTGCCCCAGCCTCGGAATTTCCGCAGGCGGGTGGTTGGATGAGGTGGGCTCCATCTTTGCGCTGAATGTTTAGCGGCCTCCTCAAGCCTCGACAATCCCCATCTGCAGGGACATCGTCTCAATCTCCGGGCGGAAAAGACGGGGCGATCCGGGGTGTCGGCCATCGGTTTTCAGGCCGCCTTTCCAAATCGGAGATTTGCAAATCGGTCGGTCCGCATTTGTCAAATGTCGGGCATTCTGCGATGCTCTTCGCATGAAATGGTTCTTCCCCGCCCTCTTCATCCTTGTTGCCGCCGCAAATGCCTCCTCCCCGATCATCCGGGAACCCGGCGCAATCTACCTCTCGGATTTCCCCATCCCACCGCTGCGAGTGAAAATCCTCGAGCCAGCATCCGCATATTTCGATGCCGCCCAATCCCGCTACGCCGGCACGCTTCGTTTTCCGCAAACCGTGCAGGTTGAGGCCATCGACGCAAATGGACTCCTGCGCATCAGAGGAAACGCGCAGCAGGGAGGGATCGTCGCTTGGATCGACCCGCGCGCCCTCGAGCCGCTGCCGGCAAAATTCGTGGAAAACCTCAGGAAAAGCCAAGCAAGAAAGATCCAAGTGGAAGCCCTCATCGCCCAAAATGAAGCGGCCATCGGAATGACCGTCGAGGAGGTCGCCCGCAGCCTCGGCAAACCGCAGAAAAAAACCAGCCGCGCCGAGAAATCCGAAACCCAGAAAATCTGGGAATACGTAAAATACCAGCTCGTCCCGCAAACCACCTATGCCCCTGTCAACAACCAGACGGTCGTCACCTACCGCCCAACAATCAATTCCCCTGGCGGTGCGCTGATCAAAAATTCCACCGGATACTCAGCGAACACGATCTACGTCAAAGTTCCGGTCGGCACCCTCACCGTCACTTTCAAGAACAACGTCGTCGAATCCCTGGACCAATCCGAAGGATCCACCGCCGGCGGACAAGTATCAGTTGTCATCCCTCCACTAAATGTGTATTGGTAAATTCTCTAGAGGTGGCGGGGTAGCCAAGTGGTAAGGCACGGCTCTGCAAAAGCTGTATGCGTCGGTTCGATTCCGACCCTCGCCTCACCTTAACAATCAACGGCTTACATAAGAAACGTAGCTTCTGCGTAGCTCGGAAGTCTGGAAAGGCTCCGATTTTCCTTTGCGCACCGCTTCCGCTGGTTGCGTTTTTCATCCCTCTGGATTGGATCCAGGGGGTATTTTTTTGCTCATCTACGATCGTTTTCGGGGTCTGCCTCGGAAAAATCATTTGCCTGCTCACTGAGCGCCGGCGAGAGCGTGAACGTCTGGCAGCTTGGTGGGCTCGCCGTTCTACCCGCTGGGCGGAGGGGGGGCGCAAGTGATCTGCGTGGATCTCTACGACTGGGAGGAGGGGGAGTCTTGCACTTTGTGCATGAAATCAGGATCCCATCGCGTTGCGGATCACCGGCATCCCGACTACGGCCCTGTCTGTGGTTCTTGCCTGGGATCAATCCTCATTCGTAGCCGCCTGGGGCGGTCCAAAATCCAGCCTTCGACTCTGGGGCTTCGGTCTGCGGATGGCTATCTTTCCCGTCATGAAATTGCTGCTGGATTACGCGCTATCCGCGCGAAGTTGGAGGCGATGCCATGACGCGCGTCGGCGAGGTCGGTGCCTATTGCTCTCTGTTTTGCGCGTTGCGGGATGGGGATCGGAAAGAGAAGCCCAGTGCGAGGGCGATTCAGTTTCTCTGCTCGCTGGAATTCCGTAGGACTGTCCGGCGTGCGGTGCGGATGGCTGTTCGGGATGTCGGGCAGCACGGGGGGCGTCGCTGATGTCTGCCTGCACTATCGAGTCTCATGAGGAGCAGATCCGGGAAACTCTCACTCGGGTTTATGCCAGGGAGCAGAAGTGTGGCCGGGAGCCGGTCTTTCAACGCACGCCTCTGGATGAACTGGTGGCCCGGGAAGAGGGGGAGGGCTCGGACGATTACACGCTGCGCATGGAGGGGGCCGGGCGGATGCTGGAGTTCTTTTTCGCGGATGGTCCGGATCCCTCTTCTGTCGTGCGCCGGGTGTATGCCTGGGCGAAGTCTGTGCGCTCTGACCTCCTGCTCAATATGAGCCATCACGAGATCGGCATGCTCCTGGGTGAGGGGCGGGCGGCGGGCTCGTGGCGCGTGAAACAAATCATCAATCGCCGGCTCACGGAGTCGGGTGCTAAGGGGGATCGTCTCCCGTGGCAGAAATCCTCCACGGCCTGCGCAAAATATGCGGCGGCAGCTCGTGGAAACTCAAACCGCCGCAACGGAAAAAAATCATGAAACTCAAAAATATCGCTATCGAATCCATCCTGCCATCGTTGACCAATCCTCGAAAGGCGTTCCCGGAGGGCTACATTGCTGAGCTCTCGGCGAGCATTGCTCAGCGGGGGATATTCTCCCCGCTCCTGGTGCGCTCGTCGGGGTCGGGAATGTATGATCTGATCTCGGGGGAGTGTCGTTTGCGTGCGGCGCTGCTGGCCCAGTTGACGGAGGTGCCTTGCCTGGTGCGGGATGATCTGTCGGAGTCGGAGGTGCTGGAGCTCCAGTTGATCGAGAATCTTCAGCGGAAGGATCTCGCGCTGCTCGAGGAGGCGGATGGTTACGCAGCGCTGCTGGAGTTGGTGACGGATGACGGGGCTGCCCGGTGGTCGGTGGATTTGTTGTCGGAGAAGATCGGGAAGACGGCTAACTATCTGCGCCAGCGGCTGCTCTTGCGGAGGCTCTCAGCTTCCGGCCGGGAGGCGCTGGAGTCGGGTGCGTTGTCGTTTACCGTGGCGCGGATGATATCACGCATCCCGACTGTGGCTTTGAGGGAAAAGGCCATGCTCGATGTGTTGCGCCCGGAATTTGATGATGAGCCGCTGACCTCGCGCAAGGCTGCGCAGTGGATCGCAGATCATTTCATGGTGGATACGAAGGGGGTTCCTTGGAAGCTCTCGGATGCGGATCTGTTGCCGGTGGAGTTGGATGATGAGGGGGGGCGGATGTCGGGCGGGGCTTGCGCGGATTGCCCGTTCCTTTCCTCGAATGCTCCGGAGGCTTGCGAGGATCTGAACCCTGACCATGCAAAGCATGGGGCGCGGGATTCCCATGTGTGCATGAATACTGCGTGCTTCTCGGGGAAAATGGATGCTTCCTGGGAGGAAAGCCGGATGGCGGCGCTGAAGGCTGGCAAGAAGGTCCTCTCTCAGGAGGAGGCGGATAAGATCCTGAATCCTCACTCGGGGGGGCTGCGGTGGGATACAAATTTTGTCGTGCTCTCGGATCAGGTGCCTGCGCATGAGCTTCGGGCGGATGTGAAGAAGCCGCCGACGTGGAAGAAGTTGCTGTCGGGGGCACCTTGCCCTCCGGAGATATGCGTGGTGCGGGACCACCGGGGGAAGACCTTGGAGATCGTGGATCGCCGGCAGGCGATGGCGGCCCTCAAGCTGGCGGCTTCTCAGAATGGCACGGAGATGCCGTTGCGGTCTGGAGATTCCTCGAATCGCTCGGCGGAGTCTGAAAAAGAGAATCGCGCAAAGATGAAGGAGCGCGGGCGGGTGGCTATGGAAACGGCGTTCCGTTCGATGGATGCTGTGCGGGAGGAGATCGTCACGCAGGGTGTCATCCCTGCGCTCTGGCCTGCGCTCCTGGAGCTCGCCCTGGAGTTCGCCGGACATGATGGGAAGTGGATGCTCTGCAAATGGCTCCAGGTGAACCCGGATAAGGATGAGCATGGAAATCGGGATCATGAGGAGGCGCTGAGGAGCGCGTTTGCTTTGGTTGATGGGAATGCGACGGTTGCCATGTTTATCCTCGCTCTCCTATCTCGTGGGATGAAATATGCGGCCTCTCCCGCGGAATACCCTGCTCCTGGTGAGGATGGCTACACGGATGCGCTGAAAGGGATTGCTGAGATCTATGGGGTTGACCTGAAGGGTCTCTCGAAGGCGGCTAGGTCCGAGGCTAAGGCGAAAAAGAAAACTAAGTCGCTTGAGGAGTCTGCGGCGGAATTCAAGGCGGCGGCTGATGAGGGTGTCCGTGCTGATCGTGTGGCAGAGAGCAAAAAGGCTATGCCCAAAACAAAGGGTAAGTCTGACATCCTCGCCCGTGTCTTGCTGGAATCGGCAATGGACCTGTATCTCAGGAACAAGGATAAGTTCGCGGTCTCATTCATTCAGAGGAAACTCAAGGTCGGGTATGTGGCGGCTGACAATCTCTATAATCAGGTGTTGTCGTCGGTGAATGGTCTCACTGCTGAGACGCTCATTCCGGGGGATCGGGTTTCATTTGTTCGCGACGGCGCAGACGTCTTCGGAAAGCTGCTTTCTGTCGAGGAGTTTGAACATCTGAACGGGATCGGCTCATGGGCTTTATCCGGAGGTGATGATTGCTCTCCTGTGCGCGTGGACGGGGATAGGTGGCCTATTGCGGTGGTTTTCAATTCCTCGCTCCGGCGTGTGGAGGTGGCGTCATGAGTGGCGAAACCATCACGCAGATCCGAAGGCTGATTTGCTTTGCGATGTCTGACATCGGTGGAACGTGTGAGCGCCTGCGCGAATTGGAGGAGGATGATTCCGGGGTTCTCTCGGATCCTGAAGAGGAGTGTGCGACCTGGCTTGCGTCTGCGGCGGATGCCCTCACGCAGGCCAGCCTGCTTGCGCAGTCCTCGGCGGATGGGAAGGCAGGCGCTAAGTGAGCGATCCTAAGCCCATTTACGGGAGGCATGAGGACCTCAAGAAAAATCCTAAGCCGCCCGCAAGATTTTCGGCATTCTTGAACACGCTCCCTAAGGAAGAAGGGTTTTTCTGGTGGAGAGAAAACGAAAAGCGCGACTGGCGTATGGTGCAGATCGTTGCTTTTGCAAGCTGCAATGAAGACACCCGCCGCCTTATGACTTACGATGTCCACCAGCATTCCTGGGGTGGCCGCTCGATGAAAATGTGGGCAGATTACTACCCGGCGGGTCAATGGATTCCCATATACCCGCCGGATGCCCCGAGAGATCGGCTGGCGGGGGCAAGCTCTGGAGGTCCCCAATGAGCGATCGCCCGCCATTCGGTCAACTGTCCGTTCGCAGATTAATATTCTGATGAAAATATACATCAAAAAAGGTGGCTGGTGGACATATCACGGCCCGGGAGAAGGAAAAGGCTTGAAACACATGATAACCGGAACAGACGGAGGAAACGTAACAACGTGGTCTGAACCATCTAGGGAGTCATATGAGGGCGGAATGTCCTGGAATGGTCCCGTTGATGTCTTCATCCAACATTTCCGGCCATGCTGAAATCTCTTGACAAACTCCCAGCGGGTAAGGGTTCGCTGTCCGACTTGGTTGGACAGTCATCGTTTGTCCGAATGTTTAAACCCCAATTTGCCCCGCTCGTCGAGTCGGGCATCAAGCTGCAAACTGTCCGACCAACACCAAAGCGTATGCCCCGGGCTGGAGACAGGATCAGCCTGAGGTCTTGGACGGGGAATCCTTACCGTAGCAAGCAGCGCGTGCTGAGGGAAGCAACGATTGAATGGGTGGGTCGCATCATGCTGTTCACTGACCACGGGGAAGAGCGGATCATGCTCGATGGCTTGCGATGCACGGCTGCTGCTGCGGAGCGATTCGCCCGCGCCGATGGATTCCCAAACTCGGCCAAGATGTTTGAGTGGTTTGTCGATAATCACGGGCCGCTACCGTTTCGCGGAATCTTCATTTGTTGGTCGAACGCCCCAAGTGACCGGATGGCGGGCGCAGACGCAGGAGGTCCAAAGTGAGCGACCTCCCGCCAGTCGGTCCACTGGCATGTTCGCAGATTTTATGAAACTAGCAAAAGCAACACCTGAAGAAGTCGATGCGCTCTTGAACCTGATGCGCGTCCTAAACACCGCAGAAGACAACGGAATTCCATGCAAGCCGGATGGAACATGGGAAGAAGTCAATGATGCCGGATGGTTCGACTGTGATAAGAAAGAGCACCTCCGCAAGTTCTATGATCGCGTGATGGGATGCTTCGCTGAACATCCAGGCGGCCTGTCTCGCACGGTCGGTGGATACTACCTCGCAATGACGAATGGCGTCTTCGATCCGGCCGCTCAATCTTACGAGTGGCACCCTGATCTTCTGGCGGCTGTCGCTGCGAGGGAATCGAATATTCCCGCGAACGCCCAGGATGAGCGGCCACTAGCCGCCGAAGAAAATCTATGAATACAAAATCAGAAGTCCCGGCGGGTAGTGGTTCGCTCGATCCACTGTTCGGAATTTGGCATCCGATTGAAACTGCTCCCAAGGACGGATCTAAATTTCTTGTGTTGGAGCCTTTTGAGCCAACTGTGGAATGCGCATGGATAAATGAGGACGACGAGCTGGCTCCTTGCAGCAATCGCTCTTGGTGGTGGAAAAAGCCGACACATTGGATGCCGCTTCCTGATATCAACGCCCAAGGCTACCTATGACGACCGAAAACGCCACTCCGCTGCAAATGGAGGC
>JBAXXX010000080.1:0-17441 GCA_037127695.1 Verrucomicrobiia bacterium | reverse complement strand
GTCCCCGTCCATCAAACCTTCATCTTTTTTCATCTCCTCTATGGGATGGCTGTGATCGCTCTTCATGAGGCGATCACGGGGCGGACTGGTCAAGTTGCCTGACCGTAAAACGCTGGGTTGCTCCGGGTCTGGAAATGTGAGATTTTTTTGACCATGCCTTCCCTCCGTTGCTCGCTGGCCGCAAGTCTCATTTTCGCACTTTTCGGATCCGCTCCGGCACAGGCGGCTGATCTGACCTACGATGCGGCAGCCAATCCCGGATGGTTCGCGGCCGGTGCCTGGACCGGGGACTCCACCACCTGGGTTTCGGGTTCTTCGGCGGTCATCGAGACCTCTACGAACATCACGGTCAACCTGGCCGACAGCACCGATGTTGCCAACCTGGCATTGGGCGGCTCCGGCTCTCTCATCTTGCAAGGCTCCCAATCCCCGAGAGTTCTGCAGATGTCCGGCGGCAGGCTTTCCGTGACCAACCTTCTTGGCGGTGTGTTGATCGGACCCAATGTCGTTATCCAAGGGAACTACACATTCGATACGAATGGCTGGCTCCGCCTGAACAGCTCGGCCAGCCAAGCCTATGCGGGTACAGCTACCGTGCAAGCCGGGAAAATCCACTACCATTATCCCGCTAATCAAATCGGATCCGATTCCAACTTGATCATCACTGGAGGCGAGGTTTTGATGGAGCGATCGAGCGCCGACATGGGCTCGCTGACACTCAATACCGGCTCCTTCCTGCTCGGTCGTTTTGGCACGGCCGACAGCACTTTAACCATCAGCACAACCCGCCTGGAAGGCGGCGACCCAACCGCCACAATCCAAACGGTGGGAAGCTCAGCCGAGCCAAGCATCCACACGCTCCTTGTGAATCAATCGGGCAACACGACTTATGCCGGACAGATCCTCGGCACCCCCGCAAAGGTGGGGGATACGAACCGTTTGGTTTTCCAAAAGGAAGGCGCGGGTGATCTGACGCTCACCTGCCAATTGGACCTTCGGCCGCCAATTGCCTGCTAGGCGGAAGGCTCCCGCACCACTTGCCTTCCGAAATGCATGTTTTAACTGTCTCAGCAACCCGCGAGACAAGAGAAAACCGTTTGATCGCCATGGCTGGACTGCTCATTTGCTCACTTAAGCCTGTCGGCATACGACAGGGAAAGACAAAACGCGGGGGACTGATGTCGGCAGTTGCTTCAGATGATGCGATCAAAGGTCAATCGAAGCCGGCACTTGAGCGAGCGCCGGATCGCCGGGCGATGGTTTTTTATTGAGATCGTATCACGGTGTGATAGACTTTATGGCATGATCAGCCGTCTTTTCACACATTTGCTACTGGAGTATCTGGAGACTTTTCCGGTTGTGGCCGTGGTCGGGTCGCGGCAGGTCGGGAAGTCCACGCTGGTGCGGCAGCCGATCGTGGGCGCCTCCCGCCGATACCGGACGCTGGACGACATCGCGGCATTTTCTGTCGCGCAGTCCGACCCCAAGAGCTTCCTGGATGCGGATGTTCCGCTCACTATTGATGAGGTTCAGCTGGTTCCTTCCCTCCTGCGCGAAATCAAACTTCTTGTGGATGGGGATCGCCGGGCGGGAAGGTTTCTTCTGACCGGATCGTCCGATCTCGACCATGGGGCGGACATCTCTTCGGCTCTCGCCGGACGGGTCGGCATTCTGCGGCTTCCTCCCATTACCCTTTCGGAGGAACACCGGGCGACGGGGTGGCGGCATTGGATGGAAGCCGCGAATACGAAACGGCTGGATGAGGTCTTCGCTGGACATCGCTATCCGCCGCTGCCGTTGGAAAGGATCGTGACGGGAGGATATCCGGACAGCCTGCTGGCGAAAACCGACCGGAGTCGAAGGCTTTGGATGGACTCCTTCCGCGCCACATATCTCGAGCGGGATCTGCGCAGGATTTCCGACATCGGAAACCTTGCGGAATTTGCGCGTCTCATGCAGCTGAGCGCCGCCTCCACCGGCGGACTTCTCAACCAGGCGAACCTGGCCCGCGACGCCGGAATGAGCCCCGCAACGGCCGGGAGATACCTTTCGATTCTTGAAGCCAGTTTTCTCATCACCCGACTCCCGCCGTTTTTTGCAAATATCGGCAAGCGGATGGTCAAAGCCCCGAAGCTGTTTTGGAATGACACCGGTCTGGCCGCACACCTCTGCGGGATCCCGACCGCCGAGCGGCTGGGCGCGGATTCTCCCCTGCTCGGGCGCATGGTGGAAACGCTCCTCATGATGGAAATCCAAGCCCTCCTCCCCCTGGCGGATGAGCCGGCGCATCTCTTCCATGTGCGCACGCACGACGGCTTGGAAGTGGACGGCTTGCTGGCCGTCGGAAACCGGCATCTTCCCTTCGAGATCAAGGCCTCGCGAACGGTCACGGCCTCGGACGCGACGCCCATGGAACGCTGGATCGCCCTCAACCCCCGGCACGGTCCCGGGGTTGTCCTCTACGCCGGCAAGGATTACCAGGCGCTTTCAAAAAACGTGCGCGCGATTCCGGCAACGGCATTGTTTCTCCGATAAGACCGGAAACCCGGTCGAGCAGAGCCCGACACAAGCCTGGAATGCTACGGCATAGCCGAAGGCATCGTAAAGAACCACCCATTCCTCGACGGGAGCGGCATCGCGAGCTTTCGCGTGAGGACTATTATGTCGCGGCGATGCGCGCCCGCTCGGGCAGCCCGGCGACCAGCCACCAGAGAAATGCGAGGGTTCCAAAGAAGAGCGCGATGCCGACGGCCTCGTGCATCACATAGTAGTGCTTCCCGGCCGCCGGGGCGAGGAGGACGATGAGAAGGATCCGCAGCGCGTTGGAAAAAAGCCCGAGCATAGGTGCCAGCGCAAGCATCGCCAGCTTGTCGGCCAACCGCAGGCGGCGGCTGAAAACCAGCAGCAGCGCAAGCAGCAGGCAGCTGCTGATAATTCCAAAGCCGTTGCACTCGGACGCGACTTCGAACGGATGCCCGTCGGCCACAAGCACCAGCCGGGCGGGCGAGCCGGAAAAACCCAGCTGCACAGAATGCCCGAAAACGCCGAGAAACCAGGCGGCTACTTTTCCCGCAAGGATCCTCAGCGGCCAATCGGCAAGCGGGAACAGGACGGAGAGAAAAGTGAAGATTGCAAAGGCGAGCCCGAAGCCGAGGGCCGGACGGAAAATCGTTTCTCCAAAAACAAAAAGCAGGACGGTGCCCGAGAGAAATCCGAGGCCGCACAGCATAAAGATCGGCTGGTGGAAAAGCCCGGCCGCCCCGGCGCAAAGGCAGGCGCCGAGATAGAAGATCCTGGCGCGGGATCCGAACCGGAGGATGAGAGGGTTGCCGCCGGGGCGATCGCGGATGAGGAAAACGAGGCCGAAAACCAGGACGATGGCGGCGGCCGCGATCTGCTCGCGGACGAATGCGGCAGCGGTCAGCCACGCGAGCGAACGCCAGAAAAGCAGGAGCGCAGCGGCCCAGGCGACGAGCGCGAAGCGCAGCTCAGCCCACCTCTGAAGCGCGCTCATCGGGCGGCTGGCCTCCTCGCGGAAAAAAACGGGTTGTGCAGGACCTCCTGTCCGACGGTGGTCAGCGGGCCGTGTCCGGGGCAGACAAGGGTCTCTGGAGGCAGGGAGAGGACCTCATCGCGGGTCGTGCGGAGGGCGTCCGCATAGGAGGATTTCGCGCCGCCCATCGAGCCGGCAAAAAGCGCGTCGCCAGTGATCGCAATCCCGCGCTCGAGCCCGCCCACCAGGTAGGTTGCCCCGCGAGGCGAGTGCCCGCACGTCAGCCGCGTGGAAATTTTCAGGCAGCCGACCGCAAAGGTCCTCCCAGGGACAAATTCCTCCGCTCCGGCCACCGGCTCGGCCGACCACGCCTTCGCCCCGGTTTTTTCCAACAGCCGGTCGAGGTCATAAATGTGATCTCCATGGGCGTGGGTGATGAAGACCGCCTCCAGCCGGAGGCCGCGGTTCGCGACGAGATCGAGGATGCCATCGCAGTCGGATCCGGTATCGAACGCGGCCGCCAGCCCGCTCGCATCGTCCCAGATCGCGAAGGAATTCACCGTCATCTCGCCAAAGGACGTCGTGAACATCACGAAGCCATACGGCAGCGCGCCAGGCTTCGGGCGATACTCGCCGCGGGCGATGGCGCAGAGCGCGTCCCCCCCGAGCCCGAGCTCCGCAGCCGCCGACCGGAGCGCGGACTCCTCGGGCACCTCAAGGAACGCATTCGGAAAACGGCCAGGAGAAATCCCGAGCCCGGCACACGCTTTCCCCAAAATATCTGCGGAGGTATCTTCAAGCATGCGGGGAGATTTTCTGTAGCAGTGCGGAGACGACGTCCCCGGTCGCGATCTCATTCATGCAGCGGAAGTCGGTCGGGCAATCGCGCCGGAAGCACGGGCTGCACTCGACCTGGCGGCGGATCACCGTGCTGGCCGGGCCGCGCGGTCCGGTGAGCGAGGGCTCGGTGGACCCGAAGATCGCGACCAGCGGAACCCCGAGAAAATCGGCGAGGTGCATCGTCCCGGTATCGTTCGACAGCAGGGCGGTGAGCCCGCAGAGCGCATCCATCAGCCCCTCCAGCGAGGTTTTTCCCGTGAGGTCGGAAACGTTTCCGAACCCTTCGGAGATCGCCCGGGCGATCGGGGCATCGTCGGCGGTCCCCACGATCACCCATCGGCATCGCGCCCGCGCGCTGAGGCTCTCGATGACCTCGCGGAAACGTTTCGCAGGCCAGCGCTTGGCCGGACCAAATTCCGCGCCCGGGCAGAGGCCGATGACGGCCTCGCCGGCCGAGGGCTTCCACAGGGATGGCATCGGAGGCGGAGGCACGGCACCGCACCGGGCTGCAATCCGCCAATACCTGTCGGCATGGTGCTCGGGGTGCCGCAGCTTTTTTTTTGGCGGGGGAATGATCTGGTTGAGCAGCGCACGGCGATGGTGGCCGGCGAACCCCGCCCGCCGCGGGATCCCCGCCAGCCAGACCTCAAGCGCCGACCGGAGGGAGTTGGGAAAAAGAACCGCCACGTCAAACCTCCCGCGAAGGTTTTTGGCGATGGAAAGGAGGGATTCCCCCCGGGGAAACTCGATGACCTCATCGACCTCTGGAACCCGCCGCCAGAGCCCGGCAAGCTTGGCGGGCGCAAGGACCGAGACCCGGGCGTCCGGGCGTCCGGCCCGGAATGCGCGCGCGGCCTGCAGGCACATCACGGCATCTCCGAGCCAGTTCGGCGAGCGCAGGACGATCCGGAACGGCTGGAGCGCAGCGGCGCCAGGCGGGAGGAATGTGCCCCGCTTCGCCGAGGTGGTGAGGAAATTCGGCCACGGCATTTTCCACCGGTTGTGGACCCAGAACCAATCCTGCGGCGAAGCGCGGATCTGGCGCTCGAGGGCGGCATTGATGTCGGCGGTGAGCATTTCCGGCCGGTCGGCCACCCAGGAGATCTCCTCGCTGAGAACGACCCGCCACCTCGCAAACCCGTTGGTGTAGATCGCCACCGGGATCACCGCCGCACCCGTCCGGATCGCCAGCGTCGCAGCCAGCGGGGACGTCGAGGACAGCCGGTTGAAAAACGGCGTCCAAATCCCGGAGTCGCCCGCATTTTGATCCACCAGCACGCCGACAATCCCGGGCTCGCGAAGGAGCGCAATCGCGGAGGAAAACCCTTTCTTCCGATCAAACGTCTGGACCCCCAGCCTCCGCCGGTCACGGTTCACCAGGTCGTCCACAAGCCGGTTTCGCAGGGATTGGTAAACCGTTCCAAACCTCGCCCCGGGGATCTGGAAGACGAGCTGGGCATAGAGCTCCCAGTTCCCGATATGGTTGATCGCCAGGACGACAGGACGCCCGTTCGCGAGGTTCGTCCGGATCCTGTCCAGGCCATCGATCCTCGCGATCTTCGCAACCACCTCCTGAGGGACCGCCGGGAGCTTAAAGGCGCAGACCGCGTTCGCTCCGAGCGTGGTGAAGTGCCGGAATGTCAGCGCCCGGATCTCCGCTCCCCCACCCCCAAAGGCCTTCGAGAGGTTTGCCCTCGCGAGCCGCCTGTAGCCGGGCAGGACCGCCCAGAGCATTGCCCCCACCGCCTGCCCAAGGACGAAGCAGACCGGCAGCGGCAGCTGGCGGATGACGCCAACCGCGCAGGAAGCCAAAAGATAAACCAGGCGATCTGTCATGTCAGATCAGACACTTAACCGCAACCGGGGCCGCCCGGAAAGAAAACTATGCAGCGAATGCCAGGAAGCTAAGGAGGTTTGGGGATGTAGAAGCGGCATCTTGCCGCTTGGTTTTCCCTGGGGAAAACGGCGGGACGCCGCTTCTACGGTGGCTTAACTTCGTGCCATTCAAAACTAGCAGCCAAAGGGGTTGGTCAATCTGAACCGCGCCCCCTGGCGGCTGATCCGGGCTAGAAGGAGACCGTGACTTTTGCTCCGCCCCACACCGTGCTGGGCTCCGTGGTGCCCCAGAGATTGGAGAATGCGTAGCTGTAGGCCACATACCCATAAACGCTGATCAGGTCATTGATCTTGACCGGCACTCCGAACCCGAGCTCGAGGGTGTTTGCACCGTTGTAGAAGTCATACGTGCCGTCGGACGTGAGCCGCGGGTTGTATTGGAAGTTCGTGCCGTAAGCGATCCACGGGGCCACAGCGACGATGTCCTTGTAAACCGGCACGTTGCTGTCCACTCGCAGGAGCATGTAGCTCGATGCCGCCTTTGCCGTGCCGTTTCCGCTGGCAATATCCGGGCCGATATTGAAGTAGTAGCCGAGCGACGGCGTCACCGACATGAACCCGAGATCGAAGGCGTAAGCCGCCTTCACGTTGAGCTCATGCGAGTAGAGCTGAAAGCCTGGCGGGAACACGTAGTAGAAGCTATACCCGGCGCTCAGGGCAAGTTTTCCGATCGTGTGCGTGTAGCTCGAGTTGAAATCGAACTCCTTGTAGGACGTGTTCTGCGTGCCGAAGGCCAGCCAGCCGCCGACCGTGATCGAGTCGTGGTCCGTGATGTTCCAAGTGAGATCCACATTCGTCCACTGGATGCCGGATCCATAGTTGTTCGTGTCACCGTAGACCCCATGCGAGAGCACGTTTACGCCGCGGAACATATAAAGGCTGTCCCAGCCGGTGCTGAGGGCGACCCCATACCACTTCGCAGGAGCTTCGACGATGACCTTGTCCTTGAATGTCTTGGCCTCTCCGGCGTGGAGCTGACCGCCCGCAAGGACAACCGCAAGGCTTACTAACTGGATGGTTTTTGCTACGATTTTCATGTTTTTTGTTTTGTTTTGGTTTGAGGGAGTCCCGCCGGTTTCGGCGAAAATCCCGAGTTGCACCCGCCGGTTTCGGCTGGTTGGCTCCCCAATCAAGCAGACATCGTGCCAACAGCCTGAATTTATTTTCCTCCGAGGCCCGACCAAAGCATTAAAAAATGCAACAACGGAATGGAGCGCAATAAATTACACCGAAACTATCCCCGCCGCAATCGCGATAAATCTCCCCGCCGCCATGCGGCATTGGCGGCGGCGCAGCCCTACGACTTGTAGCGCAAGCGCTTCTTGTGGCGATTTTCTTTCATCCGCTTGCGGCGCTTGTGCTTCGCGATCTTTGCTTTTCTTGTCTTCTTTAAGGAACCCATGAGATTGCTAGTAAACTACTTTGTTGAGCGGATACTCGATGATCCCCTCGGCTCCGAGCATTTTCAGCTGCGGAATGATTTCGCGGACGACTTTCTCTTCGATCACCGTGTCGATGGCGACCCATCCGGGTTGAGCCAAAGGCGAAACTGTAGGATTCCTCAATGCGGGCAGTGCCTCAAGCAAATTCTTCAGACTTTTTTCCGAAAGGTTCATTTTCAGCCCGACAAGGTCGCGGGCGGCAAGCGCGCCTTTGAGGAGGAGCGAGAGCTTTTCGATCTTTTCTCGCTTCCAGGGATCCTTCCAGGCGCCGTGTGCTGCGAAGAGTGCCGGGTAGGACTCCATGAGGGTGTCCACGATGCGGAGCTTGTTGGCGCGGAGGGAGGAGCCTGTCTCCGTGATATCCACGATCGCGTCCACAAGGTCGGGGACTTTGACCTCTGTCGCTCCCCAGGAAAATTCGATCTCGGCCTTGACTCCGGCGCGCTCGAAGAACCTTTTCGTGATCCCCATCGCCTCGGTGGCGATGCGTTTGCCTTCGAGGTCGTGGATGGTTCGGATCGGAGAATCTTCCGGCACGACGAGAACCCAGCGGGTCGGGCTGGAGCTCACTTTACTGTAGGCGAGGCCGGCGACCTCATGCACGTCAGATTCGTTTTCTTCGACCCAGTCGTGCCCGGTGATCCCGCAGTCCAGGTAGCCGTGCTCGACATATCGGCTGATTTCTTGCGCGCGCAAGATGCGGATCCGCATTTCCGGATCGTCCACCGAGGGGCGGTAGGAGCGGCTCGATCCGCTGATGGAAAAGCCGGCTTTGGCAAAAAGGGAAATGGTCGGTTCCATCAGGCTGCCCGAGGGCAGCCCGACTGTGAGAATGTGTTCTTCCATGAGAGCAATCCAGCTTAAGAGGAAAATCTGCCAGATGGCATGCAAAATCCGCCAGAGTTGGGAAAATTAGCAAATCTGCCATAGCCGAAGAAACTGCCATTGCAAAAATCGTCCCTCGGGGATATCGTGCGATGAGGAGAGAAGAGAAGGGTTTCCACGACCACATGACCAGCAAGGCGACACCAACCGAACAAGCGGCTGAAATGCGTCGGGTGGCAGAGGCAGCCCTTGCAAAGCTCCCCTCAGGAAAGGCGTCCGGATCGCCGGAGCAATGCGCGCAGGCTGGGCCCAGCGGGCAGGGGCAGACGATTCATGAGCTGCGGGTGCACCAGATCGAGCTGGAGATGCAGAACGAGGAGCTCCTTCACGCGCACGCCGATTTGGAGGCTTCGCGGGCGCGCTACTTCGATCTCTATGACCTCGCCCCGGTCGGGTATCTCATCCTCGGCGAAGCGGGGCAGGTTCTGGAGGCCAACCTCGCCGCATCCGCCCTGTTGGGCCTGCCGAGGAGCCAGCTAGCCAGAGGGCAAATGACCCGATTCATCCACACGGAAGATAGCGATACCTATTACCTGATGCAGAAGCGGCTCCTGGAGACCGGACAGCCGCAGGACTGCGAACTGCGGATGGTGAAATCCGATGGCACGAGCCTGTGGGCGCGGATGGAGGCCTCCGCGACGCTCGCCGATGGGGAGACCCCCTTGTGCCGGATCGCAATCAGCGACCTCACCGAGCGCAAGCGTGCGGAGGAGGCGGTGCGGGCGGCATCCGTTTATTCGCGCAACCTCATCGAGGTCAGCCTCGACCCTCTTGTCACCATCAGCGCAGAAGGGAAAATTACCGACGTCAACACGGCCACGGAGAAAATCACCGGCCTGGACCGAAAGCGGCTGATCGGCAGCGATTTCGTCGATTATTTCACCGAGCCGAAAATGGCTCGCGCCGGCCTCATGAAGGCGTTTTCTGATGGCAAGGCCATCGATTATCCTCTGGTGATCCAGCACACCTCAGGCACCACCACTCCCGTGCTATACAACGCTTCGGTTTACCGGGATACGGCGGGGAATGTCCTGGGCGTGTTTGCGGCGGCGAGAGACATCACCGATCGCAAGCGGGCGGAGGAGGCCTTGCAGGAAAAGTGCGCCGAGATGGAGCGGTTCACCTACGCCGTCTCGCACGACCTGAAAAGTCCGCTGGTGACGATCCAGACATTCCTCGGCTACCTGGAAAAAGACATCCGAGCTATGGATGCGGAAGCAGCAGCGAAGGACTTGAACCACATCCACCGCGCGGCGGACAAAATGGGAAAAATGCTGCACGAGCTGCTGGAGCTCGCCCGGATCGGTCACAAAAAGAATTCCTCCGAGGCCGTGCCGCTCCAGGAGATCGTGCAGGAGGCGCTGGATCTTGTGGCCGGGCAAATTGCCTCGCGCCGGGTCGAGGTGAAGGTCACGCAGGAGCCCGTTTGGCTCACAGGAAGTCGCCCTCGCCTGGTGCAGGCTTTCCAGAACTTGGTGGATAACGCCGTGAAGTTTCTAGGCGACCAGCCTGCGCCCCGGGTGGAGATCGGGATGGAGCTGGAAGGTTCGGAGATCGTCCTTTTCGTCCGCGACAACGGCAAGGGGATAGAACCAAGCCAGCAGAGCAAACTCTTCGGCCTGTTTGAAAAGCTCGACCCCGGCACGCACGGCTCCGGGATCGGTCTGGCGCTCACGAAGCGGATCGTCGAGGAACATGGCGGGGAAATCCTGGTGATATCCGACGGTTTGGGCAAGGGCACAACGTTCCGATTCACGCTGGCAAATTCCCAGCTCAGATAGCTATTTCTATCAACAAAGATCACCCCTTATGAAAAGAATCAACCTTCTCCTTCTCGAAGACGAGCCGGCGCATGCCGAGGCGATCCAGCGGGCCTTCGAGCACGCGATCCCTCCGGTCGATATCCAGTGGGTGTCGAGCCTGCAGGAATACTTTGAGCGGGCGTCTGCCAGCACGCCGGATATCGTCCTCATGGACCTCAACCTGCCGGACGGCAACGCGCATGAGGCGCTGACCCTGCTCTCGGAGAACAACCCGTTCCCGGTTTTGGTCATGACCAGCTGCGGCAGCGAGGCGGTGGCTGTGACGGCGATGAAAGCCGGGGCGCTCGACTACCTCGTCAAGTCGCCCGAGGTCTTCGCCAACATGCCGCGCGCCGTCGAGCGCGCGCTGCGCGAGTGGAACCTGCTCCAAGCCCACCAGCAGATGGGGGCGGCCCTGCTGGAACGGGAAAGCAACTACTTCGACCTTTTTAACACCGTCAAGCAGGCCATCTACATCCAAAAGCCGGACTCGACATTCCTCAATGTCAACCAGGGAGCCATTGAGATGTATGGATATGAACGGGAGGAATTCCTCGGGAAAACCCCCGAGTTCCTGTCGGCCCCAGGAAAAAACAATTTGGCACGGGTCGCAGAAATTGTGGATCTCGCATTCCTCGGGCAGCCGCAGCAATTTGAGTTTTGGGGGAGGAGGAAGGACGGGACGATTTTCCCGAAAGACGTGTGGACCGTCCGGGGCAAATATTTCGGTCAAGACGTGCTGATCTCGGTGGCCAACGACATCACCGAGCATGCAACCCTGGAGTCCAGGCTGCGCGATTCCATGGCTCAGGCCGAGGCGGCCAGCCACGCCAAGAGCGAGTTCCTTGCGAATATGAGCCACGAGATCCGCACGCCGATGAATGGCATCGCCGGGATGGCGGATCTCCTCCTCGATACCGAGCAGACCCCGGAGCAACATGAGTATACCGAGGCGATCCGCTCGTGCGTGGATTCCCTCCTGGCACTCATCAACGACATCCTCGATTTCTCGAAGGTCGAGGCGGGGCAGCTCACCCTCGAAAACATTGACTTCGACATCCGGACTCCCGTTGAGGAGTCGGTGAAAATCCTGGCCAGGAGGGCTCAGGCAAAAGGCCTCACGGTCGCCTGCCTGGTTGCGGACGATGTGCCGAGCTTCCTGCGCGGTGACCCGGGCCGGCTCCGCCAGGTTTTGTTCAACCTGGTCGACAACGCGATCAAGTTCACCGGGAGCGGGGAGGTCACGATTGATGTCGGGCTCCTCGCCGAGACGGAAACTTCAGCAACCCTGCGCTTCAAAGTCACTGATTCAGGCGTCGGAATCCCGCAGAACGTCCAGGATTCGATTTTTTCAAAATTCAATCAGGGCGGCCAGTCTACGACGCGGGAATTCGGCGGCACCGGCCTCGGGCTGGCGATTTGCCGGCAGATCATCCACCTCTTTCAGGGAGAAATCGGAGTGGAAAGCGAAGCGGGAAAGGGCTCCACATTCACGTTCACTGCCATTTTCCAAAAGCCTCCGGCCGGAGCTGTCAAACCGATCTCCCCGGCGGCGCCACTCCCGGGAGAGAACCGCCCCGCCACTAGGAATCTCCGCATCCTCGTCGTCGAAGACAACGCGACAAACTGCCTCATCGCCGTCAAAATGCTTGAGAAGCTCGGCCATGTCGCCGACTCCGCCAGCAACGGGGCCACGGCCATCGAGGCGCTCCGCCGCCTGCCATACGACCTGGTCTTTATGGACTGCCAGATGCGGGTTCTGGATGGCTTCGAGGCCACCAGGATCATCCGCTCGCCGGGCTCGGGGGTCCAGAACCCGCACGTTCCGATCGTCGCGCTAACCGCTTATGCGATGAAGGGAGATCGCGATATCTGCCTCGAAGCCGGGATGAACGACTACGTCTCCAAGCCTGCCAAATCGTGCGATCTCGCCGCCGCCATCGAGAGATGCTTCTGACATGTCCGGACAATTTTCCCGCTCCTGTCGTGAGTTTGGCGATGATTTGGTGATTGCCAGTATTTTGATGATCAGCTAAACAATCAGCAAACAGAATTTGGCTAGAGCGGGTGCGCGACATGGAAAAGGACGACGGGAATTGCTGGCAGTCCAACCACACGTGGACGAACATTGACCGGGCGGATCCTCCGAAGCGGTCAGCGGCTGATCGCGTCGCGGATTTCCGCGAGATTTACTCGATCTATGAGGAGAAGACAGCGAGCGAGCAGGCGAGCAGGTGCATCCAATGTCCTGAGCCTGCCTGCGTCGTCGGCTGCCCGTTGCACAACCGGATCCCCGAATGGTTGGCGGCCACTGCGGAAGGTCGTTTCCTTGATGCGGCGATGCTGTCGCGCTCGACAAGCAACATGCCGGAAATCTGTTCGCGGGTATGCCCGCAAGAGCGCCTGTGCGAAGGGTCGTGCATCCTCAACGGCAAGGCCGAGCCGGTGACGATCGGCGCGATTGAGCGGTTCATCAATGAGCATGCGTTTCAGGTGCTTGGGACGGATGTGGAGAAAGCCCCCCCCAACGGCTTTCGGGTCGCGGTGATTGGCTCCGGGCCGGGCGGCCTATCCGCTGCGGATCACTTGGCAGGGCTGGGATATGCGGTGACCGTGTTCGAGGCTCAGAACTTGCCTGGCGGCCTGCTGGTCAACGGGATTCCCGCATTCAAGCTGGAGAATTCGATCGTGGCGCGCCGCATTGAGATCCTGAAGCATCGCGGGGTGGAGTTCCGGCTGAGCGTATCCTTGGGCAAGGAGCTTTCTCTGGGAGGGCTGCTCAAGGATCATGCCGCAGTCTTCCTCGGCTTCGGAGCCCAGCAGGCCAAGCCGCTCGGCATCCCGGGCGAACACCTTTCCGGAGTCGTGCAGGCGCTGCCGTTTCTCATCCAGAAAAACGTGGATTTTCCGGTGCTCGACATCCCGCCGATTGACGTCGCGGGCAAACGGGTGGCCGTGCTGGGAGGCGGCGACACGGCGATGGACTGCCTGCGCACGGCATTGCGCGCCGGCGCCAGCGCCGCGTTCTGCCTGTATCGGCGCGACTTGGCCAACATGCCCGGAAGCCGCAAGGAATATGGCAACGCGCTGGAAGAGGGGGCCGAGTTCCGATTCCTCACCAATCCCACTGCGATCGAGGGGGATGGGGCGGTGGCCCGCGTGCGGTGCGAGCGCATGGAGCTGGGCGCGCCCGATGCCAGCGGCCGGCGAAAGCCACAGGCGGTGCCCAACTCCGAATACGTGGTGGAGACGGACTGGGTGATCGGCGCATACGGCTTTGATCCCGTGCCGTTCCCTCCGGGGAGCGATCTGGCGGCGGTCAAGACAAACGAATGGGGGGGGGTGGTCGTCGACGACAACCAGATGACCAGCGTGCCCGGGGTTTTCGCTGGCGGCGACTCGGTCCGAGGCCCCTCGCTGGTCGTCCATGCCGTGCGCGACGCCCGCAAGGCCGCACTCGGCATCCATCGCTACCTGGGGCTCTCGGCCTGATCCCCTCCCCTTTGATTTCTCCAGGCTAACCGATGGAACAATATCACCGTCTGCTCCGCCTCGTCCTGGAAAGGGGACGCCCGAAGTCCGACCGCACCGGCACGGGGACGATTTCAGTTTTCGGCGCTCAGGAACGGTTTGACTTGCGAGAGGCATTCCCTCTTCTCACGACAAAAAAGCTTCACCTTCGCTCGATCATCCACGAGCTGCTCTGGTTCCTCAAGGGGGACACAAATGTCTCCTACCTCCGGGAAAATAGGGTCTCCATCTGGGATGAATGGGCAGACGAGGCTGGAGACCTCGGCCGGATCTATGGCGCGCAATGGCGCGATTGGCGGAGGCCGGACGGCTCGTCGCTCGACCAGATCCGGGAGGTCGTCGAGCAGATCCGCGCGAACCCGGACAGCCGCCGCCTCGTCGTCTCCGCCTGGAACCCCGGAGAGATCCCGCTGATGGCGCTCGCCCCATGCCATGCGCTCTTCCAATTTTACGTGCAGGACGGCGAGCTGAGCTGCCAGCTTTACCAGCGCAGCGCGGATCTGTTTCTGGGAGTTCCCTTCAACATCGCCTCCTACGCGCTGCTGACCATGATGGTTGCCCAGGTCACCGGCTTGAAGCCGGGAGATTTCATCCACACGTTCGGAGACATCCACATTTACTCCAACCACTTCGAGCAGGCCCGCAAGCAGCTCGATCGCGAATGCCGCCCCCTCCCGCGCATGCTCCTCAACCCCGAGGTCTCAAGCCTCGAAGGCTTCCGCCTCGAGGACTTCACGCTCGAAGGCTACCACCCGCACCCCGCTATCAAGGCCCCTATCTCCATCTAAGGCAGATGAAGGTTCCAGCCGTCCCGCACCGCCTATGATCGCCATCGCAGCCATGTCGCCTGAACGGATCATCGGGGCCGGGGGGAAGATCCCCTGGCACATTTCTGAAGACCTGAAATTTTTCAAGCGGACGACTCTTGGCCAGGTCGTCGTGATGGGACGGAAGACGTTTGAATCTCTCGGGCGGCCGCTGCCCGGACGCGAGAACTGGGTGGTTTCGCGCATGGCTTCCTTTGAAGGCGCGCGGGTTTTTCGAAGCCCTGCGGAGATTGTTCCGCCTGCTGACGGGCGCGAGGTTTTTGTGATCGGCGGAGCGGAGGTCTATGCCGCGCTGCTCCCCCAGTGCGGGGAGATCTTTCTGACGCATGTGGACAGGCAGGCGGCCGGGGACACGTGGTTTCCGGAGTTTGAAACGGAATTTGACGCGGGGGAAGTGATCCAAAGCGGCGAGGGCTACGCGATCCGAAGATACCGCCGGCTGCCGTCCTCCCCCTGAGGGCATGCGCGCCGAACGGTAGATCAAGGGAGGCCGCCCTCGGTCTGCTCAGCAAGGCGGCCGGGGGCGACCGCCCTCCATTCATTGCGCTGACGCGCGAATCACGGGAACGGTCCCCGGTTTGACCCTTTCCCCGTCCTCTGCAATACTCGCCGCATGCCAACAACACTTGAGGAAGAAATCCACGCGATCGGCGCGCGCGCGCGGGCCGCTTCGCGCAAGCTGGCGGTCCTGGCCAGCACGCAAAAGTCGGACATCCTCTGCGGGATGGCCGGCGAGCTCGTCGCGCGCACCCCGGCGCTCCTCCAGGCGAATGCGGAGGACCTCTCCCGCGCGGAGGCGAACGCGCTGCCGAATGCCGCAATGGACCGGCTCCGGCTCACGGATAGCCGGATTGCCGAGATGGCGGAGGGGATCCTCCAAGTCTCTGCTCTGAAGGATCCGGTCGGCGAGATCCTTCGCGAATGGACCCGTCCGAACGGGATCCGCATCACAAAGATCCGGACTCCGATCGGGGTGGTCGGGATCATCTACGAGTCGCGTCCAAACGTGACGAGCGACGCGGCGGTCCTCTGCCTGAAGGCCGGAAACTCCGTCATTCTGCGCGGGGGATCGGAGGCGATCTCCTCGAACCTCGCGATCGCGGAGGCGTTGCAGGCGGGAGGCGCGCGCGCCGGACTCCCCGACGGCGCCGTCCAGCTCATCCGCACAACCGACCGCGAGGCGGTGAAGATCATGGCCCGAATGGACCGCTTCCTGGATGTGATCATCCCGCGCGGCGGCCACTCGCTAATCGAAAACGTCGTCGCCAACGCCCGGATGCCGGTCATCAAACATTACGATGGGATCTGCCATGTGTATGTGGACAAGGATGCGGATTGCAACATGGCCCGGGATATCGCAATCAACGCGAAATGCCAGCGCCCGGGAGTCTGCAATGCCATGGAGACATTGCTCGTCCATCGCGACATCGCCCCAAGGTTTTTTTCCGCCGCAGCCCCGGCATTCCAGAAGTTCCCGGTCGAGATGCGCGCCGACCCGGGCGCGTTCCGCCTGCTCGCGGACCTCGGCTACAACCCGCTCCGCGAGGCAGACGAACAATCCTGGCGCACCGAATACCTCGGCCTCATCCTGTCGGTCCGCGTGGTGGACTCCCTTGGCGATGCGGTCGCCCATATCGAAAAGTTCGGCTCCCACCACAGCGATGCCATCGTGACGGAAAACCCGTCGGCTGCAGAAGTTTTTCTGCGCGAGGTCGACTCGGCGACGGTCTATTGGAACGCGTCCACCCGGTTCACCGACGGCGGGGAATTCGGATTCGGCGCGGAGATCGGGATCAGCACCGACAAGCTGCACGCCCGGGGCCCGATGGCTCTCGAGGAGCTCACCTCGTACAAATACCAGATCCGGGGGAACGGCCAGACGCGGTAGGGAGAGCTATTTTGCGGGGCGGGGCGGAACAGGAAGCTCGCGATCACCGAGCAAGCGACGCTGCCGAGCGGCCAGACCATCCCGTAGTTATGGCTCAACCCGAACTTCTCCGACCGCTCGATCGCGCTGATCCCGGCGAATCTGCTTTTCAGAATATGTCAGCGCGCCGAGCTCTGACTCGCTCTTCCTTCCATGCTGCTTGGGCCGCCAGGGTGCGGCCAGAAGGGCGTCGGGTCGTCGAGCGCGGCAGCGAGCCATGCGATTTCCTGCTCGTAAAGCATGTGGGCGCCGATGAAGTTTTTCCAAGCCGCTTCGCGGTCGGCATGGAGCTCGACTCCCGCTTTGGCAAGCAGTTCGCAGGCGGCATCGTAGTCATCGCGGCGGACGTGCATGAGCGACGGGCTTCGGGCCGGGCTGATCGGCGTCCCGCGCATGGCTGCATGGGTATTCTTCACGGCCGTCACCCCCAGCCCGAAACAGATTCTCGCGCTCTCACCAGCTCCGGCGACCGTCGAGTTCAATAGCGCGAGCGCATCCAAAAAGGCCCCGAAAGCGCAGACCCAGGACTCCGATGGGTTCAGCGGCCGAACGACGCACAGGATCGGAAGGAAGCTCCTCGACTGGCCGAGATCCCGGAAAAAAACTTCCCAGTCGTCGCAGAGGCTCCCGAGATCTCCTCCCCGCCCGTTCGAATAGAGCCAGCGGAGGAGCTCCGCTCCGGAGGGAGCTGGTCCGGTGCGCGCATAAATCCATGCGACCCGGCTCCCGCGGTCATGGATAAGCTCAGAGGTCCTGATCTCGCCGGAAAGTGATTTGGCACGTTTGTGACGTTTGCGG
>JBAXXX010000079.1:0-17969 GCA_037127695.1 Verrucomicrobiia bacterium | reverse complement strand
ACCGAGATGAAGGAAAAGAAAGCCCGCGTCGAAGACGCCCTCCACGCGACCCGTGCGGCCGTTGAAGAAGGCATCGTCGCCGGCGGCGGCGTCGCCCTCATCCGCGCCCAGAAGGTTCTCGATTCCCTCACGCTCACCGGCGATGAGGAGATCGGGCTCCAGATCGTGCGCCGCGCAATCGAGCAGCCGCTCCGCACCCTGGCCGACAACGCCGGGCAGGAAGGCGCGCTCATCGTGCAGGAAGTCAAGAAGCGCAAGGGAGCCGAAGGTTACAACGTCGCGACCGGCCAATACGAAGACCTTATCAAGGCCGGCGTCGTCGATCCCGCCAAGGTCACCCGCAGCGCGCTCCAGAATGCCGCTTCCATCAGCGGGCTCCTCCTCACCACGGAATGCATCATCACCGAGATGCCCGAGAAGGAGAAAGCTCCCGCCATGCCTCAGGGCGGCGGCGGAATGGGCGGCATGGACTACTAAAGTCCCGCAGCCTAAAAGAAAAACTCAAAACCGGAAAG
The DNA here is from genome assembly GCA_037127695.1 of Verrucomicrobiia bacterium. Lineage (GTDB taxonomy): Bacteria > Verrucomicrobiota > Verrucomicrobiia > Chthoniobacterales > Terrimicrobiaceae > QYQL01. Next base: position 17,454 of record JBAXXX010000079.1, on the reverse strand, counting down.
CCGGGTCCGCAAGGGCCCGGCTTTTCTGCGTCCTAAGGGGCTGTTCCCACTTCGCTGGCTCAAGGGACATAGGCTCTCAGGCGGAAGAAGACCTTGGGGGAGGAAGCTTCGGGGACCGTCGCCTGCCATGTTTCCATGCCGCCGGCCGACGAAAGGAGATTCAGGGTGATGCCGGCAGTGGTCCAGGTCGAGAGGTCGGTGGAAGTTTCTGCTACGCAAACCACATCGGTTGCCGCTGCCGATTTCACAAAAGTGTAGATCCTATTGGTGCTATCGGAGGTCAATACCGGCATCCAGGCAGTCGCATCCGCGCTTGGTCCCAGGCCGAAAAGATATTTGAGGAGATTCGGGCATCCGTCCGGGCCGCTGACGGCGGCAGGGCCGCTGCGAGCCTGGTCGGACAGCTCGCTTGCAGAAAAGTTTCCAAGCCGCCACGAGCCGAAGCTCGGCGTGATGGCAAACGTCCGATCCACGCTGGCGGCTGCTGCGTAAGTGGCATTCCCCGCCTGGCTGGCGCGCACGGTGATGTTGCCGGTTCCTGTGAGCGTAAGCGAAGATCCTGCCAGCGAGCCCGGGCCGGAAAGGACGGAGAAGCTCACCGGCAGGCCGGATGTCGCGTTGGCCGAGAGCGCGATTGGGGCAAACGTGAACGGCTGGCTCGCCGGCCCGGGGAACGTGATCGCCTGGGTGAACCTGAGCGTGACAACATTGGATGTCTCCCAGCCGTAGAGGTTGAACACGGTAACCGTATAGTTGCCGGCATCGGAGGGTTGCGCGCTGGCGATGTTGAAGGCTCCCGAAGTTTTCTTGATCACGAATGCCCCGTTTTTCTGCCAGTAATAATTTAGCTGGGCTGCCCCGGTGGCGCTGACGTTGAAGCTGGCCGTGGCACCTGCGGCTATTGTCACGTTCGCGGGTTGGGTCGTGATGGCCGGCGAATTATTGAGCAGGAGCGTGACCGGCGCGCTGGTCACGGAACCTGCGGAGTTGCTCACCTCGACGGTGTAAAAGGCGTAAGTCCCCACGGTGTATCCATTCGCATAGATCGAGCAGGAGGCGGTTTTTCCGCCCCTGTTATCAGGAACATTTGTCACGGTGACGTTGCCCGTGGTGAGATCTAATGTGCTCTGTTTCCACTGGTAAGCGAGGGGGGCTGTCCCGGAAGCGACCACGCTGAAGATTGCGTTGTTGCCGAAGATGACATTCGTCTGGCTTGTCGGCTGGGTAGTTATGGAAGGGGCAAATGGCAGAAGCGCGATGTTGGCGGCATTGGTCTGCATCACCCCGTAAGCATTGGTGATATAGCAGGTGTAGGCTCCCGCATCGCCCGGTTGGGCAGAGGGAATCGTGAACGTCGCGGAGTTGGCTCCACTGATCGCGTTGGCGTAAAGCTTCCATTGGTAGGTGAAAGGAGCTGTGCCGCTCACGGATACCGAGAGCGTGGCAGAGGCTCCGAGAGCCACCGTGACGGACACCGGCTGCGCGGTCACCGTCGGGCCTACGCCGATGGTCAGGCTGGCGGAATTGCTGGTGCTGCTGCCGCCAGTGTTGCTGATCACGCACCGGACCTGGTCGCCATTCATCGCGAGGGTGGATTGGATGGTCAGCGTCGCGGAGGTCGCGTTGGTGTAGGCCCCCCCGCTCGTCAGGTTCGCCCAGGTACCCGAGCCCGCAGGCAAGACCTGCCATTGGTAATGCTCCTTGCCAAATGTCGCCGGCTGGCCAGTGGTGCTCACGCTGAAGTGGGCGGCCCCTCCGGCGCTCGTGACGACGTCCGACGGTTGGGCCGTAATTTGGGGCGCAGCCTCGTTGACCTTGAGCAGGGCGGCCGTGCTGGTCGCAGAGCCCGAGCCATCGTTGACAAGGCAAAGGAACTGGTCGCCATCCATCGCCGTCCCCGTTTGCACGGTCAGGGTGGCGGCCGCGGCCCCGCTGTAAACGCCCGGAGCATCGGCGAGCGCGTTGGGAGTGCTCGTGCGAGCCGGGATCCGGAACCATTGGTAGGTGAGAGAGCCTGAGCCGCTGGCACCGACGCTGAACGTCGCATTGCCTAGCGCCCCGACATACTGGTTTGTTGGGGACGATGTGATCGCCACGCTGCCCGCCGGCCGCGCCACCTCGACCACGAGGTGCGCAAACGTCTTCTTCCCTGCAGGCGTCTGGGCTTTGATGGTAAAGAAATGCACTCCGTCGGGAAGCCCGGAGAATTGGACTTGGCCACCGGACACGGATGCGCAATTCGAGGCTGGCACCACGGAAACCTCAGGCGCGGTGCCGGCGGATGCCCCCGCCGTGTAATCAACCGCCGCGCTGCCGTCGGCGCTCGTCACGTAGCCGCTCGAAAGGACCAGCGTCGGAGTGGGATTGCCGTCAAAGTCGGCAAGGCGTCCGTCCAGGCTGCCCCGGAACTTGGTGTCGCAGACGAAGGGGACTTGGAACCGGTAATTCACCGCGTCAATCTCATCGCCCTCACACATTTGCGCCGCCGACAGCTCCATTCCGGCTGAAACCGCGTTCACCTCATTGATGTCGCGTGCGATGTAGAGAAAGCCGACCTTAAATCGCTTGGGCGAGGTTTTGTAGTCCGGGTTGCGAGGGCCGTAAGTCGAGAGCAACCTGGCATGATCAAAGGTCTCGACCGATCCGTAGCCCATCGTCTGGTCTGGGTTGTAAGCCGGGGAGTTCAGCAGGTAGGTCGTCGGCCAGGTTTCCCTCATGCCCATCGCATAGAGATCCTGATCGGCAAGCGTGCTATACTCGTTAGCGCGACCATGATCAATAGGCTGCCAGCGGAAGCCGCTGGTCGGATCGCCGTAGATCGAGCGGTCGGTGAAGCCGTCATCCGCGGAGGAAACGAGCTTCAGCTGGCTCTGGATCGTGGAGTTTGCCGACCAGTGCGCGCTCGCGAGCTGCGGAAAAAGCTGCGCCCCCCACGCATGGCCGATCTCGTGATCGAAAACCCCGAGCACCGTCTTGTCCACCGAGCCGCCGGGCAGGTTGTATCGGCACATGTCCACGGTCAGGTAGGTCTGCGGAGCACCGGGCGTGCCGAACACGTTGATCCCTGTGGCCTTGAATTGGGCATCCATCCAGTCAGGAACCGGAGAGTGCCCGGAGTTGACCACGTAGGTCATCGCAAAATAGCTCCCGGGGAACTGGGTCGTGATCGCATCAAAATACCTTTCAATATTAGTATTAGTTAAACTGTTAGGATCCGGGTGCGTGTAGATGGCATTGTAGGCGGCGCTCGGGCTCGCCCACGGGATGGTGGGGTCGATCACGAAGACGACGTGCTCGGTGGCATACAGCGCCGGCCCAAGCTGGACGAGGGGCGACGCTCCCTGTCCTTCTCCGGTCAGCGCCTGCCAGACCGTAAAGGTCCGGTCCACCGAGGCGGCATTGTAGGTGGCGTTTCCCGCCTGGCTTGCGCGGACGGTGATCATGCCGGTTCCGGTCGGGGTGAGGGACGAGCCGGACAGCGAGGCCGCGCCGGAGACAATGGAGAAGGTCACCGGAAGCCCGGACCCCGAGGCCGCCGAAAGGGCGATCGGGGTGGCGGCGAACGGCCGGTTTGCCGGCTGGGCAAACGTGATGGTCTGGTCGAGCTTGGTCACCGTGAGGATCGCGGCATTGCTGGTGATGCCGCCGGCGGCGTTGGAAACCCTCACGGTGTAGCTGCCGGCATCTGTGAGCAGGAGGTTGGCGAGATCGAGGGTTGAGCTGGTCGCACCGGAGATCGGCACTCCATCCTTGCTCCACTGGTACGACAGCGTGCCGCTGCCCGTGGCGGTGACGGAGAAGGACGCGCTCTGGCCGCCGATCCCGCTGGCAGACTGCGGCTGTGTGGTGATGCCGGGCGTGTTGAGGACGGTGAGCGTGGCGGCATCGCTGGTGGCGTTTCCGACGGCATTCGAGACCGTCACCGAGTAGCTGCCCGCGTCGGAGAGCTGGATGCCGGTGAGGCTGAGCGCGGCCCCTGTGGCTCCGGAGATCGGCGTGCCGCCCTTGCTCCATTGGTAGGCCAGCGCGCTGCCGGCCGCGTTGACGGAGAACGATGCGCTCTGGCCCACGGCGGCGGAGGCAGGCTGCGGGTGGGCCGTCACGGCGGGCGGGTCGAGGACCGTGACGGTGACGTTGGAAGTCTGAAACGCCTCATAGGTCGCGCCGCTGTAAACCTTGCCGTAGTAGCTGCCCGTGTCGGAAATCGAAGCCGAGGGGACATGGTAGGTGGCCGCATTGGCCCCTGAGATAATACCTTGAGATCGATACCAGCTGTAAACCAAGCCCACGGAACCGGTGGCGCTGAACGACAAGGAAAATGGGGTTCCGGTCGCCACGGTGACCGACTGCGGCTGGGTGTCGATGGAGAGCAGGATACGCAGGTTTAGGACGCCGCTACAGGTGGCGTTGCCGACGGCGTTGGAAACCGCCAGAGCATACGTGCCAACTTTGGCAGTTTGAAAATCGCTCACGGTATAGGTCAGAGTGGTATTGGTCGTGTTGCCGGAGGCTCCGGAAATAGGTGATCCATTAAACGTCCACTGGTAGGCAACCGGAGTGGAGTTGCTGCTGGCGAGGCCGGCGTTAAGTGCCATGGAGCCCCCTGCAGCGATGTAGCGGTCGCCGAAGGTCATGGAAAACGAGGGGGCCGTCCGGACGATGAGGCTCGCCCCGTTGCTCACGGTGTTGCCGTAGTCATTGGTGATCGTGACCGAGTAGGTGCCCGCATCACCGGGCTGGACGTTGGAGATCGTCAGGGTGTTGGAGCTGGAGGAGGCGACGGGGGGAATCGTGCCGACCTTATACCAGGTATAAGTCAGTGGGCCAGTGCCGCTGGCGACGACCGAGAGCGTGGCGTTGGATCCAACCGCAAACGTGGCCGTCGCCGGCTGCACGCTGATGGCTGGCGGCGCGCCAACAGTCAGCGTGACAGTTTCGCTCAGGGTTGAGCCCATGGTATTGCTGACCCGGCATCGAAACCGGTCGCCGCTCATCGCCTCGGCGGCCTGGACTCGCAGACTTGTCGTCGTGGTCCCCGTGTAGGCTCCGCCATTGGTCAGATCCGACCAGTCAAACGAGCCGGCAGGCAGGCGCTGCCATTGGTAATGGCCGTAGCCAAACTCGTATGGGGGGCCGACCGCCGACACGGTAAAGATGCCGCTGGTCCCTGAGGCCAGGCTGATGTTGCCCGGTTCCTCAATGATGACGGGCGCGACCTCGTTGACCTTGAGCAGCGCCGGGGTGTTTTCAAGCATCAGGGTCGTGAGCTCCGGCTGGCCCACGGGATCCGGGTGGATGACATCGCGCCGGTGGTTGCTCGTCGCGGCGCTGGCACCGTCGCTGACCAGACAAAAGAACTGATCCCCGTCCATGGCGGTGGAGGCCTGCACGACGAGGGTCGCCGTGGTGGTGCCGCTGTATTCCGGCATGTCGCCTTCCGGCGTGTCGCTGAGAGCGTTGGCGGTGCTGGTCGCGCTCGCGATGCGGAACCATTGGTAGGCGAGCGTCCCGTTCCCGCTGGTGGTGGCGTTCACGCTGAAGGTGGCGGCTTCTCCGGCCGTCACATGCTGGCCCGTAGCTGGCGAGGTGATCGTGACGCTGCCTGCCGGGCGCGAGACTTCGACGACCAGGTGGGCAAACGTCTTTTTCCCGGAAGGAGCCTGGGCCTTCAGCGTAAAAAAATGCACCCCGTCCGGCAGGCCGGAAAATTGCACCTGATGGCCGATCGGGTCAATGGTCGCGCATGTGGATGCCGGCACGACCGAGACTTCTGGATCCGGGCCGCTGGAAACCCCCGCCGTATAGCTGACGGCGGCGGTCCCGTCGGCGCTGGTCACATAGCCGTCCGCGAGCGCCAGCGTCGGGGTGGGGTTGCCGTCAAGATCGGCAAACCGCCCGTTGAGGCTTCCTCGATACTTGGTATCGCAGAGGAAGGGGGTTTCGGTATTCAGCATGCCCGTGCCGAAGCCCTCCGATTCGCTGAAGTGAGCAGCGGAGGTCTCGACCGCCTCGTAAACCGCATCCACCTCGGCGAGGTCGCGGGCGATGTAAACGAAGCCAACGCGAAAGCGCTTCGGCGAGGTCTTGTAATCGGGGGTGCGGGAACCGTAGGTGTTGACCATGAGCTGGTGGTCGAAGGTGCTGACCGACCCGCTCCCCATCGTGAAATCCGGATTGTAAGTGACATTCCCGCCAAGCAGGTAGGTTGTCGGCCACTCCGCGCGCAGCCCGGTGAGGTAGAGGGCGGCCTCGGAAAGCGTTTCATGCTCGCCGATGCGGACAGAGTCTTTCCGCTGCCAGCGAAAGCCTTGAACCGGGTCGCCAAAGATGACCAGGTTGGTTAAGTAATTGTCGGTTTCGGTGACCCGGCTCATCTGGCACTCGATCGTGCTCAGCTCCGACCAGTGGCCGTCGGACAAGCCGGGAAAGACCCGGGCCGACCACGCATGCCCGATCTCGTGGTCGAGCACCCCGAGAAAACCGGCAGTGACGGCGCCGCCGTTCTGGTTGTAGCGGCAAAAGTCCACGGTTAGAACCGTCTGCGGGTCGCTGGTCGTCCCGCCAGTCGAAATCCCCGAGGCCTTGTATTGGCGCGTCACCCAGTTCGGCACGGAAGCGTGCCCGGTGTTCGCCATGTAGATCATGGCAAAATAGGTGCCTGGAAACCGCGAGGTGGCGATGTCAAAGTAGTTGGCCAGATTGGGCCACGGGTTGGCGGGATTACCTGCATTGCCCGTGTAGATGGCGTTGTAGGCGGCCGTCGGATCCGACCAAGGGATCGTGCTGTCTATGATGAAGACGACATGCTCCGTGCCATACACGGTCGGGCTCAGCTGAACCCGGGGGGTCGCAGCCGCAGCAGGAACGGCAAGAAAAAGACAGGCGGCCAGAGCGGCAAAGCCTCCTAGCACCCCGAGGGAGAGCCGCCCGTCAAACCTAACAAAGAGCAGCCCACGAAACCAGCTTGGGAAAACCGACCTCATCGGTTGGCATCCTAAATGAAATCCCGCTGCCAAAGGAAATGTTTTCAGCATCTGTTTGGTGATTCGATTCCCCCAACCCTCAATATTCCTAGCGATATTCATGCCAAAATCGTCAAAAGCATGAAAAATGGGGCCTGCGGGTCGAGGATTGGACGAAGGGGTGACTTCGGGCCGAGTTCCGCTGCGCAGCTCCACTTCGCGGACTCCAGGCGAAAAACGGCTATTCTTGGCCCCCCGAAGCCAATCGGACCTGCTATTTTACAGGGGGGGCGTCTCCAACAGGGCTTGTAGCGCCTCGATACCACCCAGGTCGAGCGCGCCTTCTTCATGAGAAAATAAAAAGTTGACAGCATTTCTGTGACGCTATATTTATGCCAGAAATGAATGCGTCGAGAACATCTTCTTTGCCGAAGAAGGACTTCGTGCCCGATCAATCCCCGATGTTCGATTTTTCCGTGCTCCGAGGCCTCCGCAAACGCGACGGGCTGAGCATCGAACAGGTCTCGAAATCCTCGGGGGTTTCGGCCGCTGTCATCTCCAAGCTGGAGCGCAACCAGACCAGCGCAGAGCTCTCCACCCTGTTCCGCCTCGGCCGCGTTTTTGGCATCAACACAACAGAGCTGATCTCCCTCGCCGAATCTCGGACCGCGCAGCTTGCCCGAAGCACCACGCGCCAGAGCGGGGCTTTCCACTTCAAAGAAATTGCCTACGGCAATGCGCGGTTGCTTTTCGGGAGTGCTCCCGGCGGTGCCACGGTCTCGAGGCCGGAGATCCATCGGGACGATTACGAAATCTGCTGGGTGCTTTCGGGCAAGGTTGAAATCAACCTCCCGCATGAAAGGCATGTCATCGAAGCTGGGGGGGGCATCCAGTTCGATGCGATATTAGATCACACATACGCGGCGCTCGAAGCTTGCCAGGTCATCATCGCCCATCTGCGCAAAGGAAAACGTTTTTAGATTTATGTTAAAGATCAACCATCAGCTCACTCCGGCAGGACTGGGGAAAAAGCTTGCCCGATTTTGGGACCAATCCGCCCAAAAGATCACCAGCCTCCAGAGAGGCTACGACTCGTCGAAGGGCTCCCCGGTTTTCACGGTGAACGGGAAATACACGGCGCGCGGCTGGACGGAATGGACCCAGGGGTTTCAGTTTGGAGGGGCGCTGCTGCAGTTTGACGCGACGGGCGAGAAACAATTCCTTGAAGCGGGGCGCGAAGCGACGCTCAAGCGGATGGCCCCGCATATCACGCATTTCGGGGTCCATGATCACGGGTTCAACAATGTCAGCACCTACGGCAATCTCTGGCGCCTCATGAACGAAGGGCGTATCCCCGAGAACGAATGGGAGCGCAACTTTTACGAGATGGCGCTGAAATGCTCGGGCGCAATCCAGGCTCGGCGTTTTACGAAAACCAAGGACGGCGGGTATGTCTATTCGTTTAACGGCCCGCACTCGCTTTTCGTGGACACGATCCGTTCCATGCGCGCGCTGGCCGTGGCGCACCAGCTTGGCGGTGAGATGATGGGAGACAACGACGAGCGGATCTCCCTCCTCGACCGGCTGGTCCATCACGCGACCGCCACCGCGACGCATTCGGTTTACTACGGCGATGGCCGCGACCGCTATGACGTGAGGGGGCGGACAGCGCACGAGGCGATCTTTAACACGAATGACGGCAATTTTCGCTGCCCGAATTCCCAGCAGGGATACTCCCCGTTCTCAACCTGGACCCGCGGCCTGGCATGGGCGATGGTCGGGTTCGCCGAGCAATTGGAGTTCATCGGAGATCACCCCGCACAACCGGTTTTCCTCAAGGCTGCAAAAGCGACGTGCGATTTTTACCTGGAGAACACCCCGACCGACGGCATCCCGTATTGGGATACCGGCGCGCCGGAGCTGCACAAACTCGGGAGCTATCTCGACCGCGCCTCGGATCCCTACAACGAGTGCGAGCCGATCGACAGCTCGGCGGCGGCCATCGCGGCGCAAGGCCTGCTGCGCCTCGGCCGCTATTTGCAAGCGGACGGGGCCCGCTACTGGCAGGCGGGGCTTACCGTCCTGGACACGTTATTCGACGAGCCCTATCTGAGCGCCGACTCCGCGCACCAGGGGCTGATTCTTCACAGCGTTTACCACCAGCCCAACGGCTGGGATTATATTCCGCCGGGAAGGAAAGTTCCGTGCGGCGAATCCAGCATGTGGGGCGATTACCACGCCCAGGAAGTCGCCCTGCTGGTGCAGCGCGAAATCGACAATAAACCCTACCTTCAATTCTTTAAAAAATGATGAAAATCACCCGCATCCCAACACTCAAAACCGTCCAGCAATTCCGCGATTACGTCGCCGGCCTGGGCATCGACCTCCAAGCGGAAGCCCAGGTGGTCGCCGGCCCGGAATCCCCGCTGAACCAACCTCTGAAATGGAACGGACGCACCATCGGAAACCGCTGGACGGTCCACCCCATGGAAGGCTGGGACGGCACCACGACGGGCGGCGTGACCGAGCCGATGCTCCGTCGCTGGCAGCGCTTCGGGGAGAGCGGCGCAAAGCTCATTTGGGGCGGGGAAGCGATGGCGGTCCGACCTGAAGGCCGGGCCAATCCGAACCAGATCATTCTCAATGAGGAAAACAAGGCCGGAGTCGCTTCCCTGCGCGATACCCTGATGAAGGCGCACAAGGAAAACTTCGGGAGCACGGACGACCTGATCATCGGCTACCAGCTGACGCATTCCGGACGGTTCTGCCGGCCGAACGACAAGAAAGTCATCGAGCCACATGTCGCCTACCGGCATCCGTTGCTCGACAAAAAATTCCACGTCACGAGCGATGCGCAAATCCTCTCGGATGATGCCATGAAGCGCCTCGTCGAAGATTATGCAAAAGCGGCAAAAATCGCGTATGAAACCGGGGCGGACTTTGTCGATATCAAGCATTGCCACGGCTACCTCCTCCATGAATTTCTGGGTGCCCATACGCGCCCGGGAGAATTTGGCGGCTCGTTTGAAAACCGGACCCGGATGCTGCGCGACATTGTTGCCGCCATCAAAAGCGCGGTTCCGCAGATCGGCCTCGGCGTGCGCCTGAGCGCATTCGACTTCGTTCCATACAAGCCGGATCCGGAACTCAGCCAGCCCGGCAAGCTCGGCCCTGGCATTCCGGAAGATTACTCGCAATGCCTCCCTTACCGCTACGGGTTCGGAATGAATCCGGAAAACCCGCTCGAAATGGATCTTGCCGAGCCTGCAAAGTTTCTCGCGCTCTGCGAATCCCTCGGGGTGCAGCTTATCAATCTTTCGGGCGGCAGCCCTTACTACAACCCGCACTTCGGACGTCCCGCAGCCTATCCGCCGTCGGATGGCTACCAGCCGCCGGAGGAACCGCTCGTCGGTTGCGCCCGCCAGATCAACGTTGTCAAACAACTGAAGGCGCAGTTCCCGAACCTGATCCTCGTCGGCACGGCCTATTCCTATCTGCAGGAATATCTGCCGCATGTCGCCCAGCACTACCTCCGCAACGGCCATGTCGACAGCGTGGGAATCGGACGTGCGGTGCTTTCCTATCCCCGGATCCTTGCCGATGCCGCAGAAAAGGGAGCGCTGGAAATGAAATTCATCTGCAGGACCTTCAGCGACTGCACCACGGCTCCGCGCAACGGGCTGAGATCCGGCTGCTACCCGCTTGACGACTATTACAAGCACGCGCCCGAGGCTCCCATTCTCAAGCAAATCAAGAAGGGCGGGTTATGAGTTCGCAAGCAGGCTCTTCGCTGCCGGTTCAGGCGCAAACGGGCAAACGGGTTGCCCTTGTCACCGGGGGGACCCGCGGCATCGGGTTCGGGGTCGCCCAGGCGCTCGCTCATGAGGGCTTCCGCCTTGCAGTTTGCGGATTTCGCGCAGAAAGCGAAGTTCGCGAATCTATCCGCCCGTTGGGAGAGGAAGTGGTTTATTGCCAGTGCGATGTGGGGGACCGCGAGGCGCGAGCACGGATGCTGGCAGCCGTGAGAGCGCGGTTCGGCCGGCTGGACGTGCTCATCAACAACGCGGGCGTGGCTCCGAGGGAGCGCAAGGACATCCTCGAGGCGACCGAGGAAAGTTTCGAGTGGATTCTCCGCACCAACCTTCAGGGCCCGTATTTTCTCACGCAGGCGGTGGCCAACTGGATGATCGAGCAGAAACGTGAGGCCTCAGGGTTTGAGGGCTGCATCATCAATGTCTCTTCGATTTCTGCCACGGTGGCGTCGGTTCATCGCGGGGAATATTGCATTTCGAAAGCAGGTGTCAGCATGGCGACGCAACTTTGGGCGGCGCGCCTGGGCGAATTCGGGATTACGGTTTACGAGGTGCGCCCGGGGGTGATCAAGACCGACATGACAGCTGGCGTGCAGGAAAAATACGACAAGCTGATCGCGGACGGGCTTCTGGTTCAAGCGCGATGGGGGCGTCCCGAAGACATTGGCAAAGCCTGCGCATCGCTCTCTCGCGGCGACTTCCCCTATTCCACCGGACAAGTGATTCTTGTGGACGGCGGGCTGACCCTCCCGCAGTTGTAAAAGCCTGCCTAGGCAGCGGCCTGGGCTGGCGGCTCGATCGGCTTGAACCGGAACCGCTCGTGGTAGGCGCCTCCGTAAAACTTCCGGCAGCACTTCACGCACGCCACCCGCCTCCGGAGCGGGCGCACCCGCGCAAGCACAGCCGAACATCCCGGGCAGGCATAAAAATATTTTCTGGGAATTTTATGGCGCTTGAACGGGAGCTCGTGGCATCGCGCCTCGTTCGGGATGCCGAGATCCGCGCAGGCCTTTTTCCACTCCTTCCCGTGAGCCTCGATCCGACGGCGTCCCGCGCGGTGCTGGGAGAGCAGGTGGGCGAGCTCGTGGCGCAGCGTCCGCTGAACCTCCGCTGCTGATATCCCGACAAGCCTCGGATTGAGGGTGATCCGGCGATCCCGCCAGCAGGCCATGCCGGCGGTCGTGCGCAGCGAGGGGTTCCAGAAGACCGAGATTTGGAGCCCGCTGCAGCCCGCCGCAACGAGGAGCTGGCTGGCAAAATCCTCGAGAAGAGGATCAGATCTCAGCCGGGACTTGCGGCGCGGCTTGGTGAGATCGTCCGGCGAGGTGAGAACCCTCCGCATCACCGCCCTGCCAAAGTTGAGAAGGATTTGCTGGTATTTCATGGCGGACCCATCGCGTTGATGTCTAGATAAAGCGCTCGATATCAGTGGTCTCCGGACGCCTGCTCTTCTCAAGAATCTTCAGCTGTTTCTCCTCGTAAACCACCAGCGAGCCAGCCGGGACGCTCTGCATAAGAAAAACGTTGGCTCCGATTGTCGAGCCCTCACCGATCGTCGTTTCTCCTCCAAGGATCGTGGCATTCGGATAGATTGTCACGCGATCGGCGACATTCGGGTGCCGCTTGCCACCCTTCACGATATGCCCGTCCTCGTCTTTTGCGAAGCTCCGGGCACCAAGCGTCACCCCATGGTATAGCTTCACATGCGCTCCGATCTGGCACGTTTCCCCGATCACCACCCCGGTTCCATGGTCGATGAAAAAATACGGCCCGATCTGTGCTCCTGGATGAATGTCAATCCCTGTCCGCGCGTGCGCCCACTCGGTCATCATGCGAGGAATGAGCGGAACTTGCTCCAGGTAAAGATTATGTGCAAGCCTCTGAATGGCGATCGCCTCCAGAAACGGATAGGACAATATGATTTCCTCGTTGCTCAGTGCGGCGGGATCTCCCTCGTAGGCCGCCTCGATATCCGTGCGCAAAACCTCCCGCACACCAGGAAGCGCCTGAAGAAACCTCATCAGGACCTCTCTGGCGCGAACCTGCGGACAGGAGGGATCGGCCACCTGCAAGCTCTTCGCGACCTGATCCTCCAACCCTGCCGCCAGCTCGCTGATTCTCTCGGACGTAAGATTTGACAGCTCGCTCTTATGGATTGGCTTATCATCATGAAACCCTGGAAACAACACCTGGAGTAGCCGGCTGCAGAGGTGCCCGAGAGCGCGCTTTGACGGAAGGTTATGCCCGTCCGTGTTGTTCAGCCCGCCAACCTCGCCATACGAGCCAAGGATTTCCCGGGTCAAATGATTCAGCTCGATGTTCATCTTATGCAAAAATATGGCCCACCATGTCCAATTGTCGAGTAGCAGTTCTCATTTTGACTGTGGGCTGAGCGGGGACGGTGGCTGCTTCAGGATGCCCCCTGAGCAGTTACGTTTTTTTGATGATTATCTTGCCTGCCGGATACTGGCTCTCTAAAAGATCCCGCTCTAATTCGTATGCGAACGGAATCAACCATTGCGGAATCAGGCAGCGCCTCGCGCGAGCGCACCGGGCACCGGGCGCCTATTTCGAGCCAGAAACGTTCCTTCGGGGCGCTCGCTTGGCGGCGCGATTCCTCTGCTTCCATCTTGATGAAGGGAGGTCGATGAGGGCTGCTGGCCGAGTATCCCAGGCCGGCAGGAGCGTGCTCGGCAACCTCGCTGCTCTTGTCGTGCTCTTCGCGCTGGTCCTCGCAGGCGGCTTCCTGTTTTTCCGCCAACCCGATCCCACGCCGCCTCTCGCCGAGCACGTATCCCGTCCCTCCGCATCAGCGGCCAGCTCAACTGCCGCTTCCGGTCCTGCTTCCCCGAACGCGACTCCGGCAACAGCCTCCGTGCCCCCTGTGGTGCTTCCCGCAGCCTCCGCCACCGACCGCACGGCGGCAGTCCCGAGGGAAGGCGCTTCCTCACCGGCCACGGGCGATGCTCCGGACCCGGCAAGCAACACGCCGCTCCCGTCCGGGCCTCCTGCCAAGGTCAGCGGGACGGCAGTCGCTTCTGGCGGCACCACCTCAAGTCCGGGCGCCGATGTCAGCGGCGTGCCCGCCAAGGCAACCGTCGTGGTCGCTGGCAAGGAATACTCGTTTGCGCCCAATTCTCAGGGGCTCTTCCCCCGGGTGCCCATGGGGTTGCAGGAGACCGTGACCGTCGCGGTCGCCTACCCGGAGGGAGCCGCTGGCGATCTGGTGACGATCCAATCCGAGGACGGCGGCTCCCTGGCTGGCGGCGAAACCGTTGTGCAGGCCACTTTGGACGACAATCGCCAAGTCCGGTTCCCTTTCAAAAGCACGCAGGAGGGCGGGATCTACCGCGTCACCCTGCGCAAAGGATTCGACGAAAAACGGCTCGAATTCTGGGGCGGCACTGAGCCGCTCGTGCAAAGCGCAAATCCTTGATCCCACAAAACTATGAAGCTCTCTCACGTTGCCTTGCTCCTCGCCTTCCTCGCGGGGTCTTCTCTTCAAGCCCATGCCCAGCACATTCCTTGCGGGAACAAAAATGACGGCGGAGCTGGTGGCGGCGGCCAAAACAAAACGACAGGCCCGGGAGGAGGGAAAGGCGACCCGGTGGTTCCCTATACCGGCAATGAGTTCCGGCGGGTGGACGATTTGCAGCTCTGGGGGGCAGTTGGAAACATCCCGATGGTCTGGAGCCGCCACAGCAATTCTCGTGCGGTTGCAGGGGCGAGCCTCTTCGGCATAGCTCACTACTGGAGGCACAGCTTCCAATGGGAGCTTGCGCCAACTTCCAACGATGCTGCCGGCCGCGCTCGGGTTACACTCATTTACCCGGATGGAGGGCAGTTCACGTTCACGGAAGTTTCTCCAGGCTCTTGGTTGGTCACGGGAACCCTCGCGGACCGGCTTCAGCCGACGCCGGATGGCTTTGTGCTCCTGCGGCAGGACTCTACGCGCTACTTTTTCCGCAAATTTCCCTCGGGAACAAGCTGCTACTATTTGATGGACCAGATCCAGGATGAGGCAGGCAATGCCTATGCGGTGGAATACAACACGAGCCGGCAGGTCACCAAAATCACCGAGCCGGCAGGGCGGTTCCTCCGGGTTTCCTACAAAGTTCTCACCGGGAATAAGCTCAACCCTGCTACTCTCGCCACCCTCTCCGCAGCGCCTGCACCCGGCGAGTGGATGGACCTCCCCGTGACGAATGCCGCGGCGTTCCGCTACATCCGGGTCCAGCAAGCCGACATGTCGTTTGGCAATATCGCCGAGATCCAAGTTTACGCAGATGACGGCCTGATGCATGCGCTGGGAACAAACGCCACAACGACTCCTTCGGGCGGCAACTTGATCATCATCGACGATGGCTTTCCAACAATCCCCGGACCAGGAGGAAACGCAACGCTCGGCGCTACGGTCACCGGCACCGTCATTTGTTCGGATTCCTCGGCTGCCGGACGCGCCGCATTCGATGGCAACCCGAACACGGCTTTTGTTTCTGGCGTGCAGTCTGGCGGATACGTGGGCCTCGACCTTGGCACCGCAAAGAAAATCGTGCGCGTGCGCGTGCTGAGCGCTCCAGGAAAAGAATCCCTCCACAAGCCGGCCGCATGGGGTTGCGCCGCATTGAAGATCGAAGGGGCGAATGCTGCACCTCTCTCGGTGACCGCCATTTCAAAGGTCGAAACCAGCGACGGCCGCGCGGTGACCTATGAATATACTCCCGTCGCCGATCCGACCCTCCCCTACGTCTTCCCTGCGCTCACGGCGGCCGTCTTCGGTGACGGCACGCGCTCGGAATACAAGCACATCCAGGTGTTTCCAGGCAGCCGTCCGCTCGTGAGCGAGTGGGATGACGTGCGCTACGAACTTCGCCAGGGCCACTACAAGACCGTGTATCAAAGCTCCTACGCAGGGACCGTGCTCGGGGCTGTCGACTCCCAGATCAACCTGGAAACCGGAGCTCCCATTCTCAAGATTGACCTCAAGGGCGGCAATCTGCACATGCCCATGGTCACCTATGCCAACGGAGGCAGCGAGATTCAGTGCTACAATACCAGCCTTCCCACCGGAGCCGCCATCACCCAGGAGATCGATCAGAACAACAACGCGACGAACTACACCTACGGAGCCCTCGGCTACATGGCCACGAAGAAGGATCCCCTCGGCCGCGTGACCGCGTTCATATGGACGCCGCAGGGGCAGCCGCTCACCAAGACCAACCCGGACGCCTCGGTCGAATCCTGGACCTACAACGACCTCGGCCTGTTGCTCACCTACACGGACCCGCTCGGCCGCGTGACCACCAGCACCCGCGATGAATCGAACCGGATCGTCCGAACCGACTACCCGGACGCCTCCTACGAGACTTTCGCCTATAATGCCCACGGGCAGGTCGTGTCTCACCGCCAGCGCAACGGCGGCACGGAGTCGTTCACTTACGACGCCCGCTCGCTTTTGATTCAGAAATCCGATGCGCTCGGCAACGTCACCACCTATGGCTACGACTCAGCCGACCGCCTGGCCAGGGCGACCGATGCCCTCGGCCGAACGACAACGATAGTCTATAACGAGCGAGGGCTCGTGACGGGGATCACGAACCCGGATGCCTCAACGCGCACGTTCACCTACACAAAATATGGCGATGTCGCCAGCGAGACCAACGAGCTCGGGAAGACGTGGTCCTACACCTACGATGTGTTCCGCCGCGTCACAGGCGTCACGGATCCTCTCGCCCGCACCGTCTCGACCGCGTATCAGCCGGATTCCTACGAGAAGAAGCCGCTCGCCGTGACCTCGCCGTCAGGACGCAAGGCCGCGTTTGCTTACGACAAGGAGTGGAACCTCCTCTCGACAACGAACGCCGCAGGCACCTCAGCGGCATCGACAACCACGTTCGCCTACGACAAAGCTTACAACATTGTCTCCGCAACCGATGCCCTCGGAAAAACGACCTCGGCGACGTATGATACCCGGGATCGCAAGCTCACCACGACCGATCCCCTCGGGAACATTTCCCGCGCGTCGTATGACAAAGCAGGCAACGTCCTCACCACCACACGCCCGGATGGCGGAGTGACGACAAGCGTTTACGACGCCATGAACCGGGTTGTCCAAATGACCGACCCGAAGGCGCAGACGACGATGATGGCCTATGACCCGGCAGGCAACCCGGCAAGCATGACCGACCCGCGGGGCAGCGTGTATTCGTGGACCTACGATCTCCTCAACCGCCCGACATCCATGGCCTACCCGGGCGGGTCGCGCGAGCAATACGGATACGACGCCGCTGGCAACCCGACGACCTACACGACGCGAGCCGGTCAGACCCGCACGTCGGTTTTTAACGTCCGCAATCGCGAGGTTCAGACCAACTGGAGCGACTCGACCCCAAGCATCGCCCGCACATTCGATGCCGCCGGTCGCATGACCAGTGAAAATAACGGCACCAGCCAGATCTCAACCTCCTACGACGCAGCGAACCAGGCCACGGGCGAAACGACAGCCGTCACGGGCCAGCCCGCCCGCGCAATCAGCTACACATATGATGCCGACGGTCGCCGCACGGCAACCACCTACCCGGGCGGCAGTGTGGTGAGCACGGGATTCACGGACCGCAGCCAGGTCGCCACTATCGGGCTCGACGGGGCAACCGTCGCACAGTATGAATACAACCCAGTGG
>JBAXXX010000078.1:0-18046 GCA_037127695.1 Verrucomicrobiia bacterium | reverse complement strand
CCCGGGCAATACGAGATGAAGAGCGTGCGGTCCGGACGCTCGGGCGAAGACCGGGTCGAAATCCTCTCGGGCCTGAAGGAGGGGGACATCGTCGTCGCCAGCGGCAACCTCATGCTCGATGCCGAATCCCAGCTCCGCCTCGGCGCCGCGCTCGTGCCGGGAAAAGGAAAGCCCCTGCCCGCGGACGCCGCCCGCTTTCTGGAATCCCTGGCGGCGGTCTCGGCTGCGCTCGCATCGGATGATCCCGCAGCCGCCGGCAAGATCGAGATTCACGGGCTCAGCGAGGCGAAGTCGGCCCCGTTTTCGAATGCGTTTCTCAAGGCGGGAAAGCTTCCGCCGCTCCCGAAAACATCGGATCTCGCGCAGGTCCGGGCCGGGTTCTACGAGTGGAGCACGGCCGCAGCAGACCTTGCGCTCGAGCTCAAACGGCAGGGGTATGACGTGCCGGTCCGGGTTTTTGAATGCCCCATGACCGGAAGCTCGTTCCCCGGCGCCCCCCAGCGCGCCCGGTGGGTCCAGGCCGGAAGCACTCCAGCCAACCCGTACCTCGGGCTGGAGATGCAGGATTGCGGAAGCGAGGCCCCGCCGTAACCCCGCCTCGACCAAAAGGACTTCCTGGCTTGTCAAACGCCCGCAGGTTTGCGAAGCACTGGGCATGAACATCCACCGGATTTTTTCTGTTCTTGTCGCGCTCAGCGCACTTGTTCCCCTGGCTGCCCTCGCGGAGGAAACGACGATCACCGTGAAAAAGAGCGATGCGACGAGCGTCTTCCTGCAGCCGTTTGCGGGCGCGGACGGGGCGGCCGCCGGAAAGGTTGTCCAGAACGACCTCGACATCTCAGGGCTCTTTGCGATGGCGCCCGCCGCGCGGGCGAGCTTCACGATCGGCGCGACCGCCGGCGGCGGGAGCCTCCAGGGGACGGTCACCGACAGCTCCGGGGGGGTCGTCCTTCGCAAGACCTACTCCGCAGACCTCCGGTCCGCCTCCCACCATTTCTCGGACGACATCGTCGAGACGATCACCGGCAACAAAGGCATCGCCTCAACAAAAATCGCGTTCGCCGGCTCGCGCACAGGAAAAAAGGAAATCTACACGGCCGATTACGATGGCGCGCGTGCCAAGCAGCTGACCAGCGACGGGGCGATCAGCGTCTCGCCCGCACTCTCGCCCGATGCCTCGAAGCTCGCCTACACCGGCTACCAGAGCGGGTATGCGGACATCTACCTGATCGAC
Organism: Verrucomicrobiia bacterium; assembly: GCA_037127695.1. Classification (GTDB taxonomy): domain Bacteria; phylum Verrucomicrobiota; class Verrucomicrobiia; order Chthoniobacterales; family Terrimicrobiaceae; genus QYQL01. The sequence goes on along the minus strand of JBAXXX010000078.1, from coordinate 16,812 downwards.
CTCACCTCCGGTGCGCGCAGCCGGATCATCAAATTTCCCGGAACGAACTCGGGAGCCGCGTTCTCCCCGGATGGCGGGCGGCTGGCCTGCACGGGCAGCAAGGACGGAAACCCGGAGCTTTACGTCGTCGGGGCAAACGGATCGGGGGCCCGGCGCCTCACGCGCACAAGCGGGGTGGAATCCTCGCCCTCCTGGTCGCCCGACGGCAGCGAAATTGTCTATTCCTCCGACGAGCGCGGAGGCCCGCAGCTCTTTCGCATCGGGGCGGGTGGGGGCAGCGGACGCCTGATCCAGACCGGGCACGGATACTGCACCGAGCCCTGCTGGTCGCCCGATGGCAAAAAGATTGCGTTTACGGTCCGGCAGGGCGGGTTTTCGATTGCCGTCCTGGACCTTGCCTCCGGCGCGGTGCGGGTGGTTGCCGAGGGGGAAGATCCGGCGTGGGGAGCCAACTCGAGGCACCTGATCTTCAGCACCGGCTCCTCGCTCATCCTCTTCGATACGGTCAAGGGCCGCCCGCTTCCGATTGTCACCGGCCTCGGGAAAGTCAGCGAGCCGAGCTGGTCGCGGTAGCCGCCCCGGGGATTGTCGCAAGGATTTCCCTGGCTCCGGCCTGCTCGTAGGCATCCGCGATTCCGAGCAGGCGGGCCTCGTCGAGCGGTTTGCCGAGGAACTGGATCCCGACGGGAAGCTGCTTTCCGGCCTCCTCGACAAGCCCGCACGGGACGCTGATCCCGCAGATGCCTGCGAGGTTGGCGGCGATCGTGAAGATGTCCGCCAGATACATGCGCAGCGGGTCGTTGACGCGCTCGCCGATTTGGAACGCGAGGTCGGGGGAGGTCGGGCACACGAGCGCATCCACCTTCTCAAAGGCGCTGGTGAAATCCCGGCGGATGAGCGTGCGGACCTTCTGCGCGCGGAGGTAGTAGGCGTCGTAGTATCCGCTCGAGAGGACGTAGGTGCCGAGGATGATCCGGCGCTTGACCTCGCTGCCGAACCCCTCCGCCCGCGTCCGGCGGTAGTGGTCGAGAAGGTCGGTGGGGGCCTTCGCGCGGTGGCCGTAGCGGACTCCGTCGAAGCGGGCCAGGTTCGCCGAGGCCTCGGCCGTCGCGATAATATAATAGACTCCGATCGCGAATTCGGTGTGCGGAAGGGAGACCTCGACAAGCTCGGCTCCCAGGCGCTCGCATTGCCGGATCGCCTCCTCAACCTTCGCGCGCACCCGCACGTCCATGCCGTCCACAAAATACTCTTTCGGAATTCCCAGGCGCACGCCCTTGAGCCCGCGCCCGAGGCCGGCGGCGAAATCCTCCTGCGGGAGATCGAGGGATGTCGAGTCCCGGGGGTCCTTGCCGGCGATCGCGTTCAGAATTGCGGCGCAATCCCGCGTGCTGCGGGCGAGCGGGCCGATCTGGTCGAGCGAGCTGGCGAACGCGACGAGCCCGTAGCGCGAGACCCGCCCGTAGCTCGGCTTGAGCCCGACCACGCCGCAGAGCGCGGCCGGCTGCCGGATCGAGCCGCCGGTGTCGCTGCCGAGGGTTGCGAACGCCTCCCTCGCGGACACCGCCGCTGCGGACCCGCCGCTCGAGCCGCCGGGAATCCTCGTCGTATCCCATGGGTTGTGCGTGATTTGGTATGCGGAGTTCTCGGTGGACGACCCCATCGCAAACTCGTCCATGTTCAGCCTCCCGAACGGGATCGCCCCGGCGCTGCGGAGCTTCGATATGACGGTGGCATCGTAGGGCGCCTTGTAGCCGGCAAGGATCTTTGATCCGCACGTGCATTGCTCCCCGAGGACATTGATCACATCCTTGATGCCGATCGGCACGCCGCCCAGCGGGAGGGAAACGTCGGATTTTTCTGCCGCCGCCAGAGCGGATTCAAAATCCCGTGCGAGGTAGGCCCCGATCCCGGGATCGGTCGTCCGGATCTGGTCCTCGAGCGCCCGGACGGCATCGGCAGGGGTGAACTCCCCGCTGCGGAAACCGCTTTGGAGCTCGGAGATGGTCAGGTGGGAGATCTCTTTCATGGCTATTCGATCACTTTGGTTACGACGACGAGGTTGCTCGCTGCGTGCGGGGCATTCGCCAGCACGGCCGCGCGATCGAGACCCGGCTTCGCGACGTCCTCGCGGAAAACATTGAAGACCGGGTTCGCGTGCGCGGTCGGCTCGACCCCCGAGACATCCAGCCGGCCGAGCTGCTCGACATGCTCGAGCACGTTGCCGAGCTGGATCTGGAAGGTGGCGGCTTCGTCATCGCTTAGCTCGATGCGCGCCAGCCGGGCGACATCGCGGACATCAAGGTTCGGGCTGCTCATGCCCGATACTGCTAGAATTTTCCGCCCGCTTTGTCCAGCGCGAGGTCGCTGTCCGCAGGGCGGAATTTCATTTCCTTTGGGTCTGATACCCCGAAGCTTGCTTCGGCTTTGTTACTGGAGGGACGATCTCCGTGATGTCCGTGGAGTTTTTTTAGGCTCTTGGCCGGCGCACCAGCTTCCCTGCGTGGCCATTTCAGCAGGCTGTCCAACCGGCTACCTGCCGCACGCGCAGACATTCCTTTGCGACCCACCTCCTCGAAAGCGGCATCGACATCCGGACGGTTCAGGATCTTCCGGGGCACTCGGATGTCTCCACTACAATGATTTACCTCCATGTCATGAAACGTCCTGGGGCAGGTGGCCCCAGCCCGCTTGACATGCCGTAGCCCTTTTCTCCGGCAAACCATATTATCCTTGCTCAGGTGTGCTTGGTGCGCAAAATGCGCCCATGGAACGCCAACGGCAGGCTGTGCACTTCGGTGCGGCAATTGTAGTATGTAGTACATATACCGCACGCGGCAATTGCAGGTAAATTGCCGCGCGCGGCTCAATAATAACGTTCGCAGAAAATATCTCTTGCGTAATGTGGCACGTTGAGACTGCGTTCGGACATGCCAGTTAAAGAAACATACGTCCGTGCCAGAGTGGACACCCGCCTGAAGCGGGATTCCGAATTGATCCTGCATGAGCTTGGACTCACAACAACTGATGCAATTCGAATATTCCTGCACCAAGTCCGGCGCTACAAGGGACTACCCTTCGACCTGCGACTGAAGGAAGACAGCTCAGACATCTTGCTTCCGAAAGACATCCGACAATCTGCGCTGGATTCCGTGTATGACGACTGAACCAGGGCAGATTTATCTGGTTGACCTCGGAATGGCCGCCAAGACGCGACCTATGCTCGTCGTTTCTAGGCGGGATGGGGATGCGCCTCGTGCTCTTTCTGTTTGTGCCCCTATCACGACATCGACCCGCGACAGCGAATATGAAGTTTCCATTGGGAAGCCAAAAGTTCCTGCATGAGAGGAGTTATGTGAATGTGCAGGGCTTGCAGGCGATACAGCACCACGAACTCAAGCGCATGATCGGACGATTATCAGATGCGGATTTACAGGCTGTCATGAGAGCAATCAAGTGGCTCTTCGATATCGACACAGAGGCACAAGGATAATGGGAGCATGACAGTCGACCGAATGGCGGGACCGCGTTCAGCCGGACCGCAACGTCACTCCGCCCGCCATCCGGTCACTTTGGACGTCTAGCAAAAAAATACTTGCGTGATCGCGAGTGCCACTCTAGTATCACCGTATGCGAACCGAACTTGTGACAACTCTCAAGCGCAAAGCGACCGACGTCATTTCTCGGCTTGCCAGTGACCAGGAGCCCGTGCTGATCACGCAGCATGGACTTCCTGCTGCATATCTCATTGATGTGCAGATGTATGAGGGCATGCAAAGCAGATTGACACTCCTTGAGGGTATCGCTCGCGGTGAGAAAGCCATTCTGGAGAAACGCGTTCTTTCCCACAGGGAGGCAAAGCAGAGGATGGCACGATGGCTCGCATAATCTGGACGGAACCCGCCCTGCAAGATCTTGACGAGATCGCGGACTATATCTCTCTCGATAAGCCGACAGCTGCGAGCAAGTTTGTTCAGCGAGTATTTGAGCGAATCGACCAACTTGCAAGTCACTCAATGAGTGGGTCAGTGCCCCCCGAGCTCAAAGGCACACAGTATCGCCAACTTGTCATTCCACCTGTTCGTATTTTCTATCGCGCACAGAATGAGGCTGTTTACATCGTTTACGCCATGCGGGGAGAAAGGCAGTTTCGGAAGAACGACTTGCTTGAAAGAGATATGGGCTAACCAGGCCTTCCACCGAACACCTACCCGCCGTCACGCCCGATGCTTGGTCGCTCCGCTCCCGGCATTCGTCGCGCCAGCGGTCCGGTGCCGGTGACGGCGGACGTGCACGTTTAAGCTTTCCTCGGCGCGCTCCCTGCCGCATCCTGCCGATGTGCTAAAATCGATTTTGGCCGTCTGCCTGATCGTTGCGGTCCCGGCGTTGGCCGGGGAATTTTCGCTTGTGGTCTACAACGTCGAGAACCTTTTCGATGCCGACGGGGTGGCCGCATATGAGGATTTCCAGCCGGCGACCTACACCCCGGCGCACCTGGCGGTGAAGGTTGAAAACATCGCGAAGGTGCTCGCGCGGGTGGACGAAGGGCGCGGCCCGGACATCGTCGTCTTCAACGAGATCGAGCTCGACCAGACGCCGGAATCCTCGGTCAAGGATTACGACGCATGGCTGGATTCTTTGAAGGGCAAAAAGGTTGCCGACCTGCTGGCCGGCCCCGCCGTGCCGGAGGCGCTGGCCGGGCTGCCCGCCGAGGCCTGGCTGCTCAAGGCGTGCTCGGATGCCGGCCTGAAGGGATACCATGTCGCCACGACCGACGAGAGGCCCGGGGCTTACGGGGACGGCCGCAGCGCGGCGATCCGAAACGTGATCTTCTCGCGCTTCCCGATCACCTCGGTCCGAACCCACCCTACCCCGAATGCGCGGGCGATCCTGGAGGTGGTGCTCGACGTGGACGGCCACCCGCTGACCCTCTTCGCCAACCACTGGAAATCCGGAGCCGGAGACATCGTGGCCGAGGCGGCCCGCCTGGAAAATGCCAGGACCCAGCGCAAGCTCCTTGACGGGATCCTCGAAGCCGATCCGCATGCCGATGTGATCGTGGCCGGCGACCTGAACTCCCATTACAACCAGAAGCGCCGATACCGCGAGATGAAGCAGACCGGAATCAACGACACCCTGGGGGCACAGGGCAACGAGCTCGCCCTTCGCGGCAAGGGCGCGGACCTCTACAACCTGTGGTTCGAGCTCCCCTCAAACAATCGCGGCAGCGATATCTATAAAGAGGAATGGGGGACGCTCATGCACATCATCCTCGCCCGCGGGCTCTACGATCAGAATGGCATCCAATACGAGGACAACAGCTTCGCCGTGCTGAAAATCCCCGGGCTCAATGCCGACATTTTCGGCCGTCCGATCCGGTGGTCGCGATCGAAGTTTCCGAGCGGGTTCTCCGACCATTTTCCGATCTCGGCCCGGTTTCGGACGGTTGGCGACGGTGCCCGCGACCGCTGGATGCCGCTCAACCAGCCAAGCCTCACCGAGTCCGGGCCTGGAACCCCGGTCCGCGTGCAAACCTCCGCCGTGGATCTCTTCGACTGCGCAGTCAAAACCTCCGAGCTTCCCCCGGGCACGAACCTGCGCGACGGATCCTTCGACGGGCGCGTCTTTTTTGTCGAGGCCCCGGCGACGGTTGACGAGCGCGGCTACGTGCATGTCCAGGTGCTGGGCGGGGACTACGACGTCTTCAGCCACGACAAGGACGTGCGCCCGCTCGTCCGCTACCAGGCAAAAAGTGATGCCCGGCTGAGCTTTTTCGGCGAGCTCGGCACCTACCGAGGGCGGTGGCAGTTCCTCGTCCACGGAAAAGAATGGCTCACTGCCCGGCCATAAGGAGCTGTTCACAACAGGCGGCCGGGGGCGACCACCCTCCATTCTTTACGCTGACGCGCGCGATCAGCGGTCGCTTTGCCTGCTTGTGAAATCCGGCGTGCGAGGGGATAATCCGCAGGATGTATGCGAGGGTGCTTCCGGATCAGGCTGCTGGGCGGCTTCTGGATTATCGTGTCCCTGAGGCGTTTGCAGGCATGGTGGCGGCGGGGTCGCGCGTGCGGGTGCCGGTGCGCACCCGGCTCCTCACGGCGACCGTGATCGAGGTTCTGGAGGAGTCCGATGCCCGCGGGGTGCGGGATGTGGCCGAGCTTCTCGACGCGAAGCCGATGATCCGCCCGGCCCTGCTCGAGCTGGCGCGCTGGATGGCGGATTACTACTGCTGCCCGATCGAGACGGCGATTTGCAGCGTCCTTCCGGTGGCGGTGAGGGACGGGAGGGTTACCGAAAAGAGGCGGAATACCGCCAGGCTCGCCAGGGAGATCCCGGAGGACGAGCTCGCCGCGCTCGACCGGCGCGCGCCGCGCCAGGCCGATGCCCTTCGCGTGCTGATCGAGGCCGGCGGGCCGGTCGCAGTCGCCGCCGCCGCCGCGCAGGCTGCCGTTGCGGAGGGGGTCTTCCGCGCGCTGGAAAAACGCGGGCTCGTCATCATCGAGTCCGAGGTCGTCGCCCGCGACCCCTATGCCGAAAAGTTTGTTGCCTCGGCGGGCGTGACGCTGAACTCCGAGCAGGAGGCGGCGATGCGGGCGGTCGAGGAGGCGATGGCGTCCCCCTCCCCCCCGATCCTGCTCTTCGGGGTCACGGGTTCGGGAAAGACGGAGATCTACCTCCGCGCGATCCGGCAGGCGGTCGAGCGCGGGCGCACGGCGCTCGTCCTCGTGCCCGAGATCGCGCTGACCCCGCAGACTGTCGAACGCTTCAAATCCCGGTTCGCGGACATCCAGGAAAAAATTGCGGTCCTGCACAGCCACCTTTCCGAGGGCGAGCGCCACGACGAGTGGCATAAGATCCACTCCGGGGCAGCGCGGATCGTCATCGGCGTCCGCAGCTCGATTTTTGCACCTTTGGAAAACCTCGGGATCATCATCGTGGACGAGGAGCATGAGAATTCCTACAAGCAGGACGAAGCCCCCCGCTACAACGCGAGGGATATGGCGGTCCTCCGCGGACATCGCGAGGGCGCGGCTGTCCTCCTCGGCAGCGCGACCCCCTCGCTCGAAAGCTGGCACAACGCGCAGACAGGAAAATACCGGCTCGTCCGCCTCGACCAGCGGGTTGACGATAAGCGGATGCCGGTCGTGCGAGTGCTCGACCTCCGGCAGAAGGCCCGGCAGTCGCCGGAGGGGGGGATCCTCTCGCGCCCGCTCAAGGAGGCGATCGAAGGCCGGATTGCCAAGGGCGAGCAGACGATCCTTTTTCTCAACCGCCGCGGGTTCTCGACCTCGATGCTCTGCGAGGCGTGCGGCCACGTCTGCCAGTGCCCGGACTGCAGCGTCTCCCTCACCTACCACCGCGCGGCCGAACGCATCGTCTGCCACATCTGCGGGCATTCGTCGCGCGCCCCGATCGCCTGCCCGAAATGCAAGGACCCCGGGATCCGCCACTCCGGGGTCGGCACGCAAAAAGTTGAGGAGGCGGTCCGGCGGATCTTCCCCAAAGCCCGGATTGCGAGGATGGATGCTGACTCGATGACCCGCAAGGATGCCTACCGCGAGACGCTCGGGGCATTCAAGGAGGGAAAAATCGATATCCTCGTCGGCACGCAGATGATCGCGAAAGGCCTGCATTTTCCCAATGTGACGCTCGTCGGGATCGTCAATGCCGACCTCGGCCTCCACATGCCGGATTTTCGGGCCGGCGAGCGCACGTTTCAGCTTCTCACGCAGGTTGCGGGCCGGGCGGGCCGCGGCGAGATGGAGGGCGAGGTCCACGTGCAGACGTTCACTCCGTTCAGCCCATCCATCCAGTTTGCGCGGCACCACGACTACGAGGGGTTCATGGAGCAGGAGATGGAATTCCGCCGGCAGTTCGGCTATCCGCCGTTCGGGCGCATGGTGCTGATCACGATCCGCGGGACGATGGTCGAGCGGGTCGAGTTCTCGGCCCAGACGCTCGCTCGGAAGCTCAAGGCCGCCGCCCCGGAAGGCGTCGTGGTCGGGGAGGCCGCCCCGGCCCCGCTCGAAAGAGCAAAAACCTACTACCGGTTCCAGGTCTCGATCCGGGGGCCCTCGTCGATGGCCCTTGCCAGGCTGACGCGCTCGGTGCTCGACGCGCTGCCCATGCCGGAGGATGTTTTCGTCGCCGTGGACGTCGACCCCCTCCACCTGCTATAATCTCCCCATGGCCGCCATACCGATGAGGAAAATCCCCGCCCCGAATGTGACGGAATCGTCACAGAGCTGGCCTTGGAAATTTCGCGCCCTGGCATTTTACTTATCCGCTCCACTATGAAACCCATCACGTTCTTCCTTCTTGGCGCGGCGCTCGCCGGCCTCACATCAACCTTGCAAGCCCAGCAGCTCTCTGGTGCCGGGGCCTCGTTTCCCGCCCCGCTTTACCAGCGCTGGGGAGTGGAATACAATAAGCTGCATCCGGCCGTCCAGGTGAACTACCAGTCGGTCGGCAGCGGGGCAGGGGTGAAAAACTTCACGGCCGGGGTCGTGGATTTCGGGGCGAGCGACGCCGCGATGAGCGATGCCGAAATTGCGAAGGTCGCCAACGGAGTCGTCATGATTCCTGCAACTGCCGGCGAGATCGTCTATGCCTACAACCTTCCGGGCGTGGAAAAGCTGAACCTCTCGCGAGAGGCGATGGCGGGCATCTATCTCGGGACGATCACCAAGTGGAGCGACCCCGTGCTGGCCAAGTCCAACCCAGGGGTGAAGCTTCCGGAGCTCGCGATCCAGGTCGCCTACCGGTCGGACGGCAGCGGTACGACGTATGTCTTTACCCAGCACCTCTCCGCAATCAGCAAGGACTTCAACGAAAAGATCGGAACCGACAAGTCGGTGACGTTCCCGGTTGGAGTCGGAGGGAAAGGCAACGAAGGGGTGACGGCGCTCGTCAAGCAGTCGCCTGGAGCGGTCGGCTACGTCGAGTATGGCTACGCCAAAAACAACGGGCTCGCCATGGCCAACCTGGAAAATAAGTCAGGGAAATTTGTTGAGCCCAGCCCGGTCGGCGGGGCGGCGACCCTGGCCAACGTCAAGCTTCCGGAAAACCTCCGCGTGTGGCCGGTCGATCCCGAGGGGGCCGCCGACTACCCGATCGTCAGCTTCACCTGGCTTCTGCTGTCCCAGAAGTATGCTGACCCCGCCAAGCTCGCGGCCCTCAAAGAATTTGTGACCTACGGGCTGACCGACGGGCAGAAGTTTTCCGAAGAGCTCGGCTACATTCCGCTTCCCGCCCCTGTGGTCGAGAAGGCGAAAGCCGCGCTCGCAACCGTCAAATAACCGGAGCCGTGGCCCTCGAACCTTCAAAATCGAAACCGATTCCGGAGGTTCGTATCGGGCCCGACCTGTTCCACCTTCTCTGCTGGGTGGCCTCGGCCGCCGCCGTGGCCACCCTGGCATGGATCGTCTATGAAATCGTGTCCGGCGCCTGGCCGGCGGTCGAAAAATTCGGGTTTTCCTTTCTCGCCAGCTCGTCGTGGGTTCCGAACCGCGAGAAATTCGGGGTTTTTCCGTTCATCGTCGGGACTGCTGCGAGCTCGTTGATCGCGATCCTCTTTGCCTTTCCCCTCGGCCTGTCGATCGCGATCTTTCTCAGCGAGGATTTCCTCCCGCTCCCCGTCCGCCAGACCGTCCGGTTTGTTGTCGAGATGCTGGCTGCCATCCCCAGCGTTGTTTACGGGCTTTGGGGGATTGTGGTTGTGATCCCCATTATGAAGGTCTTCGGGGATTGGGCGGTGGTTCACCTGAGCGGCATTCCGCTCTTTGCTCCGCCTGCCTATGGCAATTCCCTGTTGACCGCCAGCGTCGTGCTCGCGCTGATGATCCTGCCCACGGTCACAGCGATCTCCCGCAACTCCCTCACGGCTGTGCCAGCAACTTTGCGCGAGGGGGCCTACGCGCTGGGGGCGACGCGCTGGGAAGCGATTCTGGGCGTGATCCTGCCAACGGCTGCCCCGGGCATCGTGGCCGCGACGATCCTCGCTCTTGGCCGGGCGATGGGGGAGACGATGGCGGTCGCGATGTTGATAGGAAATAGCTCGAGGCTCTCCTGGTCGCTGCTTTCTCCAGGCGGCACGCTGGCCGGGCTTCTGGCGAACCAGTTCGGCGAGGCCGATGGGCTGCAGATCAATTCCCTGATGTATGCCGCGCTGATCCTTGTGGCGATCACCCTCCTTGTGAATACCATCGGCGAGCTCGTCCTCCGCCACACGCAGAGGCAGACCGCAGGCATCCGCTAACACGATGGAGACGTCATTAACCGGTTTTTTTGAGAGCAGCAAGGCGGAGGCCTCGAATGTCGCGGCGCGCTCGTTGCGGAATCGCATATTGAGCTGGGCGTGCATCGGGCTCTCGCTTCTCACGCTCGTTCCTTTGGCTTCGATCCTTTATCTGCTCCTGAAAAATGGCCTGCCATTGTTGAGCCTGTCGGTTTTCACCGGGCTTCCGCCAGCTGCCGGCATGGCGGGCGGAGGGTTTGGCAATGCCATCCTTGGAACTCTGGTGATGGTCGGGCTCGGGCTGCTGGCGGCGGCACCTTTGGGAATCCTCTCGGCGATCTACATCAACGAGTATGGGCCAACGACCCGGCTTGCCCAAGCCGTGAGGATCGTCGCCAAGCTCCTCACAGGAATCCCTTCGATCATCTGCGGGGTTTTTGCGTTTGCTGTCGTGGTCTCGACCGCTGGCGGATTCTCTGCGTATGCCGGTGGCGCGGCGCTCGCGGTGCTGATGCTGCCGACCATCCTGCTGACCTCCGAGCAGGCGCTCATCGGGGTCCAGGGCACCTACCGCGAGGCGTCATACGGGCTCGGGGCCACCAAGTTTCAGACCATTGTGCGCATCGTTCTCCCCGATGCCCTGCCCGCGATCATGACCGGGATCATGCTCGCGGTCGCCCGCGCCGCCGGAGAAACCGCACCGCTCCTTTTCACCGCGCTCTTCAGCCAGTTCTGGGCAAAATCCCTCGCCGAGCCGACCGCCTCGCTCTCGGTCCTGATCTACAACTTTGCCACCGTTCCGTATGCGCACCAGATCGAGCTGGCTTGGACTGCCTCGCTCGTCCTGGTCGCGTTCGTCACGCTCGCCAACGTCACCGCCCAGCTGGCATTTTCAAAAAAGAATTAGCCCCCTGAGACACCGAGACATCATGGATATGACAGAAGAAGCCACCCCGCCAGCCGCCGGGCCCGGACGCCCGGATTTCCTCGCCGTGAGGAACCTCGATTTTTTTTACGGAAAAAAGCAGGCGCTGTTCGATATCAACATGGACATCCCTGAGAACCAGGTCACCGCGTTTATCGGGCCGTCGGGCTGCGGGAAATCGACCCTCCTGCGGAACTTCAACCGCATGAACGAGCTGATTGATGGCGTCCGCCACACCGGAGACATCCGGCTCCTCGGGCAGAGCATCTTTGACAGGAGCGTCGAGGTGATCGCCCTCCGGCGGAGCGTCGGCATGGTCTTCCAGAAGTCGAACCCGTTTCCGAAATCCATCTACGAGAACGTCGTTTACGGGCTCCGGATCAGCGGCCAGAACAGCAGGGCTGTTCTGGACGAAGCGGCCGAGCGCAGCCTGCGGGCGGCCGCGCTTTGGGACGAGGCGAAAGACCGCCTGCACGAGAGCGCGCTCGGGCTCTCGGGCGGCCAGATGCAGCGGCTCTGCATCGCACGGGCGATCGCGAACCGGCCGAAGGTCCTCCTCATGGACGAGCCGTGCTCGGCCCTCGATCCGATCGCCACGGTCAAGGTCGAGGAGCTCATCCACGAGCTCAAGCAGGAGTTCACGATCGTGATCGTCACCCACAACATGCAGCAGGCGACGCGCACCTCGGACAAGACGGCGTTTTTCTACCTCGGCAAGCTCATCGAGTTCGCCGATACGCACAGGATCTTCTCCAACCCCGGCCAGAAGCAGACCGAGGACTACATCACCGGACGGTTCGGGTGAGCGCCGCGCGCCCGGCCCCGGGGCTTCCCGATGCGGCAGGGCCTACTGCAGGACCATCTCCTCGGTCGAAAGCCGCCGCTTGAGGAAAATCAGGGCGTCGATCGCCTGGGTGAAGCGGCCCGGCTCGCTCGCAAAAGCTCCGGAGCGCGCCTCGTCGATGAACCGGGAAAAAAACTCTGTGACCTCCGCCGTGGAAACCCTCCCGCCGCCTTGGAGCGCAAGGTCTCCGTATGGCCAGATCTCCGCAAGCCGCCTCTCGACCGCCGCCCGATCCGAAAGGAGCTCCTTGACCTCCGAGGATGTCGCATCCTTCCCCCATGCGGCTCCGCGCGTGATGAGCTGGAGCGTGGACACCGCCAGAAAAAAGAAGTCCGGCAGCTTGTCGAGGTGCGAGAAAACCCGGCTGTACGAGTCCAGATCGATCGCCTTGAACTGCCCGCGGCGGCTCATCATCACGTTCCCGTTCTTCAGGTCATTGACCGCAAACCCGAGCCCGTGGACCTCCTCGATCCAGAGCGCCTTGCTGGTCAGGAGATCGAGGATCTGGCTCAGCCCGGGCGGCGAGATGAAGGGCGGAGACTCCCGGTTCCGCCGCCAGGCCTCGCCGGCGCTCCCGCTCAGCGATTTCAAAAACTCGCGGCTCGCCTCGGCCTGGGAAGTGTGGCCGAACTTCGGGCGAAGGACGCTCGAATGCTCGCTGCCGGCAATCCCGATCAGGTGGTCGAGAGTGTCCCCCTCAACGATCTGCAGGATGTGGTAGTTCGACCGGATTTTCTTCAGGTAGCCGGCATCGAATGCGCGGATGACATGCGGCGACTTCGCCAGGCCGCGCGCGATTTCCATGATCGTGTCCGCCGCCTCGATCGCCTCCTTTTTGTGCCCTTTGCGGATGCGGTCCACCTTGACGGCGACGCGGGCGGGGATGTTGCCGTTGGCGACGTTGATCGCCTCGTAAACGCGTCCGAACTGGCCCATGCCGAGCTGCCCGATGATCAGGTAGCCGATGTCCTCGAGCGGCCCGCACATCTGCTTCCAAGCGTCCTCGTCCTCGTCGTCAATGATCCCGTAGCGCCCGGCGACAGGCGGCGGAGTCCGGATTTTTCTGGCGCTTTTCCACTCGACCGGCATCGCCTCCTGCCAGGGCGGCTTTTCGGGCATGATGCTGGCGACGCTCAGCCGGAGGTAGCGGGAGTCGAGGTAGTCGCGCACGATGACGGCCGCCGTGTCCCACAGGCTTTCGACCCCGCGGTCCCGCAGGAGGAACGACAGATCCGAAAGCAGGAGGAAGAACGGATCCCTCGAAAAAAGCTCGCGTCGATCCATCTTCCCGCGCCTCGCACGGATCTTTTCAAATGCTTCGCCGGCAGCGTTCGGGTCGAGCCGCCCGTCTTTTTTCCCCGCGTAAAGCACATGGAGGTTGACTAGCGCCCACTTTGTCGTCAGCTCGATCCTCTCGATGAACCGGTCGCGCGGGTAGCTCTCGTGCCCCAGCTGGAGCAGGATCTGGCTGAGCACCTCCCAGATTTCGCCGAGGTGCTCCATCGGCTTGCCCGCATCATCCAGGCGAAGCTCAAACTCCTCGAGCAGCCGGGTCTGCACCAGGATCCTCGTCTCGGCGGCCGAAAGGTCGTCGTTCACGCGCATCTCCCGCGTCGAGGCCGCAGGAAGCTCCGCGCACGACGCCAGAAACATTCCGGAACACGAGGCCCCCCCGAAAACCATCGCGTCAAATGCCCTCGCCGCAGCAGGAAACCTTTCCAGGCGTGCGCCGGCCTGCCGGACCCCCCGGGTGAGCGCCTCCGCCCAGCGCTGGGAGCGCTCGTTGCGGGGGACAAACACGACCTGCCTCTGCAGCGGATCGAGAAGGATCTCCATCGAGAACGCGCCGTCCTGCCGCCCGCTCCAAGGCCGCTGCAGATGCCGCTGCCACTCGTCGGCCTCCCCTGAAAAAACCGTCGTGCTGCGGTTGGTCGGCGCCGTGCGCTGGCCTGCGGCCGCTTCGAGGCGCACCACCTCATCGCGCCTCTCGTGAAGGCCCATGGCTGTAAAAAAATGCCGAAGCAGATCCGACATGTCAGGCCGCTATCCTGGCGGTTCCTCCCGGCCTTGCAAGCCTGCTGAAATCGGGCGAAATGCTTGCGCAATCGGGAAGCGCGCGTAGTGTGTTTGGCATGTCCCGACGACCCGTTGTGAAAATCGGACGCCACCTGCTTGGCGGCCGCGAGCTCCTCTTTTTTCTCGGGCCGTGCGTGATCGAATCTCGAGCCTTCACCCGGCGCATGGCCCGAAAGCTCAAGGCGATCTGCGACGGCGAGGGTGCCGGCTTCGTTTTCAAAGCCTCCTATGACAAGGCAAACCGGACCTCGCTCCGGTCCTTCCGCGGCATGTCCGCCCGCGACGGGTGCAAGCTCCTGGGCGAGATCGGAGGGGAGCTCGGGATCCCGGTCACGACCGACGTCCACTCTCCTGAGGAGGCCGAAATCGCCGCTGCGCATGTGGACGTGCTCCAGATCCCTGCGTTCCTGTGCCGGCAGACCGACCTGATCGTTGCCGCCGGATCGACCGGGCGGGTCGTGAACGTCAAAAAAGGCCAGTTTCTCGCCCCGTGGGATATGGCGAACGTCGCCCGCAAGCTCGACGCCGCAGGGTGCCTCGCCTACTTTTTTACCGAGCGCGGCACCACGTTCGGCTACAATAACCTTGTCGCAGATATGAGATCCATCTATTGGATGCAGGAGCTGAATTGTCAGGTCGTGTTTGATGCCACCCACTCCGTCCAGCGCCCGGGGGGGGCGGGGGACACGACCGGAGGAGATGGTGCCCTGGCCCCGGTGCTGGCCCGCGCCGCCGTGGCCGCCGGCTGTGACGGCATCTTTATTGAGACCCATGAAAACCCAGCAAAAGCCTTTTCAGACGGACCAAATCAAATCCCGCTGCGAGGGCTACCTCCGCTTATTGCCCAACTCAGGAAACTTCGTGATGCGATTGTTTAGCCCACGGCTCCTGGCTGCCACCCTGCTCGCAGGCTCGACCCTCTTCGGGGCCGACCCCAAGAATTCAGAGGCCAAAAAGGAAGAGGCCAAATCCGAGGAATTTGACCTGCCCGTCCCCGTGGGGATCCCGATGAAGGGGATCAAAATCCCGCACAGGAACCAGGCGGGGAAGCTCGTCATGACGCTTGAGGCCGAGGTGGCCAAAAAGCTCGACGACCAGCATATCGAGATGGAAAACATGAAGATCGAGTCGCTCGATGATGAGGGCAAGACGATCAATGTCCAGGTCCCCCACTCGGTTTTCAACCTGGAGACCCGGATCCTTTCCGGAGATTCCCAGACCTTGATTCGGCGCGAGGATTTTGAGATCACCGGGGATGCCGTCGAATTCAACACCAAAACCCGCTACGCGATCCTCCGCGGGAATATCCGAATGATCATCCAGTCCGCAAACATCGAAAAATGACAAAGCCCATCGTCCTTCTGCTCGCCCTCATGGCTTCCTCCGCACTCGCCCAGACCGGGCCGGCCATGGATCAGGGAGAAAAATCCTTGCCTCTGAATGCTTTTGCAGGGCTGGGCAAAGACCGCCCGGCCAACGCGAAAACCGAGATCACCGCAAACAAGGAAGCGACGTTTGACAACGCCGCCAACATCGCGGAGTTCGACGGGCGCGTGGTGGTCCGCGACGCGCAGTTCACGCTGAGCTGCGAGCACCTCAAGGTCACGCTCAGCAAGACCCGCAAGGGCATGGAGCTCGCCGAGGCCACCGGCCGCGTCGTCATCGTCCAGGAGAATATCGACAAAAGCGGCAAGCCCAACAACGCGATCGGGCACGCGGAGTCGGCGACCTACGTCCCCGCCAGCGGAGAGGTCACATTGAAAGGTTGGCCTTCGGTCCAGCAGGGGATGAACAACCAGGTCGCCACCGAGCAGTCCACCGTCATGGTGCTCAGCCGAAACGGCAAGTCCCGCACCATCGGGCCCAGCAAGACGGCCATTGTGGATACAAGCGATGCCGGGGGGGCCAAATGAGCGGGGAGTCCGATAATCCCGACAAGCCCGAACGCACGCCGGTCGGCGACGGGGATCCCCTCCTGCGCACCGATGGGCTCGTGAAAATCTACAACGGCCGGTCGGTGGTGAACGGCGTGGACATCAACGTGAAGCGCGGGGAGATCGTCGGGCTGCTGGGTCCGAACGGGGCCGGGAAAACAACCACCTTCTACATGATTGTCGGGCTGATCCGCCCGAACGGCGGACGCGTATTTTTCGAGGATGCCGACGTCACCAACATGGCGATGTACCGCCGCGCACGGCACGGCATGGGCTACCTTCCGCAGGAGGAGTCGATTTTCCGAAAGCTCACCGTCGAAGAGAACATCCTCGCCATCCTCGAGACGACAAAGGCCACGAAATCCGAGCGCAAGAGCCGCTGCGATGAGCTGCTGACAAGGTTCGGGATCGAGCACCTCGCCAAAAATCAGGCGCTCACGCTCTCTGGAGGTGAGAAGCGCCGCCTCACGATCGCCCGCTCGCTCGTCACGAGCCCGTCGCTCCTCATGCTTGACGAGCCGTTCAGCGGAGTGGATCCGATCGCCGTGCATGACGTCCAGCAGATCGTCCAGGACCTCCGCGAGCAGGGGCTCGCCATTCTCATCACCGACCACAATGTCCGGGAAACCCTCAACATCGTGGACCGTGCCTACCTGATTTTTGAGGGTCGCGTCGAGAGCCAGGGAAACAAGGATTTCCTTCTCAACGATCCGATCAGCCGCAAGCTCTACCTCGGCGAGTCGTTTACCATGTGAGCGGATCCAGCAAACCCCGTCGCCCCCATGCCCCAGAAGCC
>JBAXXX010000077.1:0-18925 GCA_037127695.1 Verrucomicrobiia bacterium | reverse complement strand
CTGCTCAGCCGCCGATCCAGCCAAAGAGTCAGTAGCCGAACCCGTAGCACGGAAGGCATCGGCCATAGGTAGCGCGCCGGAAACATCTGATACATAATCAGAGACACCGGACCCATGGTCCGAAGCCGATCCATCCGTGCCGGCCGCATAGCCAGGTGAACCACCATCGGGAAGGGGCTCTATTGGCAAAAGATTCTGACCGGACAAACCGGTATCTGTGATGATCTCGGCCTCGATGGTCTCTACCTCTACCAGCATGGCGTCTATCTCCCGCTCCACCTGGTGCCGTTCGATCTTTTCGACACGTCCGGTTGCTCCTCCGGTGAGGAGCTGACCTTTATCGACGAGGATCCCGATCGCCATCGATAGCTCAGCAGGCTTCACTGATCCTCCGATGATCCGATCTTCGAGCGCCTCTAGTGCCAGGCCGGCCACTCCGAGGGATCGAGCACCGAGCTCTCTACGCATCGTGTCAATGGTTTGACCTTCACGGATTGCCACGGCCCGGATTGTCCGATGATGGACACCGAGCTGCCTCTTGATCTCACGGACCGCCGCACCCTGTCCGAGCATCGCGACTACCCGCTGATATACGTCTGGATGCTGATCGTGCAGCCGTTCCCCCGTGCTGGCACCAGTCCGTGAGTCTTCTTGCTCATCCATTTCCAAAAAAAGAAAAGGGCGGGCCGCGGAGGAGGCATCCACTGTAGAGCCGATCATAACGCAGCGGCCCCACGGTGGAGCGTGCGATGGTCCAGGAACCGTTGGAGCACACTGGCAGGTATCCGGATATCCCTTGCAGATAGAGACACCACAGGGGCGATTTCTCCACGCAGGATCCACCTTCCGAGGGTTTTGACATGCACCCCGAGCAGCGCAGCGGCCTCACGCGTCCGATAATGTTGCTCGACTTGGATCACGGATTCGTGCGCGCGTTGACTTCAACGAAGATCAACAGGAATAAAAAAATGAGGGCCGGTCCGGTGAAATAGTCAACCAAAGACTGGAGAGTGACGATGAGATTCATCTGTGTGCGATGCTGTATGGGTAAACGTGATGCCGAAGAAAAAAGGCAGCACGGGCCGCCGAGCGGTTGGCGGCGAAAACGTAGTCTCCGAACGGGCTGAAGCTCATGGCGCGGCAGTAAAATCGGCGGAGGCGTAGCTTCATTTGTCGTCCGGCTGTTGCGCGATGAGGGTTTCCGCTAGCGAAATCTCGGCGCGTGCGCGGTTGATTGCCTCGCGCGCATCGGGATCGATGTTTGTTGCCTCGGCCACGATCGCCAGAGCTTTCGCGGCCAATGCGATCTGCTTGTTCGCCTGGCTGCTCAGTTTCTTGGATATCGGAATCATTCCCTGTCCCCCTGATTCGATCTGGTTGAGCGTTTATGCGCAGCGATATATTTCCGTATCGCCTGCCGCGCTACATAAGAAACACTGATTTCTCTCTGATCAGCGATGCCTTTCAGCTGGGCATGCACAGCTGGGGCGACGCGGAATCTCACATCTTCCGATAGGCGTTTTACTTTCTGCATGTATCCCGTTTGTGTCACAAACGGGATTGTTGCAAGAAAAATATTCAACTGGACATGAAATATTTTGTGGTACATTGTTCCTACGTGGAAAAGAAATCTCCCAAAGATGCCGACCTGCGGATTCGAGTGTCCAAAGAAATGAAAGCGGAGATCGTCGCCCTCATGATAAAAGAAGATGAAGCGGAATCCGTGATCGTCAGGAAGGCAATCCGACAATATCTTGATAAATTTGGAGGTTATTCTGCCCCAAAAGCACCAGGGCAGGAACGTGTTCTCCATCCTGCCCGCACCTCCGAGCCATCTTCTCTCCATCGAGTTGCAATTAAACGGGGGAAAAAATGAAAATCATCCTCCGTATCTGGATCGTCGGGACGACGTTCCTTCTACTCATGAGCCCGGCCCGACTCGAACCCCTTGGGAACGGATTCTGGCGAAGCATACCAGCCCTGGCCATGCCCGTCTGGACAACCGGCCTGCTGGAAACCCGCATCGCCGTGGTGCAAACCATCGCGATTATCATCGCTTTGAATTTCCTCCCGGGTGTCCTCTTGTGGAAGTGGGATTCCCTGAAAGCGTGGATCCACGAACACAGAGCGCGGATCGCATGGGCAGCTTTCGGGACCATGACCGCCATGGCATTGATCTTCCTCATCGGATTTTTGACATACAAGCCATCCTTCGATGACGTGATTCCGTCAAAACAGGATTCTGCGAAACTTCCGCCCGGATTTATCATCGATCCGGTTGATCCGAAATTCACGCTTGTCCCGACAATGCCAGCAACAGCCAATCAAACGCGCCGGGCGCAGCCTGTCAAAGGCTCAAATCCGTAGCAGAAACCCGATAAAACCGATGCGCCTATCGTGCCAGAGCCGTTTAAGAGTCAACTGCTCTACCATTGAGCTAGGGATGCAATGACGAGGGAAGCCTCGCTTGTGAGGCTTGATTATCCGCACCCTTTTTCACACCTTTTGAAAAAGAAAGCGAAAGGCCTTGAAAACGCCCGGAAATATCCAGGCGTGGCACTCCACAAATGTTCAAGGTCTCCACGTTCACAAGGGGGCAGACATTACTACGGGCCAAAGGTGCAAGGCAAGCAAATTCAGGAGCTGTGTGGAGAATAATCCCCGCAGAAATCGACACTTTTTTCTCGCCGATCTGGCTGCGCGCGGCTAGGCCTCATCCATGATTGAGCAATACATTCCGGTGCTGCTGCACGTTCTTGTTGCGGTTGGTTTTGCGACGGTGGCGTTGCTCGCCAATCTTTTGCTTGGGAGAGCCGGAACGAGATCGGCCGCGAAGGATTCCGCCTACGAGTGCGGGATTGCACCGGAGCGAGGTCCTCAGCCGCGGTTCAGCGTCAAATTCTACCTTGTGGCGATGCTCTTCATCCTTTTCGACATCGAAATCGTTTTCATGTATCCGTGGGCGGTCATTTTTTCTGAGTTTGTTGACGCGTGCGGCACGGTGATCCTCTGGAGCATGCTGAGCTTCGTGAGCATCCTGATGTTCGGCTACCTCTACGCGATCAAGAAAGGCGCGCTTGACTGGTCGAGGTGACTGGCGTGCGGCCGGCTTCATTCTGCATTCCCGGATTCGACAGCCAGAAATCTCCGGCGCAGCCGCAGCAGGAAATTCCCATCTTGTCTATCCCGCCACAAAAAGCTGAGGTCCTGCCGCTGCAGGCCGACCGCGATTTCGCCGGGTGCCAGATCCTCGGCTCCCGCGAAGAGCAGCAGGATTCCTATGCGTTCAGCATTGTCGCCGGCAACGAAAACAGGGCCGACATGCTCCTCGTTCTCATTGCCGATGGCATGGGCGGCCATGTCGGAGGCAGGGAGGCGAGCCTTGCGGCAGTGAGGGGGTTTGTCGAAGCGTTTTTTGAAGCGTTCGATGCCCCGGCAGGAGCGCCTGCCGCGGCATCCCGGATTTCGGATTGCGAAATCCCATGCGGGCCGACGCGCTGCCCTGGAGGGGAAATCTCCCGGGAAGCCTCGGCCTTGAAAACGGCCCTCCTGGCAGCAAACCAGGCAGTAGACACCATGATCGCCACCGACCCGGACACTCTTGGCGAGGCAGGGACAACACTCGTTGCCGCAGTCGTCGGGCGGGGATTTGTCCGCTGGATCAGCGTCGGGGATTCCCCGCTCCTTCTGTGGAGGGAAGGAAGGCTGATCCGCCTGAACGCCGACCACTCGATGCGGGCGGTCTTCGCAGAGAAAGTTGCCGCCGGGCAGATGAGGGAGGGCGATGTCGCCAACCATCCTGAGCGCAACGCCCTTTTCTCTGCGCTGACCGGCCTCGAAATCCCTCTGGTTGATGAGCCGGCGGAGCCCTCCCCGCTCGCCCCCGGCGACATGGTCATCGCCGCAAGCGATGGGCTCCTCACTCTCACCGACGAGGAAATTTCCAATGAGCTCAGCCGGCTCCGCGACGCGCCGGCCATCGAGATCGTTCGCGGGCTTCGTGCAAAGGTGAAGGAAAAAGCCATCCCCAAGCAGGACAATGCCACCATCGTGGTCGTTCGGACCTGACTCCTCCCCGTGGGGAAGGCGCCCGCAAACTGCGGAGCCCGTGGTGGATTTATCGAAAAATGGCGGGCTCACATCTCCCGCGCAAATCAGGGCGGGGTCAGGAATCGTCCCGCACCCGGCTGCGCTTCCGGCCGTAAGAAAAATAAATTGCCAGGCCGGCAGCCATCCAGATCAGCAGGCGCCACCAGGTATCCTTCGGAAGAAATGCCATCATTGTCAGGCAGATCAGCGCCCCCAGCGCCGGCACCGCCGGCACCAGCGGGCAGCGGAATTTCCTCGGGAGGTCCGGGTTGGTGTATCTCAGGACGATGACTCCAATGCATACCAGCACAAAGGCAAGCAGAGTGCCAACGCTGCACATTTCCCCAAAAAGATTTCCCGGAAGAAATGCCACGGCCGAGCCCACAACCACGGCGAACAGCGCGTTGGATTTCCACGGGGTGTGGCGGGTCGGATGGATGTCAGAAAACATTTTCGGCAGCAGCCCGTCCTGGGACATCGTGATGAACACGCGGCTCTGGCCCATCAGGAGCACCATGATGACGGAGGAAAACCCCGCGAGGATCGCCGGGACGATGAGCTGCTGGAGCCAGTGGAATTTCGCGGGCATGTGGCTGAGAGCGGTGGCCACCGGGGCGAGCTTGTCCACCACGCCGCGAAACTCGGTGTAATGGGCGAGCCCGGTGATGACCCATGAGAAAAGGATGTAAAGGACCGTGCAGACGAACAGCGAGCCGAGGATGCCGATAGGAAGGTCGCGCTGAGGGTTTTTTGCCTCCTGCGCGGCGGTCGATACGGCGTCGAAGCCGATGTAGGCGAAGAAGATCAGCCCGGCGCCCGTCATCACCCCCTGCCAGCCGAAATGGGAGATCGTGTGGCCATTTACCACTTCGGTGATCCGGTCCGGGATCATCGGAGAATGGTTGGCCGGGTTCATGTAGGGCCAGCCCAGGCCGATCACGAGCAGCACGATGCTGACTTTCACAGTGACCATCACCGCATTAAACCATGAGCTCTCATGGGTTCCCCGGATCAGCAGCAGCGACATCAGCACCACGATCGCCGCTGCGGGGAGGTTCGCGATCCCTTGGACACGCTCCCCGCCAGCGAGAACCTCGGCATCAAACGGGGAGAGCGCGAACTGGACCGGAAAAGCGATGTGAAGCTGGCTGCAGAACTTCATGAAATACGCGGACCAGCTCACCGCCACCGTGCCCGCGCCGATCGCGTATTCCATGACAAGGTCCCAGCCGATGATCCACGCCAGGAGCTCGCCCATGGTGGCATAGGCATAGGAATATGCGCTCCCGGCCACGGGCACAG
Source organism: Verrucomicrobiia bacterium (assembly GCA_037127695.1). Taxonomy (GTDB): domain Bacteria; phylum Verrucomicrobiota; class Verrucomicrobiia; order Chthoniobacterales; family Terrimicrobiaceae; genus QYQL01. The sequence continues at coordinate 13,534 of JBAXXX010000077.1, read as the reverse complement.
CAGACGCAAACTCGGCATAGCACAGGCCGGCAAACGCGCAGGCAAACCCGCTGATCACATAGGAATACACCACCGCCGCACCGGCGTTGTCGGCCGCCACCTTACCGGTCAATGAAAAGAGCCCGGCTCCGATCACCACGCCAATCCCAAGCAAGGTCAGCTGCCAGGCACAAAGCGTGCGCTTCAAGGCCGGCGCAACATCCCCCTCGCCGGCCTCAGCCTCAGACAGGATCGCTTGGATCGGTTTTTTCCGAAATAGACTCATGAGAAAACGAGCTCGGAGTTTCGAACCCTGCGAACACTAGGATGAAACCGCGCATTTTTGCAACGCGGATCTGGGTTGCCCTGGCTCTTTTGTCCAAGGATCATAGGCGCATTGAGGGAAGTTCTCCGCAGGCTCGGAAATCCCTTTTCATCCGCGCGCGGCGGCGTAGAATCTCGCCCCCATGTTCAGCCGGCTTTCAGAAAAACTTCAAGGCGTCTTCAAGGATCTTCGCGGGCACGGGAAGATCAGCGAGTCGAACGTCAGCGAAGCGATGCGCGAGATCCGCATGGCGCTGCTCGACGCGGACGTCCACTACCAGGTCGCAAAGGATTTTATCGCGCGCGTCAAGGAGAAGGCGCTCGGGGAGGCGGTTCTCCGCAGCGTCACCCCCGGACAGCAGATCGTCAAAATTTTTCATGAGGAGCTCTGCCTGCTGCTTGGCGGCGACAGCGCTCCGCTCGACCTCAACAAGCCGGCACGCATCCTCATGGTCGGCCTCAACGGCGCAGGAAAAACCACATCCTCCGCAAAGCTCGCCCGCTGGCTGAAATCCCAGGGCCGCTCACCGCTCCTCATCGCCTGCGACCTTTTCCGCCCGGCGGCCATCGAGCAGCTCGCCGTCCTCGGCGGGCAGATCGACATCCCGACATTTCGCCCTCCCGCCGGCGAAACCGATGTCCTCAAATCCACGAAGCTCGCCCTCGAGTGGTGCGGAACCACCGGAGGAAACGTCCAGATTTTCGATACGGCCGGACGCCAGGAAATCGACGAGCCGCTCGTGCACGAGCTCGGCCGCCTCCGCGATTTCCTCCAGCCGCAGGAAGTCCTCCTGGTTTGCGACGCTGCGACCGGCCAGCAGGCGGTGAGCGTCGCCGAGCGCTTCCACTCGGCCCTCGGGCTCACCGGCATCGTCCTCACCAAGCTCGACGGCGATGCCCGTGGCGGCGCCGCCCTCTCGCTCCGCTCGGTCACCGGACGCCCGATCAAATTTGTCGGCGTCGGAGAAAAGCTCGACCAGTTCGAGCCGTTTTACCCCGACCGCCTGGCCGGGCGGATCCTCGGGATGGGCGATGTCGTCAGCCTTGTCGAAAAGGCCGCCGAGGCGATCACCGAAGCCGACGCCCTCCGGATGGAAGAAAAACTCCGCACCGCCGGATTCGACCTGGAAGACTTCCTGCAGCAGTTCAAAATGCTGAAGCGCATGGGCCCGCTTGAGAATCTTCTTGGCATGATCCCCGGGATGGATAAGCTCAAAGATTCCTCGATTGACGAGAAGCAACTGAAGCGGGTGGAGGCGATCGTGCTCTCCATGACGCCGCAGGAGCGTGCGCGGCCGGATGTTCTGAACGCGCGACGCCGCCAGCGGGTCGCCCGGGGCAGCGGCACCACCGTCACCGAGGTCAATAACCTTCTCCTGCGCTTCTCCCAGATGCGCAAGATGATGAAAAATGCGGGCCAGATGAAAAAAATGATGGCCCGCGCCGGGAAAAACTTCGGCTTCCAGATCCCCGGGGGATCATGAAAAAGAAGTGTCTCCTGCAGGGAAAGTCCCTGAAAACTGAAAACTGAAAACCGAAAACTCTTATCCATGGCCGTAGCAATCCGACTCCGCCGAGAAGGCACAAAAAACAGTCCGTATTACAAGATCGTCGTCGCTGACCAGCGGCGTCCTCGTGATGGGAAATTCATTGAAATCATCGGGACGTATGATCCGAAAAAAGAGGGCGAGAACTTCACGATCCAGCTTGACCGTGCGGATTACTGGGTCGGGGTTGGCGCCCGCGCGTCCCAGACCGTGGGCAGCATCATGACCAAGGCGCGCAAAAAACTGGCTGCCTGAGCCGTCCGATGGAAGAGTTCTTGCGCTATGTGATGGGCTCGCTCGTCGAATTTCCTGACGAGATCGTCTTTACGAAGACCGAGTCCTCCGAGCGCATCACGTTTCACGTTGCCATGAGGAAGACGGATCTCCCGCGCATCATCGGCAAGGGCGGGCACACGATCCAGGCGCTCCGCACGCTGCTGAACGCCACCGCCCAAAAGCGGGGAATCCAAGCCGCGCTGGAGATCGTAGAATGAAGCGCCTCGCCTTGGCGGCCGCGATCGCCATCGCGCCCGCCTGCGAACGCCACCCCGCTTCAGAAACCGTCCCAGGCTACGCGGAAATGCTCGCCAAAAAGTCGGCCGAAGAAAAAGTCAGGGCCGAAACCCCCGGAACCGTCAACCTCGATCCGCCAAAGTTTTTCCCCCGCAAGAATTTTCCCCGAAAGAAATAGGGGGCCGTCAAAACGGGATGCCATCCGCATCCTCCTCATAGGAAGCGTCCACGGTCACGCTGATCCCGCCGCGCGAGGAAAACTCGCCGTGGACCTCCATCTGGCGCGGGCTGCAGGACTCGACGAGATCCTCGAGGATCCGGTTCACGATCTCCTCGTTGAAGCTCCTCGTGTGCCGGTAGGAGGCGAGATAAAATTTCAAGGACTTCGTTTCGATGCAGAGCAAGTTCGGAACGTAGCGGACGTGGATGACCGCGAAATCAGGCTGCCCGGTCACCGGGCACATCGACGTGAACTCCGAGCAGTCAAAGCAGATCCAGTAGCTCCGATGGCTGAAGCGGTTTGCAAACGTCTCCAAGATCCCGGAGGACGGACGCTCAGGGTATTTTGTCTCCGAATTTCCCAGAAGCCGGAAAACCTTTTTTGCGCCCGCTTTTTTTTGTGCCATCCGGGGGATCCTGTCAAAAATGCCCTGGCCAAGTCGAGTGGTTTAGCCGGGAAAGATTTTCTTTTCATTCCTGCGGCCGGGTGGCTAGTTCTAAGCGCTGTGAAAAAAGCGCTTTTTCTTTCGGGGGGATGGGACGGGCACCAGCCGGAATCTTTTGTCAGCCTTTTTTCCGGCGAGCTCCAGAAGGCAGGGTTCGTGACCGACGTCGAGCGCTCGCTGGAAGTGCTGGCGGACACCGCGAGGATTGCGGCATACGACCTGATTTTCCCGTGCTGGACAATGGGATCGTTGACGAAGGAGCAAAGCGAGGGCCTGTTGGCTGCGGTGCGGGGCGGCGTCGGCCTGGGCGGGATCCATGGCGGGATGGGCGATGCGTTCCGGGGGAACCTGGATTTCGAGTGGATGGTGGGAGGCCACTTCGTCGGCCATCCGCATGTGGGGGACTACACCGTCCGCATCCGCGACTTCGCAAGCACGATCACCTGCGGCCTGCCCGGCACGTTTCCTTACACCTCGGAACAATACTACATGATGTGTGATCCCGCCGTCCACGTGCTCGCCGACACGGAATACGTTTACGAGGGGCGCAGCTGCGCGATGCCCTTGGCATGGGTTCGCCCATGGGGCAGCGGTCGGGTCTTCTACTGCTCGCTCGGACACGACCCTGCCGAATTTGAAAAGTTTCCAGAGGCGCTCAGGCTCGCTGTCCGCGGCATCCTCTGGGCGGCGCACTCGCTCTGACCATTTATGAAAACCTACAAAAACCCCGCCTCCATCAAGGTCGGAGTGGTCGGCTACGGCGGCGCGTTCAACATGGGGCGCCAGCACCTGAAGGAAATGCAGGCGGCGGGCATGACCCCGGTCGCGGTCGCCGAGGTCGACCCGTCGAGGCTCGCGGTCGCAACCCTGGATTTTCCGGACATCGGCACCTACCCCTCGGTGACAGAAATGCTGGAATGCTCGCCGGTGGACATGGTCGTCATCATCACCCCGCACAACACGCACGCGCCGATCGCGATCGAGTGCCTCAAAGCCGGGCGGCATGTGGTCTGCGAAAAGCCGCTGGCGATCACGACGTCCGAAGTGGACGCCATGATCAAGGCGGCCTCGAGGTCGGAGGTCATGCTCTCGACCTATCACAACCGCCACTGGGACGGGCGGATCCTTCAGGCGGTCGATCTCGTCAACAAGAAGAAGACCATCGGCGACGTGGTCCGGATCGAGTGCCACAAGGGCGGCTACTCGCAGCCCGGCGACTGGTGGCGGACAAGCCGATCCATTTCCGGAGGCATCCTTTATGACTGGGGCGTCCACCTGCTCGAGTATTCCCTCCAGCTCATCGAGGCTCCGGTGCAAGAGGTCAGCGGGTTCTCTCACGAAGGGTTCTGGGCGCCGAAAACGAAGTGGAAGAACGATGCCAACGAGGACGAAGCGTTTGTCGTCGTCCGATTTGAAGGCGGCCAGTGGCTCACCCTGGCGATCACTCATCTGGATTCGAAAGCCAAGGAAGGCTGGCTGGAGATTACCGGAACAAAAGGAACGCTCGTCATTGACAGCGGCCATACGGTCATGCACCAGCACCTCAAAGGCAAGTCCGTGACAACGCGCCTGCCGCATCCTCCGGACCAAGGCCACAAGTATTATGAGAATGTGGCGGAGTTTCTCACCGGGCGGTCCCCGCTGGTCATCACGGGCGAGTGGTCGCGCCGCCCGATCCATATTCTCGACCTCGCCGCGCAAAGCGCCCGGACCGGAAAGTCCCTCCGCGCAAAATACGGCTGAGGCGGCATCGCGGGTCCGCCGGAAGAGAGCCTCAGCTTTTCACGGCGGGCCGGGCCGTTCGGGCGGTTCCTGGCTGCAAGGCGTCGGGGCGATCTCGTTCAGCACGACATCCCCCTCGGCGACAACCCGCCCACCGACATCGGCCGACACAGCAAATTGGAACAGCCCTCCGAGGGCGCCGGTTTTATTTGCACGCAGCAGGATCCTCTCGCCCGGACGGGCGGGGGACGGAAATTTCATCGAGCGGATCGCTGAGAGCAAAAAACCGCGATCGGAAGCGCCTGCAATCCCCGCCACCTGCGCGAGCGCTTCGGCAAGGATGACCCCTGGAACAATCGGGCAGCCAGGAAAATGTCCCGCGAACATCGGCTCATCCGGCGCAAACGTTTTTTCTCCTGAAGCCTCGACGCCCGGCACGTGCGCGGTCACGCGATCCACAAAAAGGAACGGCGCGCGGTGAGGCAGGCCGAACGCGATGGGATCCGCCGGCATGGGCATCCTCACCCGCGAACAGGGACAACAACGACCGGGCAGGGGCTGTGCTTCAGGACCCCCGTGACGACGCTGCCGCCGAAGAGGTGGTAGATGGCGCCGTGGCCGTGCGAGCCGAGGACGATATAGTCTGCAGCAAGCGATCGTGCCTGATCGAGAATCTCTGTCACAGCCAGCCCCATGACCGCCTCGCATGCGACATCAATGCCTGCCGCCCGAAGCGGTGCAGCCAGCGCCTCCAGCCGGTTTTTTGAGTCCTCCACCTGCTCGGGCTCAATCGGCATCGGGGACGTCGAAATGACATCCATCCCCGCGCCGACCGGGACATACGAGGAGATCGGCTCGATGGCATGAAAAAGGACAACCTTCGCAGGAAGCGAGCGGGCAAGCGACTCAGCAACCGAGAGAACCAGCGCCGTGCCGACGCTCGAATCAAGAGGGACAAGCAATGTTTTCACTGGTGCAGCCTACGGCATCGCGTCTTGGCTTGCGAGAAAAACCAGCCATAATCTGCGCGTGGAGGATCTTTTTCACGAGCCGGACCGGGAGGTTGCAGCCGACGCGCCATTGGCCGCCAGGATGCGCCCGCGCAGGCTGGAGGAGTTTGCCGGGCAGCAGCACATCCTCGGACCGGGAAAGCTCCTCCGGCGGGCGATCGAGGCCGACCGGATTTCCTCCCTGATCCTTTTCGGCCCGCCTGGCACCGGAAAAACCACGCTCGCACAGGTGATCGCCGGCGCCACCGAGGCGAAGTTCGAGCGCCTCAGCGGGGTCGAGAGCAACGTGGCCGACATCCGCCGGGTCATCGCCGGCGCAGCGATGCGGCGCCAAAAAACGAAAACGATCCTCTTCGTGGACGAGATCCACAGGTTCAACAAAGCCCAGCAGGACGTCCTCCTCCCGGAAGTCGAGAGCGGGCTCATCCGGCTGATTGGCGCGACAACCCAGAACCCGTTCTTCAGCGTCAACAGCGCGCTCCTGTCGCGATCGCAGATTTTTCAGCTCGAGCCGCTTTCGGAAGCCGACCTCCTCTCCCTGATCGCTCGCGCCCTGGCCGACCGGGATCGCGGGCTCGGAGGCCTGCGGGCCACCATCGATCCGGATGCCGCCGCCCACCTCGCGAGGCTCAGCGACGGGGATGCCCGCAGGTGCCTGAACGCGCTCGAGATTGCCGCCCTCACGACCGCGCCGGAAGAGGGCGGTTCCGTGCGCATCACGCTCCGCGCCGCAGAGGAAAGCATCCAGCAAAAGGCTGTCGTGTATGATGGCGATGGCGACCAGCACTACGACACGATCAGCGCATTCATCAAAAGCATGCGCGGCAGCGACCCGGATGCCGCGCTCTACTGGCTCGCCAAGATGCTCCATGCGGGCGAAGAAATCCGGTTCATCGCCCGGCGGATTGTGATTTGCGCGAGCGAGGATATCGGCATGGCGGATTCCAACGCCCTCGTGGTGGCGATGGCCGCGCAGCAGGCCGTGGAGTTCGTCGGGCTTCCCGAGGCAAACCTCCTCCTCGCCCACGCGACCGTCTATCTGGCAACCGCCCCCAAAAGCAACCGCTGCACGGTCGCCATCGGCAAGGCCTCGCAGGAAGTCCGCGAAGGCCGGACGCTCGCCGTCCCGGCCCACCTCCGCGACGGCCACTACAAAGGCTCCCAGCGCCTCGACCACGGGAAGGGCTACCAGTACAGCCACGACTTCGAAGGATCCTACGTCCCCCAAGCCTACCTCCCCGAAGGCCGCACCTACTACGAGCCGACAGAAAACGGGATGGAGAAGCGAGTCAAGGAACGGCTCGCCTACTGGCGCGCAATTTATGAGGCGGCGGGCAAGGACCCCAAATAATCCGCCTCAGCAAACTTCCAGAATCGCCTGGCGGATCGCCTCCGCCGCAGTTTCCAGCTGGGCTTCCGTGGTGCAGAGCGGAGGCATGAGCACGATGGTGTCGAGGACGGGGCGGGTGAGGAGCCCGTGCTTCCGCGCGGCCTCGCAGATCCGCCCGCCCACGCGCTCCTCCCACGGGAACGGTTCGCCCCCGGGGCGGCGGACTTCAATGCCGGCCATGAACCCGCACTGGCGGACATCAAAAACCGGCGGAAGATCCCTCAGGCCACCGAGCAGCCGGGACATCGCCCCAATCTTCGGCCGAAGGTTTTCGAGCACGTTTTCATCCCGAAAGACGTCGAGGCTCGCAAGCGCCGCCGCGCAGCCAAGCGGGTTGCCGGTAAAGCTGTGCCCGTAAAAAAATGTCTTTTTCTCGGCGTATCCGCCGAGGAATGCGGAAAAGATTTTTTCGCTGGTAAGGGTAGCTGCGAGCGGGAGGTACCCGCCGGTGAGCCCCTTGGCGAGGCAGAGGAAATCCGGGATCACGTCCTCGTGCTGGCACGCGAACATCCGCCCGGTGCGCCCGAACCCGGTGAGCACCTCGTCGAGGATGAGGTGCGCGCCGATGGCGTCGCATTTTTCCCGCAGCCTGCGGAGCATCCCGCGCGGCCAGACGCGCATGCCCGCCGCGCCCTGGATCAGCGGCTCGATCACCACCGCCGCAATCTCTCCGGCGGGAAGGCGGTCGAGATCCTCCGGATCGGAAATCCGGTCCACCGGGAACTGATGGCCCGCGAACCTTGCGTGGAATGTCCCGATGCCTCCGAGGCTTGCCGCCCCTGCCGTGTCCCCGTGGTAGGCGCAATCGAAGGCCGCAAAGCGAACGCGCCCCGGCTCGCCGCTGAGCTGCCGGAACTGCACCGCCATCTTCATCGCGGCCTCAACCGCCGTCGAGCCGTCGTCGCTGAAAAAAACCCTCTCGAGCGAGTGCGGCGGGAAGAGGCCTGCGAGGCGGGACGCGAGCTGTGCGGCGGGCGCGTTGGTGGTCCCCAGAAACGAGACGTGGGCGATGCGGTCGAGCTGCTCATGGATCGCCCGGGTGATCGTCGGGTGCCGGTGCCCGTGGATGTTTGTCCAGATCGAAGAATTCCCGTCGAGGTACTCGCGCCCCCGGCTATCGCGCACGGTGGCCCCTTGGCCTTCGACCAGAACGATCGGCTCCTCGCCCTCCGCGCACCAGTCGCGCATCTGGGTGAAGGGGTGCCAGCAATGCCGCTTGTCCTCAGCGGCAAGGAATTCCGTGTTCCATACGTCCCTCATCGCGGCAGGATCCGCCGGATCCACCCCCGGATGGGCCGTAGCATGAAATTTTTCCATATCGAGCTGTAAAGAAATTTCTCCTCTCTCCATAATCAATAATTATGAGAACGACCATCAAATCCCTCTCCGCATTGGAAATCCTCGATTCCCGGGGCAACCCGACAGTTTCCGCCACCGTCATTTTGGAAAATGGGATCTCGGCCAGCGCAGCCGTGCCATCAGGGGCATCGACCGGCGAGCGCGAGGCGGCCGAACTCCGCGACAACGACCCGGCCCGCTACGGCGGAAAAGGAGTTTTGAAGGCGGTGGCAAATATCGAAGGCGAGATCGCCGCCGCGCTTTGCGGGATGGATGCCACCGGGCAGGACAGCATCGACCGCCGGATGATCGAGCTGGACGGAACCCCCGACAAATCGCGACTGGGAGCCAATGCGATCCTGGGAGTTTCCATGGCAGCAGCCCGTGCGGGAGCTGCCGCATCCGGGCTTCCTCTCTACCGGTATCTCGGCGGGGCAAACGCCCGCATGCTCCCGGTCCCGTGCCTGAACGTCATCAACGGCGGCCGCCATGCGGACAACACGCTGGACTTTCAGGAATTCAAAATCGCCCCGCACAGCGCGCCGAACTTCCAAGAGTCGATCCGGATGGGAGTGGAAACGTTCCACGCGCTCAAGGGGATCCTGCACGAGCGGAAATACAGCACGGGCATCGGCGACGAGGGCGGGTTCGCCCCCGATCTCCAGAGCAATGACGAGGCGGTGGAAATCATCATCGCAGCGATCGAAAAAGCGGGCTACCGGCCGGGCGACGACATCTCGATCTGCGTGGATCCCGCCACGAGCGAAATGTGGTCCGACGGGCGCTACGAGTTCTTTAAATCCGGAGGGGGCTCGCTCAGCTCGGACGAGATGATCGGCCTGTGGAAAAACTGGGTCTCCCGCTACCCGATCGCCTTGCTCGAGGATCCGCTCGGAGAAAAGGACTGGGCCGGGTGGAAGAAGCTCACGGCCGAGCTCGGCCCGCACCTCGAGATTGTCGGCGACGACATTTTTTGCACGAACCCTGGGATCCTCCGCGAGGCGATCCGGCAGCAGGTTGCGAACTCTGTCCTCATCAAGCTCAACCAGATCGGGACGGTCAGCGAGACGCTCGACTGCATCGCCCTGGCGCAGGCCCATAGCTACCGCTGCTACATCTCCCACCGGAGCGGGGAAACCGACGACACGTTCATCGCCGATCTCTCGGTGGCAACCGGGGCAGGGCACCTGAAAACCGGATCCGGCTGCCGGGGCGAGCGGGTCGTGAAATTCAACCGCCTGCTCGCCATCGAAAAAGAGCTCGGGCGCAGCGCGACGTTCGGCGGCCAGCTCCTCACTTGGCGGGTCCGCTCGTAGCCCGAAGCGGACAAGCCGGGAGGAGAGCAAAGGCCGCAGCCGCAGCCATCGCGACATCGCGCAAGATCGCCAGGCGCATCGCGGATGCGGACGGCGGCGCATCTCCCCCGAAACACCCGCAGCTCACAATGATGCCGTTCGCCAGCGCCCACGAGAGGGCGCCGATAAAAAGGACCGATAGCGCCAGGATCAGCCCGGCCCCGATGCGGTGCACGCGAGGAAGCAGGATCAGCAGGCCCGCCGCGAGCTCGGCCCATGCGAGCCCGATCGCGAACGGATGCGCCCAGGCGCCGGGGAGGATCGTGAACGGGACAAGCGCCAGCGCAAACCCCTCGCTGGCGCCGGCCTTGACCGCTCCGGCGTAAAGGAAAATGGCTCCGAGCACCGCGCGGGCGAGGAGCCGGAGAAGGGGCGGGCACCTCATCCGACAACCTCCAGCGTCCGCAGCGCAAACCAGGCGGCCCCGACATCGCGCACACGGAAAATTGACGCGCCGCGCAGGGCTCCCGCGACGATGCAAGCGACCTCGCCCGCATCGCTTCCCGCCGGCGTTCCGATGTCGGACATGCCCCCGGGCGCGCTCATCGATGAGAGAGGAACGAGGATCGGGCGGGCGAGGCTGCTGAGCTGGGTCAGCTCGCGGCAGATGCGGAGGCTGCCGGGGGACAAACTCGAAAAATCCGCCCCGAGGCTGAGGATCGTCGCCTCGCGCGGCAGCCCCGCCGACATCGCAAGCGCGATCCGAGACTCGAAAAACAATGCCAGGTCAGATGCGGTTTCCCTGTGAGTTTCCCGGCAAAGCCCGCCGGCCGGCGGCACGATCAAGAGCGCCGCTCCATGCTCCGCGCACAGCCGCGCCAGAAGCCCCTCCGCCGGCGCCTCCATGCCGCAGAGCAAGTCGCAGCCGGCCTGAAGCGCCCTCGCTGCGGACCCTGCCCACCAAGTGCTGACCGAGAGCAGCGGAGGAAATACCTGACCCTCATCGCGCGGAGCGGCAGCGAGATCCCGAAACCCCTGCACAAACGGGGCGATGCGCTCCCACTCCTCCTCGCCCCCTGCAGCCGGGCCCGGGCAAGCGCCCCCGCCACGAACCTCCACGATGTCTGCCCCTCCGGACACCATCTCCGCAGCGAGGCTCAGCGCCCTGCCGGCATCAAGCGGCCCACCTCCGGAATGCGAGCTGCCGCCGAGATCGAGGGCCCCCATGATGAGCGGGCGCCGGGGGAAGGAGATCCTCCTTCCTCCCGCAGCAAGGATGTTCTCCTTGTCTCCTGCCAGATTCTTCTCCAGCTTAGCTGCTACGGACATGAGTTTTATCCATTCGATTTTTGAGAAGCTGAGGCGGCACCCCAAGCGCATTGTGTTTCCAGACGGAGACGATGCGCGAGTCTTGCGCGCCGCGCAATCGTTTTACGAGCGCGGCCTCGGAGTGCCGATCCTGCTGGGAAAGCGAGATGTCATCCAGCGCCTGGCCCTCGCCGAAAACGTGAACCTCAACCACGTCGCGATCATCAACCCGGAAACCTCCTCCGATCTGCCGATTTTCTGCCAGCGGCTCGAGCGGTTGGAGCGCTATCGGAACATGGGGCTCAAAGACAGCCGCGCGGTCATGACGAACCACAACTACTTTGCGGCGATGATGGTTCAATACGGGCTGGCGGACGCGCTGGTCGGCGGGGGCAGCTCGTATGGCGGCTCCCTCCTCCGCCCGCTCCTCAGCCTCATCAAGCCGCTGCCCCATGCGGAGGTCGTCTCGGGCTGCACGATCGTGGAGCTTGAAAAAAAGTCGTTTGGCGACGACGGGGTCATCTTTTTCGCCGACACCGGAGTTGTTCCGGATCCGACGATGCAGCAGCTCGCCTCGATCGCCGTCCAGACCGGGCTTCTCGCGCGCCAGGTATTCGGCAAGCGCCCGCGCGTCGCCCTCCTCAGCTTCTCGACCAAGGGCAGCGCCAGAACCCCCTCGACGGAAAAAGTCGCCGGGGCAACCGTGCTGGCCCGGCAGATGGCAAGCCAGATGGGAGCAGAAATTGCCGTGGACGGAGAAATGCAGGCCGACGCGGCGCTGGATCCTCTCCTTGCCGAAAAGAAGATGGGCCCGAGCCTTGTCGGCGGGCAGGCAAACGTCCTCGTTTTTCCAGACCTCAATAGCGGGAACATCGCGGTGAAGCTGATCCACTACTGCGCGGCGGCCCGGACGTTCGGCCAGCTCATCCTCGGGCTCACCCGCCCGGCCGTGGACATCTCGCGCGGGGCGGATGTCGAGGAAATCGTCTGCATGGCCGCGCTCGCGGGACTGCAGGCCATCGAATACCGGAACCTCTACCCGGAGCAGGACGAGTAGGAGACAGTGAATACCACGACCCCCCGCCTTTTTGTCGCCGCAACCGAACAGAATGTCGGCAAGACCACCGTCTCGATCGGCCTCTATTCCGCCCTGGGGGAGATCTTCCAGCGCCTCGGCTTCATCAAGCCGGTCGGCCAGCGGTTCACCGAGGTGGACGGAAAACGGATCGACGAGGACAGCGTCCTGATACGCGACACGTTCCGCACGGAGGTCCCGATCGAGGACATGAGCCCGATCTACGTCGAGCCGCAATTCACCCGCCGCTACATCGCCCACGCGAACCGCGACCACCTCGCCCGCAGGGTCCAGCGCTCGTTCGACCGCGCCTGCTGGGAGAAGGACTTTGTGATCATCGAGGGGACCGGGCATGCCGGGGTCGGCGCGACTTTCGACCTCTCGAACGCCAGCGTCGCGAGGCTGCTTGACAGCAAAGTCCTGCTCGTCACGCCGGGCGGGATCGGACGCCCGATCGACGAGGCCGCGCTCAACAAGGCGCTTTTCGACCGCGAGGGGGTCGAGGTCATCGGGGTCGTCATGAACAAAGTCCTGCCGGAAAAGCTCGAGGCGGCCAGGGATTTTGCCGGGAGGGGATTCAAGCGCATCGGGCTGGAACTCCTCGGAGTCGTGCCGATGGAGACCATGCTCGCGGAGCCAAACCTCCTCCAGATCTGCGCGCACATCCGCGGAAAATTCCTCCACAATGCCGACAAGGAACGCCGCAGCATCAAGCAGGCGATCATCGGGGCGGCCAGCTCGGCCAAGCTCTTCGCCGGCGTGTGCAAAGGCACCCTGCTCGTCGTGCCGGGCGACCGAGAGGACGTCGTCCTGGCCGCCCTCTCCCGCGCGATGGAGCCCGACGGCGGGCCGCTCGCAGGGCTCGTCCTCTCCGACGATCTCCTGCCCCACTCCCGCCTCCTGGAAATGCTCGGCCAGACACCCCTTCCCGTCATCCTCTCGCCGATAGACAGCTATCAAATCGCCCAGCGAATCCACTCGATAACGGTCAAAACCCTCCCGGGTGATAACGAAAAAATCGGCCGGATCCGGCACCTCATCGCCCGCCACATCTCGATCCCAAGGATCCTCGAGAAAATCAGCCGCTGAAAATGCCGTCCCGGAGGCCGGCCCGGGCGGCCTGCCACCGCTCTGTCAATCCGGATCCCTCGCCCGGCTGGAACCCGGCCGGAACAGGGCCTGCGATTTGAGTCTTGATTTGATCCGCCGGAGAGGGAAACTACCTTCCATGATCGAACTGGAAGTTTACGCGGCCGGGGTTCGGCAACCGGACAAGATGATGGGGCTGGCTCTGGAGCTCGATATATTGCAGGAGCTTCGCTACAAGGTGGATACCAACCACGATATCGTTTACATGGAGTTCAGCGG
>JBAXXX010000076.1:0-19097 GCA_037127695.1 Verrucomicrobiia bacterium | reverse complement strand
CATTCCATAGCTTATTTTAAGCTCCTGCTGGTTCGAAAACGGGGTCCACCCCATGATTACGTAAAAAGAGGTCTGATCCCCTCATATAAACTGGGTAGGCACCGCCTTTTCAAGAGGCGCGAAGTGATTGCCGCTGTTGAACGCCAACGTGTCGGCACCGCTCATGAGGTCCTTGCTTAATTTATGAACGTCGAAGCAATCAAAGACTTCGTGTTGAGGGCGACATTCCAGGCAATCGCCGCCGTGAGCGAGGACGAACTCGTTGCGCTCGGCCTCAATAGCAAAATTCGAGACCGCCTTCTGACGGGCATCACGGTTCCGGATTCCGACGAAGTTTGTTGGATCTGGCAAAAGGGATTTTTAAGCACCGGCCCCCAATCTCGTCCCTGCATATGGTTCAAGAAAAAGCCATTCCTCGCATATCGCGTCTTGATGGCAATCGTTGTGCGAAAGCACATTCAAGAGCTACCTCCGGTGCTTCACAAGTGCCCCGGTCAGGAGAACTGCAAGTGCGTGAAGCTTTCCCACCTCAAGGTGGCGGATTCCTGGGAGAGCGCCCCAGGGGAGAATGCGAGGGATCGGTCACGCTATAAAACCCTTCATGGTCCCAGAAACGGTGCTGTGCTTCATCCGGAAAAATTGCTTCGCGGACTAGACCATCCGAGATGCCCATTCAAATCCGCCCGCGAGATCCAGGCGCTCCGGGCGAGGTGGCATGCAGAGCCAGACAAATGGGGAATGATCGCCGCGTTGATGCGCCGAACAGGGATTTCAAAGGCATCGGTTACTGCAGCCATTCACGAATATCGTAGCATTCCGGATGACCCGACGGCGGCCATTGACTTGGCAGTGTTGGATATTCGGCGACCGGCAGACAGGTTTGGGGATTTGCATGGGAAATCGATCATGCCGGAGGCGGCGGTTGAGCTTTTTTTCAAACTTTTCAACTCAAGTTCTGACCGAGCTGGGAAACTGAGACTCTTGGCGTTTGTGGGCAACAGATATGGCATGGCCAAGACATCTTTGGCCGACATTGGCCACGGTCGCAGTCGCAAAAAAATAGCAAAAAAACTGGATCCGATCATCGCTGGATCAGACGCGGTAAACATCACAGATGAACTCCTCGAGACCCTCTTCGAGCCTCTCCGCCCCCTGCGCAAGACTGGAGGAAAATGAAAACCGCAATGCCCTCATGCGGAACACCAGACAATGAGCAGGCGACAAGGGGCGACCCCGGATTGAGCAGGGTCCGGGCGATGTGCTCGCCCGGATCTACCACCGTTACACCGTCGCCGAAGAAAGGTCAGAAGCAATCCGGAGGGGGTGCCTCGAATCTCGTTAAACTTGCTGTTGAGATCCGATCACGCGCGGATCAGGTGCTCGACCACGAAAAATCTGGTCGTCAAGCTGGTGAACAGGCGATCAGGCACGCCATCGAAGCTGGAAAACTTCTGCGCAAATCCAAGGAACTCGCCGGTCACGGAAAATGGGAGCCGTGGCTGGCGGAAAACCTCACAAAAGTTTCGCAAGAGACGGCGTGCCGGTGGATGCGGTTGGCAAATCTGTCATGCGTGACAGATTTGACGGAGGCGGTGTCGCTGATGGATGCCTACCGTATTTGTGGGATTCTTCCGGAACTGGGAATCAAGAAACCATCGGAGAAGAAAGCGACGACCAGAAAGTTGTCGTCTTCTGAAGCCGTCCTGCGGACGTCCTCCACTCTTCAACGGCGACTTCGTCAGATTGTTCAAGGCGGAGTAAAAGTCTCCGGCCCTGAGCGGGACCAGTTGAAGCTGCAGTGGCGCACGCTCAATGACCTGTTCGCAAAGATTCTCTCCGAGGAGTCAGACTGAGAAAAAACCGATCGGTCGAGAAAGAGCCGGCGACGATCACAGGATTGTGGGATGTCCCGCCGACAATCCACCGGGACCACTTCACCCACAAAAGCCTCAGCTCCTTCTCCTGCGACATTGGAGTTGGATGCCAGCATGGCAGCACGTTCTGCTACGTCACGGATAGCAGGAAGAGCAAGTGATCCTGAAGAACGGACCCGCCTCCGCGCCGGTTCCCTTAACCGCCCGATTTCCTTGCATGGACAAGCCGGGCGTTTTCCTGCTTAATCGGCGTCTTTGATCCGCATGAAATCTCTCGATCAGCTTTGCAGTCCCCGGAAGAGTGTTTTTGACCTTTCACGCCGGGACGTGGTTCTCGACATTTCCGATTTGACGGCAGGCACGATCAATGCCGCCGACTTTTTTGAGGAGAACTTCCTCACGGAGGGGATGAAGCAGCTTCTTCGAGAGGGGTTCCGGCGGCTCAGCGGCACCAGCGACCAGGCGGTTTACGTGCTCAGCCAGGCGATGGGTGGCGGCAAGACCCACAGCATGATTGCGCTGGGGCTACTGGCCAGGCATCCCGAGTTGCGCGCGAAGGTGATGGGCGACCTCTACGAGGCAAGCGACCGGTTGGGCAAGGCGCGGGTGATTGCGTTCACCGGCCGCGAGTCCGACACGCCGCTCGGTATCTGGGGAGCGCTGGCGGAGCAACTGGGGAAAAAGGAGCTTTTCAAAGACTACTACTCCCCGCTCCAGGCACCGGGGCAGAGCGCCTGGATCAACCTCCTGAAAGGCGAGCCGACGGTGATCCTGCTCGATGAGCTGCCCCCGTATTTCGAGAGCGCCCGGTCGAAGCCGATTGGCAATTCCGACCTGGCCCACGTGACCGCCACGGCATTGTCGAACCTCCTCGTCGCTGTCTCCAAAAAGGAATTGTCGAATGTGTGCGTCGTCATCTCCGACCTGAAGGCGACCTACCAGGGCGGCAGCACGATCCTGAACCAGGCGCTGAACGACTTCCAAAATGAGGCCGGCCGGGGAGCCATGCCGCTGCATCCGGTGATGCTCAACACCAACGAGCTGTATCACATCCTCCGCACCCGGCTCTTCGACTCCCTCCCATCCGAGAAAGACATCCAAGAGGTCGCAAAAGCCTACGCGCAGGCGGTGAAGGATGCTAAGCAGATGGACATCACCAATGCGTCGCCCGAGGAGTTCGCCCGGCAGCTTGCGGAGTCCTGGCCGTTCCATTTTTCGATCCGCGACCTCTATGCCCGGTTCCGGGAAAACCCCGGCTTCCAGCAGACCAGAGGGCTCATCCGCTTCATGCGGGTCGTGGTGGCACAGCTCTGGGGAAATGGTCATGCAGCCACCCAGAGCCTCATCCACCCCTACGACATTGATCTCAACCATCCGGCGACCTTGCAGGAGCTCCAGGCGATCAACCCCACGCTGGACAACGCCATCGCGCACGACATCGCGAGCCAAGGGCAGAGCGTTTCGGAGAAGCTCGACAAGGCCCTCGGCGACGGCAAGGGAACCGATGCTCAGGACGCCAGCAAGCTCATGCTCGTGGCCTCCCTCGCGAGCGTGCCTGGCGCGACGCTGGGGCTCAGCCTCACCGAGATCGTCTCGCTGCTCTGCCGTCCCGGCCGTGACGCGGCGCGTCTGCCGAAGGACGTGCTCGGCGTGCTCACAACCAGGGCCTGGTATCTGCACACCGACCGCGACGGGAAGCTGTTCTTCAAAAACGTGGAGAACCTCGTCGCCAAGCTCACCTCGACGGCGAAGGCATACACCCGCGAAATCTCCCTCAAGGAACTCAAGGGCTTCCTGACCTCGATCTTCGAGCCGAAGATCCGGGATTGCTTCCAGGATGTCCGGGCACTGCCCCCGGTAGACGAGATCGAACTCGCGCAGGATCGTGTGCTCATGATCGTTGCCGAGCCGACTCCCGGCGGCGGGCTGGATCCCGCGCTCCAGA
The DNA here is from genome assembly GCA_037127695.1 of Verrucomicrobiia bacterium. Classification (GTDB taxonomy): domain Bacteria; phylum Verrucomicrobiota; class Verrucomicrobiia; order Chthoniobacterales; family Terrimicrobiaceae; genus QYQL01. Next base: position 15,278 of record JBAXXX010000076.1, on the reverse strand, counting down.
AGTTCTGGCTCGATGCCACTTTCCAGAACCGCGTCATGTTCCTCTCCGGGGAGCGGGAGATCATGGATCGCCTCCTCGAAGCCGCCGCAGAGCTGAAGGCCATCGGCCACATTCTTGGCGAGCTGGAGGCCCAGCGGGTGCCTGACAACGACCCGCAGAAGATCGGTGCTCAGGAGCTCCGCGAAAAGATCCACCTCCGCCTGCTCAGTTCCTCCCGCGAGGCGTTCACCAAGCTGCACTACCCGCAGAACGAGCAACTTCTCACAGCGGACTTCATGATGAATTTCGAGGGCAACGAATACAACGGCGAGAAGCAGGTGCGCGATGCGCTGAAGACCAAGCAGAAATTCACCGAGGACACGCAGTCCGACACATTCCGCAAGAAGTGCGAGCAGCGTCTCTTCACCCAGCAGGTCATGCCCTGGACGGAGATCAAGCGCCGCGCCGCGATCAATACCCGCTGGCAATGGCACATCCCCAGCGCGCTCGACACGTTGAAGTCCCGGATGGTTCTCGAAGATCAGTGGCGCGACGACGGCGGGCTCCTGGACAAAGGCCCCTTTCCCGCCCCGCAGACGGGCGTCCGGGTGCAGGAACTCAAACGCGACGAGACCTCGGGCGAAGTCACCCTCCGCATTACCCCGGTTCACGCCGACAAGGTGCATTACGAGATCGGCGCAGAGGCCACGACCGGCAGCAGCCAGGTGCCTGACCTCCAGAATTTCCAGACAGGCGAAATGCACCTCACGTTCCTTGCGGTGGATTCCACCGGCGAGCATGCGACCGGCCCGATCACGAACTGGAAGAACCGCCTCACCCTCAAGCACCGGCTCTACCAGCAGGGAGCCGACCGCATGTGCGAGTTGCACTCCGCGCCTGCGGGCACGATCCGCTACACGACAGATGCCACCGATCCCCGCACCGGGGGCGGCACATACACCGACGCCTTCGTGGTCCCGGCCGGCACGGTTGTTGTCCGTGCGGTTGCCGAGAAGGACGGCATCGAATCCGAGGTCCTCCCCATCTCAGTTCCGAAAGATCTTCCCCCGTTTGAGATCGACCCTGACCGCCCGGCGATCTGGAAGCGGGCGTTCAGCTCCGCCACGACCAAGGAGTCCTTCGAACAGCTCGGCCGCATGGAGAAGCACCATGCCTCCGCCTCGGGTGGTGTCCGTGTGGGTGTTGCCGGGACCCGCTGGCTGCAAACCGACGCCGCCGATTCTCTCCGCCTATCCTCCGAAGCCGTAAAAAGTCTCATCCAACCGCTCCGCGAGCTTCTGGGCGAGGGCGAGGTCGAGTTCAGCGGCGGTTCGCTTGTTTTTGCCAAGGGACAGGATTTGATTGATTGGGTGGCAGCGGTTCGCACGCAGGTGAAGCCGGAAGAAATCGAACAACCCACCACACTCGATGACTAAATACTCCCCAAAACCGCCGGCCCGCCGACCCAGCCGGACGGCCACCCAGACAAAGGCGCTTGGCTTTGGCTTCCTGCCGGAGCGAGGCGAGCACCATTTTCTGGTGACCATGCCGAAGTCCGGTGGCGATCAGGTGATGATCTCCGAGCACCTCACTTGGGAGGAAACCACCGGTCGCCGCGAACTGAGCCTCGCCCTCGGCCGCGAGGACGACAAGATCCGCGTCCTGATGCCGCTTCGGAAATGGGATGCCATCGCGGAACCGCTCCAGCTTGAATTCAACCTCCGCCTGAAAAAGCTCGGCCTCGCCAGTGGCCGCTGGTCGAAGACCTGGACCCCGGTCTCCCGCCTGCTGGGCAAAGAAATGACCCTGCTCGCCTGGGCCATCGAGGAAGCCGACCCCGCGCTCATCCCGACCGCCATCCGCAACTGGCAGGGCCTCGCCCCGGAGGAACGCTGGTGGCTGTATACCATGACGAACGCCGCCACCGGCCACGCCCTCAATGGCCGCAACAAGGGCTGGCGCAAGGCCGTCCGCTTCGCCCTCACAGAAAATCCAGCCACGATCGAAGGCGACGGGCACCGGGAGGAGTTCTTCGGGCTCATCCGCGAGTCTCCGAGTTCTCTCTGAGAACCGGATAAAGAATTGATGAATGGCAGCAATATGCGAAGATGCTTTTATGCGAACCACCATTGAAATCCCGGACGACCTCTTTCGCGAAGCCAAGTCTCGCGCCGCGCTGGACGGCATTGCCCTCAAGGACATGGTTGCGGAGTCCCTCCGGCGACTCCTCGGGGGGGCCGGGCGTCCCGCCGCACGCCGCACCCCGCGCCGCACCCAATTTCCGCTCATCCCCCCCGGCCCGGCCCGCCCGGCCATGACCCGGAATTCCGTGAAGGCAGAGATCGAGAAAATGGACCAAGAGGGGGATCTCCGCCATGCCGGCACTTCTCGACATTAACGTCCTTCTCGCCCTTGCGGACGGACAACATGCCGACCATTCCAAGGCCCGCGAGTGGCTGGAAACCATTTCGGCTGACCGCCAGATTGCCCTCTGCCGGATCGTGCAAATGGGATTCCTCCGCCTGCTGAACAATCCATCCGTAATGGGTCCCGCCGTGCGAACAGGATCCGCCGCGTGGGCGATTTGGGATAAAATCCTTTCTGACGACCGCTTCTTTTGGGTGGACGAACCGACGGGCTTCGAGGAAGCCTTTCGCCGCCTCACCAAATCGTTCGCATCTTCTCCCAAACGCTGGCCGGATGCCTACCTCGCCGCCTTTGCCGACGCAGCCTCCCTCGAACTCGTCACCTTCGATTCCGGCTTTCGCTCATTCAAAGGATTCCATTTCCGTCTCCTCACCTAGCTCCCGCATGCCCGCCTCTTTCATCGAAACCCAGTTCCCCGTCTCGAAGCTCTCCAAGGAATCCTACAAAGAGCGGAAGTCGAATTACTCGCAGACGCTCACAGGGCTGGGGAAATGGTGGGGGCGCAAGCCGCTCATCTTGGTGCGGGCGACGATTCTCGGGCTGTTGCTCCCGTCGTCGGATGCTCCGGCGAGGGATCGCGAGATCTTCCTCAAGCTTCTCACCATGGACGACGAGGGACTGCTCCGGCGGTGGCGGAAAAAGTTCACTGTCAGCGAACTCGGCATGCTCGCGACGGCGGGGGAGAAGGATGAGTGGAATAATCTCGATGGTGAGCACGAGGCTGCGCGGGAGCGGGTGAAAGCGCTGCGGCTCGCGTTGAAGCAAGTGCCGCGTGCGGACAAGACATTGCGGGAACAGGCAAAAGCGGAAATCGACGCGGCGGTGGCCGAAGTTGACCGGATCGGTCAAGAACTCTGGACCTTAATCGCTGCGCTTCAAAAGGCTGTCTTTCTCCGCCTCCCCTACGAGGAGCAGATTGCGCGGTGCGACCGGCCGGAACAGATCGAGGGGCCATCGCCGGAGGCGTGGGCGGAAATCAATGCCCACCTCGGCACAAAAGCCACGAATCTCCCGGAGTTGGTGCGGGAGCTGGGTCAGCGGCAGTTTGGCCATGTGCCGCGTGTGGGTGATGCCTTTTGCGGCGGCGGCTCCATCCCGTTTGAGGCGGCACGGATTGGCTGCGAAGCCTACGGCTCCGACCTGAACCCCGTGGCCGCCCTGCTCACCTGGGCCGCGCTGAATATCGTCGGCGGCGGACCGGATGTGGCCAAGCAGGTGCGCGAAGCCCAGCAGCGCATCTACGACGCCGTGGACCGGCAGGTCACCGCCTGGGGCATCGAGCATCGGACCGAGGACGTCTCGGCAGGCGAGTGGAAGAAGCTCGTGGCCGGACTGGAGGCAGGGGAGTTCACGCCCGGCGATGTCTCGCGCCGGGTGCCGAGGGCGGATGCGTATCTCTACTGCGTCGAGGTCACCTGCCCGGAGACCGGCTGGCGCGTGCCGCTCGCGCCGACATTTGTCGTGCGAGAGAAACACCGCACCATTGCCCGACTCGTGCCGGATCGGAAGGCCAAGCGCTACGATCTTGAAATCGTCGCCGACGTGAGCGATGAAGAACTCGCAGCCGCACGCAAAGGCACTGTGCAGGACGGCTATGTGGTGCATCCCATCCTGCGCGAAGAGCACAAGGACGCGGCCAGCATGGTGCAAATCCGCTTAGCCGGTCGCGCGCGTGACCCGAAGGCCAGCTACCACGAAAGCGGACTGCGGCTGTGGGAAAACGACGACCTCGTTCCCCGGTCCGACGACGTGTTTGGTGAGCGGCTCTATTGCGTGCGCTGGGTCACGGCCTTTCAACGCGAGAATGCGAAGGGCGAAACCATCTGGGACGAGGAGAAGGAATACAGAACCGCGACAAAGCATGACTTTGAACGTGAAAGGCACACTCTTGGGCTGCTCCGTGATCGATTCAACGACTGGCAGAAGCGTGGTTTTATTCCCGCCACAACTATCGAGCCCGGTGAAAAGACAGAGGAACCGATTCGCACTCGCGGTTGGACTTACTGGCACCATCTTTTTAATCCCCGACAGTTGCTGGCGCACGGCGGATTTATTGAAGAGGCGGAAAACCTCGCCCCGGATGATAAAACCTACATCGCTGCAATCCTCGCGGCTGGCCGTTGCTGCGACTACAACGCGAGGCTGTGCGGATGGGCTCCGCAGGTGGGATACGAGCACACGACCCATGTGTTCGCCAATCAGGCGCTCAATACTCTTTTCGCCTACTCGCAGCGACCAGTTCGACTTCTCGCAAAGTCGTTCTTCATGGATTTGCAAACCGAGTCTGTGCCCGGGCGCTGCGAAGTCCAAACCATTGATGCGCGGACAATCCGAGGGCGATGCGACATTTGGCTCACAGACCCGCCATACGCTGATGCGGTAAACTATCACGAACTCGGGGAGTTCTTTCTCGCGTGGTATGCCCCAGCGATGGCGAAGCGTTTCAAAGATTGGCGTGCCGATTCCCGACGTGCGCTCGCCGTGAGCGGACAAGATGAGAACTTCCGCCGAAGCATGGTGGATTGCTACCGTAACCTCGCGGATCACATGCCGGCCAACGGCGCACAGGTGGTGATGTTCACGCATCAGGACGCCGCCGTGTGGGCCGACCTCGCGCTGATTCTCTGGGCTGCTGGCCTGCACGTCACCGCCGCGTGGTGCATCGCCACGGAAACCGACAGCGCATTGAAAAAAGGCAACTACGTGCAGGGCACCGTGCTGCTGGTGCTGCGCAAGCGGACGGGCGAGGAGGAGGCGTTTATCGATGAGCTTTACCCGCTGGTCGAGGCCGAGGTGCGCGCCCAGCTCGACTCGATGATGAGCATCGACGACCAGGAGAGCCCGAACTTTTCCGACACCGATTACCAGCTCGCCGCCTACGCCGCCGCGCTGCGCGTGCTCACCCAGTATCGCCGCCCCGGAGATTTCGACATCGAGCGCGAGCTGATGCGCGTGCGGACGGCCAACGAACCCAACCCCGTGGAGCAGCTCATCGCCGACGCCGTGCGCATCGCCTGCGACCACCTTGTGCCGAGGGGCTTCGACAAATTCCACTGGAAGAGCCTCAGCCCCGTGGAGCGGTTTTACCTCAAGGGCCTGGAGCTGGAGAGCCACGGGGAATTCCGTTCCGGCGCCTACATGGAGCTGGCCCGTGGGTTCGGCCTGCGCGAATACCGCAACCTGCTCGGTAGCGGCGAGGCCAACGAAACGCGGCTCAAGACCGCGACAGAATTCGGTCGCCGGATGCTCGGCGACGAAGACCCCTTCTCCTCCAGCCTCCTGCGCCACGCGCTCTTCGCCGTCAAAGAAGTGACCGCCGCCGAAGGCGACACCTCCCCCGGCCGCGCCTGGCTCCGCACCGAACTCGCCGCCAAATACTGGCCGCAGCGCAAAACCCTCATCGAGGTGCTGAAATTCCTCATCCGCCTCGAACACACCATCCCCGCGTGGGAAAAGGATGGAGCCAGCGCCAGACTGCTTGCCGGGGCGGTGGAGAACGATCACGCATGAGCTGACATGGTCATCACTCTGCCTTCTTGTGTTGTCGAAGATGGTCTCCCAGATTTTCTGGGCGCTCTCTGGCAACCGGTCGATGGGGAGCGACTGGATTTCGACTTTTCGCGGGTGGTTTTCTACATCCCGGCGGCGATAACGATGCTCATTGCCCGAATCGACCATGCCCGGAGGTCGGGAGTGACGGGGGCATTCATTGGGCTGCACGAATGCAAAAGTTTCCGCTACCTCCAGCGCATCGACTTCTTCGACCAGCTCGGCATTGCACTCCCTGAGGATTTTGAAAGGCACGATACAGGAACCGCATTTGTGCCACTCCGCGAGGTCGTCCCCAGTCCGGTTTCGATTCGAGATGATCCGTTGGCGACGGACCTGGCGAGATGCGTGGCGGATGCAGCGGAGGGGGATGTCTTTCAGCTCTCGCAATATTCCCTTGGCGAGATCATCGCCAACTTGAAACAGCACGCCTGCCAGCGCGGCTTTGTTTGCGCCCAATACACGAAGAAAAGTGATCTTGTGCGGATCGGGATTGCGGATTCAGGCATCGGCATCCGTGAAGGTTTCCGCCAAAACAGCGCACCGAAATACCGGGCAGAGATGAACGATGCTCAGGTGCTGGAGTTGGCCATGTCCCTCTTTGGGTCGAGCAAGGCGCACATGACCACCCCATACGGTGAATCGCCCAATCGCGGCGTGGGGCTCACCATTACCCGGTTCATGGTCGCCGAATCCTACGGGCACTTCTTCCTTGCCTCGGGCACCTCGTGGTGGTTCCGCAATGGCTTGGGCACCCCGAAGGATGGCGTTTTCGCAAATGGGGCGAGTATCCAGGGAACAGTCTTGAGTCTGGGGTATCAGCGCGATCAGGTAACCAATTACCCCGAACTCCGGCAGCAGGCCTGGGCCGGGCTGGGGTTGACATCAGACCCACGCACTCGTAGCCTGTTCTCATGATAACCGTGTTCAAGATGAACGAGCGGTTTGGCGGTTTTCTCGCCGATGGCGAGATGGCCAACGTATTCCGCTTCACAGAAGTCGAGCCTGCCGTCGCCTGCGGCGGGCATGTCGTGCTGGACTTTGAGGGAGTGACGAATATGACAGATTCCTTCGGTAATGCGTTCATTGGCACATTGATACAGCATCACCCAGAATTGCTGAGCAGCGGTCTGGAGTTCAAGAACTGCAACCCGCTCATGCGCTCGCTCGTCTCGATGGCGATCGACGTTGCGCATTTGCTGGCGCGGCAACCGGCGTAGGTTGCATTTGCGGATGGCATCGGCAACGAAGATCCGCTATTTTCGGCTGCGTGATCAGCCGGTATTCGTCTCGTCAGGCCCGACTTTCCGCCTCATTTCTCTCAGAACGTCTTGAGGGAGCGACTGCCTACGACCGCATCGCGGGCTACTTTTCCTCGTCCATCCTCGAAGTGGCCGGTGAGGAGCTCGAACGGATCGGCGGCAAGGTGCGGATCATTTGCAATTCCGAGTTGGACCCTCTCGACGTGCTCTCAGCCCGGCAGGCGAACATGGCATTGCGCCAGGAGTGGTGCAGCTCCTGTCCCGAGAAAAAGGTGGAGCGTGCTCCGCAGCGCTTTGTGCGGCTCCGGGATTTCCTGCGATCCGGCAAGCTGGAGGTGAAGGTCCTGCCCTCGCACCGCTTCGGCCTCGTGCATGGAAAGGCTGGGGTCATCACGATGGCCGACGGACGCAAAACGGCGTTCATGGGCAGCGCGAATGAGACGAAGAGCGGCTGGGAATTGAATTACGAGCTGGTCTGGGAAGACGACGCGGAGGATGCCGTCAAATGGGTGCAGGAGGAGTTCGATGCGCTCTGGACCTGCCATGAAGCCTTCCCGTTGGCCGAGGCGGTGATCGAGGACATCGAGCGCCTCACCCGGCGCACGGTGATTCCCTCGACGAAAGATTGGCGCGAAAGCCCGGCCCCGAACGCGGCCTCGCCCATCATCGAGACGCCGGTTTACCGGAAGCAATACGGACTCTGGGCACACCAGAAGTTTTTTGTCGAGCGGGCCTTCGAGGCGCATCGCTCACCGGCGGGTGCCCGCTACGTGCTTGCCGATATGGTGGGTCTGGGGAAGACCGTGCAGCTCGCCATGGCCGGGATGCTCATGGCGCTCTGGGGAGACAAGCCGGTGCTGGTCATCGCGCCAAAGGCACTTCTGTGGCAGTGGCAGGACGAGATGCTGACGCTGCTGGATATGCCATCCGCTGTCTGGAACGGACGGCAATGGGTGGACGAGAATCAGGTCGTGTATCCGGTGCTGGGTGCCAAGGGAGTGCAGAAATGCCCCCGGCGCGTGGGCATTGTGTCCCAAGGGCTCTTTACCGCAAATTCCGAAGCGGCGGAGTATTTCCTCGGCCAGCAATACGAGTGCATCATTCTCGACGAGGCGCACCGCGCCCGGCGGAAGAATCTCGGCCCCGACAAGGAGGCGGAGAAGCCGGAGCCGAACAATCTCATGCGGTGGATGAAGCGCCTCGCTCCCCTCACGAAGAGCATGTTGCTGGCTACCGCCACCCCGGTCCAGCTCTACGCGGTCGAGGCATGGGATCTCCTCGACATCCTCGCGGTAAACACCGAGCACGTCCTTGGCAATGCGTTCAGCAGTCGCTGGCGTCAACCGGAACTGTGCCTGCCGCTGGTGACGGGGCACGAGGCCCTGCCCGAAGGCGAGGATGCAGCCTGGGATTGGGTGCGAAATCCGCTGCCGCCGAAGGATGAGGGACGTGTGTTTGAAATTGTGCGACGCACCTTGCGGATGAGCGACGGCGAGGCGGTTGCCAGGGGCAGCGACATCACCCGCCTCGGCCAAGTGGACCGGCAGCGGCTGCGCTCGCTGCAGCCCACTTTCGGACGCGACCACAATCCATTCATCCGCCACATCGTCCGCCGCACCCGTGATTATCTCGAAACCACGATCAATGCGGAAACCAACCTGCCTTACCTCCAGCCAGTTAGGGTGGAGCTTTTCGGTGAGGAGGAGGCTGATGCCATTCCCATGACGGATTATCTCCGGCAAGGCTACGCCGTGGCCGAGCAATTCTGCACGCTCCTAGCGCAACGCCTGAAGGGGGCCGGTTTCCTCAAGACGCTCCTGCTACGGCGTCTGGGCAGTTCAGTTCTCGCAGGTCAACTGACTGCACAACGGATGCTCAACGAGTGGGAATGGCTCGCAGATGACCCTGACGAAGACGACGACGATGAGGATGGCCAAGCGGCGCAGGAAGCCTTCCGAACCCTGATGCCGACTGAACGGAGCCTCTTGGAGACGTTCGTTCAGATTTTGGAGGTCAACCAGATGTCGGATCCGAAGTTTTCAGTGGTTGTTCGCCTGCTGAAGCAAGGCCACTCACTGGCAAGCCAGACACCCTGGGCTTCGATGGGCTGCATGATCTTCTCGCAATACTACGACTCCGCCCAGTGGATCGCCTCGCGTCTCAGTGCCGAGGAATTCCCGGGAATCGACATCGGCCTCTACTCCGGCTCCGGCCGATCCGCGATCTACCGCGCCGGTGTCCGGCAGGCTGCGGACCGCGAAGAGCTCAAAGCCAGGGTCCGCACCGGCGAGCTGACCGTGCTGGTTGGCACGGATGCCGCCAGCGAAGGCCTGAACCTTCAACGCCTGGGTTCCCTCATCAATCTTGACCTTCCCTGGAATCCGACACGGCTCGAACAACGGAAGGGACGTATCCAGCGGATCGGGCAGAAGCGGGACACCGTTTTTGTCTATAACATGCGCTACCGTGGCTCCGTGGAAGACCGGGTGCATCAAATCCTCTCGCAGCGGCTTGCGGAGATCCATGGGATGTTCGGGCAAGTGCCTGACACCCTGGAGGACGTCTGGATTCAGGTCGCTCTCGGCGATGTGGAGCGGGCAAAAAAAATCATCGGCAACGTGCCAAAGCAACACCCGTTCGAAGCCCGCTACAACCAGATCTCCAACGTGAAATGGGAGTCCTGCAGCGAAGTCCTCAACGCCGTCGAGCGCAGGCAGAACCTCCTCAAGGGGTGGGGGTGAGGGTATCTGCCGCCGTGACGGGTTGACTTGCTGCCGGAGCATTGTCGCTGGCAATTTCATCAATTCCCTCATCGGCCAAAGTCAGAACCGCTTTCTTGGTGTTTTGGGCTGCCTCCAGATCAACGACCAAGGTAGGAACATGGCTTTCGGTGGCATGGCAGGGATTCTGCAACTCGGCGATCTGCCATGTGTCGGGCTCGTCCGTTCGGAAAATCCGATAGAGGAAATACCTCTCCTTCCGCAGGTTGGCGGCATCGAGTTCATTCCCCGCCAAGGAGATCCGAGCTGATTGGTCGCTTCGGCCCTTCACTTCGATAACTCGCTCGACAGTTGCAAAAGGGGCCTTCTCAACCATCGCTCTCACTGCCTCCGCTTCCTCTGGCGTGCGGTAAGATAAAATGTCACAGCCCGACCCATCTTGCCCTTGGATGTGGTTGACGGAAACTGGGTGGCGACCCTTGCTGCGTTCGTAAGCGAGCGCGACCCGCTCCGCCTCAACCCCACTGGCAGGGCTCCTATAGCTTAACTTGAAGCCCTTCTCCTTGGGAGCAGAGTGCGTGACCCGAGTCCGAATTCGCTTACGCACTTCGGGAGTGTGGGGCAGCGGCTGGACAGTCACCACGCTGTTATCCCCTATGCCCTTTCCAGTCGAGCCGCCCGTCAAGTCGCCGGATGGCTCCGGCTTCACCGGTTCGCCTTCGGGAAGCTTCGGCACCGTAGGCAACGGCGGCGGGGGTAGCGGGGGGACAATGGGCCCACCCTGCTTGGCTATTTCCTGCTCCCTCTCGCGCATTCGTGCCAACTGTTCCAAAACATCTGCCGGAGCTTCCCCCAATAGGGACGATAGAAGGCCGATGCGCTGCGTTTCATCGGCTGCTTGAATCAGGCGAGCGAATGCACTTGGATCAGTGAGGCCGAAAATGCTGGCGATGGCTTCCGCAATCGAATTCACAAGACATTCATTTCTCAAACTTACGGGCTGGCTGTCAGGGCATACGACATAAAGCGCGCGGTTGCCCGAGGTAAGTATCCATTCATTCTCGCCCATATGCACTTCCTGCCGGGAGGAATCATCGCCAACGAAGGCAGCAGAAACCTCGGAGCAAACCTCAACCTTCAGATTCGTCAGTGCCTCTATTTGCAATTTCGAGGGGGCCAAGGTGGCCCTGCGGAGAAGGAGCATTGATTCGGCAGCGGCTGAAACCTGCTCCTGCACATTCTCGCTCCCGGCGCGTGGAACGGTATTCAGGATCTCGAATCCAGAATCCTTCAGAACCCGAACACCGAATAGCGCATCCACGCGGTCGGGGCCTCGCTTTGGAGGAAACGTCATCAATGGCACAAACTGACTGATGCCTTTCGGCACATCGTCGCCCTTTCTGTAGCGTGCCCGTTTGACCTCGATTAACTGAACGGTTCCGCCGTAGTCGCACCAAACCTTTCCTGTCGCGATAAAGTTCCTGCGTTCCTGCGATTCGATAAGCGTGCTGTCACCGTTGCTCTTCCGCTGCTCCAGAACGTAGCGATAGTAGCTCGCTGCGGCCTTGTGGTCGACTGCCTCGCACCGACGTAAAGCGTCGAAATATGCCCGGAGGGACAGCGATGCAATTCCTCTTGGAAGGCCAACTAGGTGAAGCGCTGATGATATGGCATCGGAGGAAAGCTTGTCCCCTGCAGGCACGCGCGGGCGCGGAATGATCCCGGCGAGTTGTTCCTCTTCCGAAAGCACCATGTCACAAGGCGCATGTTTTTGGCCGTCGTCTCCTGTCAGCCAGGTCGTGTGCTGAATCAACCAACGCGGGTATGATGGAATCTCGCCGTCATACGTTTTGCTTGCGCTGCCCCCAGGCTTGATGAAAACAAACTTTCCATGGCTTTTCGAGGCGCTCATCCAATCTCCAAATCTTCCATCCTTGGCTACCCAACCGAGCACAGCTTCCGGCGTGGCTGTGTCTAGAATTTTATCAAGCCCGACAATGCTGGATGCATCGACATGTCGGCGGTGGCTGATAGACTGGTGGGTATAAACATGATTCTCACCGATCACTCTGAATGTGGGAGGAATCTGCGATTTCACATACGCGGTAAACTCGTTTTGATCAATGGTCTCCGTGCAGGAGCGAGGTAGATCAGCCACCCCGATCCAGGCGAGAAATGCCGCAAGACTTGCTGGAGCTTGAATCCAAGGAAACTCACTTGCAGGGGCGACAAGAAGTTGAGGGAGACAATTCCCGTAGAGCACCTGAAGGATTTCTCCGTGCTCGGTGTGGCCAGTGGAGAAATGAACCTCAAGTGCCGGGGTCCAAGAGCCGACCTGATTGGGCACTTGCAGACGGGCTATGGGGCGGAACTCCGACTCGGATGATCGAGCAAGAAAGATTTTGTGCAGATAGGCGAGGAGTTCGTGGCGAACATTATCTGTCTTGTCAGGATTGGCTGCGATGTAGCTTTCGGCCTGGCTGACGGCAGCACCCGTAACAGAAGCGGTGTTGTATTCGTCGGCGTCATACCCACTCGCCTTGAGACGAGAGACGAGGTCGCGCCCGTCCTTCTCGCTCATATGGCGTTGCAACCGCTCGCGCAAAGGAGAATTGAGGAATCGGAATGACAGCCAATGGGGAGGAGAGGGTTCCGTGCCGCTGGATCCCGAAACGTAAATGCGACCGCCTTGAATCCTTTCTCCCGAGGAGTCGGTGAGGATGTTCGGAAGGCAGGAAAAACTTGCCAACAGACCGCTTTTCAAGAGTCCGGCTGCAAAGCGGGCGACTGTTTCAACCGCTGAGAAATCAATCAAATCTATGCGCCCCATCCACTCTTCCTCGGTCAGTTGGTGAACGTCTAAAACCTTCAAGAGCGTGGATGCACCGGAGAAACCATCAAAATTAACTGCGTCACCAAATGAGGGCGGTAGCCAGGACGAGGAGCCATTGACGATATTCCGAGCCTCGGATCCCCGCCGCATCTTTCCATCTACGCACGGGAGAAAAGCTTTGTCCTGCAATGCGCGCATGAGTTCCGACTGGTAATCGCCACCAGGAAAAAGTTCAGTCGCCCTTGACGACACCGCAAGCTTTCCACCAGACCAGCCTCCTTCTGCTCTGGCGACTTCTTCCACCACCCTTGCATGCAATTCGGCGAGGCGCCTCATGATGAAAAGGTTCAAAGCCCCTTGGTTGATGTGATTGCGGGTCGGATCCAATTCGAACGAAGCATGGCAGATGAGCGGAAAGCCGAAGTCCACCTGAGTCTCGAAGTAGCTGTAGAGCTTTCTCCCTTGGAGAGGAGTATCGCTCGTCGCGATGGCCAACTCGTAACGATGCGGGCTTTCCGGCTCCACAAGCTCGAGCGGCAAATCACCATCCTCTGCCCAGATCTTCCAGGTGCGGACATGGATCCCATCTGCCTTTACCTGCGCTTCATTGCCAGTGCGCCGGATGTGCCATGCTTTCACCGATTCACCGGGAAGCGCGATCTCCAACCGATCCAAGTGACGGACAAAAAGCAGCATCTCTGGGCTGAGAGCAAGAATTTGCTCGCGTGCTTGTTCGTAACTTCCCGGCCGCTCGAACACGAGCCCAATGGCTGTATCGAAACTCGTGCGACAGCGTTGACATGCAGCGAAGATCTCGCGCCAAGCTGCTGGCAGGCCTTCGGGAATATTATCGAGAATGGCTGGAAACTGAAGAGTGGGAAGGCCGCCCGCCCGGTGCTCAGTGATGCGCTCCAAAACATGTTGAATCCGCGCCTCATGCTCTCTTGCGATTTCTGGTCCGAAGCCGAGGGCCAATGCGCCAGACAGAACAATAGGCCGCTGCGTCCAATTCAGCACCGCTCTGAAACCCAGGCCCTTGTTGCCTATAACCAGACTGTCCCGCGATTTCGTGCTGAGGTGCGCGAGCATCAGTGAGGTAATGCCTCCAGCTTGGAACGGCCGGCCGGTATTCGCCACGACAAGGCCACTTGGAGACAACTCGATGCGGACGTGGGAATTGGTTCCATTCTCCGCAGCCGCATCGTTGGCGTTTTGCAGCAACTCAAGGATTTCGCGCCCGTGGTAGGCAGTGCTCGCGCTGCGTTCCGCTCCCCTATCGGATGCGATCCGTCGTGGATCCTGCTCGTAAACCCGAAGGAATCTTCCCGTTTCCTCAATAAGCCAGGAACGCCACTCGGTACTTGTGCTGAAAATCAGAGGTTGCGTAGTGATGTCACTCAAATTGCCAATCAGAATGGCATCATGCGCCAAAAGAGAAAAGCTCGGCGTATTTCAATTCGCCAAAATTCAAGTGTGAAGAGTGATCAAAACTCGAACTCCCCTTGCTTCGTGCCACCCGCTTGAGGCTTTTTCTGGATCATCGTCTCAATCGCTTCGATCACCCCGTTGACCTGCGCCCTGTTCTCCGGGCTGGGATCTTCTTTGTGCCATCGCGTTGCCTGCCGGGCCAGCCACTCCAAAGTTCTTCTCCCAATCGGCCAGACCCGGAAGATCCACTCATCCACCCGCATGGCATCGTCGCCGACGATCACCTTTTTCGGAAGGGGAAGTTCCGGCAGTTCCTCCACGGAATTGAGCGGAATCCCATCCGGGGAAACGCCCAACGGCAAATCGGAACCAGCCGCGTTGGTGGGTGTGGATCTGAGGCGCCTTGACATGGCGGGATTTTACGTGTCGGAAGATGGCGCGGCAATCGCAGGATTCAGAGATTTCGTTCTGTCCCGCGCCGCCGGGCGGGAGGTAAACTGCCGGCATGACCACCGAACAGATCCACGGGCATGAAATCATCGAACTCGTCGCCAAATACCCGGAGGGCATCGCAGTCGGAACGCTGACCGACATCGTGGCGGGCGAATTTGGGACCGGCGCACGGTTCTTCACCTGCTCGGCGGAGAACATGTCCCTACCCGAACTACTGGCATTCCTCGGCGAGCGGGACAAGGTCCAGCTCCGCGATGGTCTCGTTTTCCCCGGCGGATCGCCTGCTTGCGAGCACCATTGATCGGACGCATGAAAGCTCTCTTTGAATTTCTGCGAAGCCTGCTCCGAAGGCCGGTGCCGGTGCCCCGGATCTGGACCCGGTGGATGCCGTAGCCACTTTCCCCCATGCGACGTTTTCTTGAACGCGGGGCAGGATGGGTTGCCGGGCAGTTCCTGCTCCTCGCATGCCTGCTCGCGCTCGCGGCCCTGTATCCCGGGACTGGCCCGGTGGCTTGGAGGTTCGTCGGCGCGCTTGTTTTGGTCGTCGCGGCCGCCGTCGCTGTCGCCGGTGCAAAGGCGCTCGGAAGAAACCTCACCCCGTTCCCGAAACCCGCCGATCACGCCAAG
>JBAXXX010000075.1:0-19359 GCA_037127695.1 Verrucomicrobiia bacterium | reverse complement strand
CTCCCCTACGTGGCTTCTGGGACTTCAATGGGTGAGATCAGGATCTCTGAACTTTAGCCGTCCACCAAATGATCAAAGAGGCCAGGCTGGAATGGTTGAAGGGCGGCATGCTCGGGTGATTTGCACCCACCTTCGCTCCGCGCATATCTATTTTCCCCCGACATCCCTTGCCAGCCTCGCAATTGCTCGCTGGCCCTCATGGGAAAACTGCCGTTCGGCTGTGACGATGAAGAGCTCCTCGTAGATGCCGGTCTTCAGCGGCAACTCGATGAGCCCATAGCGGGCCGCAACATCTGGGAGCACGGGATCAATCGCCGGGGTTGCCCCTGCTCCCGCGGCCGCCATTTCCCACATGGCCGCCGCATCATCGAACTCGGCGCGGATCATTGGCGTCGCCCGTTTTTCCGCGAACCAGCGGTCGATCTCTCTGCGGAGTGCGGATTCGCGCGTCGGAAGCAGAACGGGAAATCCGGACAGCCCGGAACCGGGCCGATAGGTTTTCTTCAATGCGGGGGACGCAACGAACCGGACCCCGTGGCGTCCGACCTTCGTGCTGAAAAGAACGGTCTTCAGTGGGGCTGCCTCATTTGCGATCACGATGTCGAGCTGGTGGGCGGAAAGCGCGGGAAACAGCTCTCCCGGCATCCCCTCGCGCACCACCACATGCAATAAGGGCAGCTGCTCGAAGGCCCTCACGAGGAGGCGCGAGGCGAGCAGCTTGGGCAACGCATCAACAATTCCCACAAACACCGTCTCCGCCCCGCCCGCCCCGCCCCGGCGGATCACCTCGACCATCTCGTCCCCGAAACCGTAAATCCTCTCGGCATACCCCTTCACCATGCATCCGGCATGCGTAAGCACGAGCGACTTGCCCTCGCGCAGGAAAAGCGGAGTTCCCAAAAACTCCTCCAGCTCGCGCACCTGCGCGCTCAGCGTCGGCGGCGACACGTGGATCGCATCGGATGCGGCCTTGATTCCGCCCTCCGCCGCCACGGCAAGGAGGTAGCGAAGATGGTGGTAGTTGAGCTGGGTGTTCATTCGTATAACTCGAATGATATGTTTTTATCATCGTTATATACAAACTATAAATTTACTGGCAGATTCTTGCTAATGACAACAGCACTCATCTTATTTGCAGGCACAATGGCCCTTTCGCTCTGGGCTTCCTTCCGGGTCAAGCGGGTCTTCCGCCGCTATGCGGACGAGCCCTCGATCTCCGGGATATCCGGGGCCGAGGCGGCGCGGCGGATTATGGACGAAGAGGGCGTGACGGGCGTGGACATCGTCTCACAGACAGGCCAGCTTACCGATCACTACGACCCGACCCATCGTCGGCTTGTCTTGAGCGAAGAAAACTACCGCGGCAGCTCGATTTCGGCGCTTGCGGTCTCTGCCCACGAGGCCGGGCATGCCATTCAGCACTCGCGGGCCTACGCCCCTCTCCACCTGAGGATGGCAGCCGTCGGGGCCACCACGATCGCCAGCCAGGTCGTGATGTGGCTTCCGCTCATCGGGCTCTTCACGGGGTTCGTGAGCGGAAGCACCGCAATGATCCTCATGGCGGCGGGATGGGGTATCATCATGCTCTTTAACCTCGTGACATTGCCCGTTGAGTTCGACGCCTCGAACCGCGCGAAGTTGGCCCTGAGAAACAGCGGAGTTGTCTCGACCGCGACCGAAGAGGACGGCGTGAGCAAGGTCCTGAACGCTGCGGCCCTGACCTATGTGGCCGCTTTCATCACATCCCTTGCCTATTTCCTGTGGCACGTCCTGCCACTCCTCACCGGAAGGAACAGCGAGGAATGAAACCACTGCCACTTATCCATCGAACCAACATTGTGAGAATCCACGGATCCCCGGGCGAAGCAATTTCGCTGGACGAAGACATCGAAACCGAACGCGCCCACATGACGGCAGCCCGCCTGCGTGAGTTGCCGGGATTCAGCGCCCAGATTTTCACGAAGCTGGCGACCGAACAGGCCCGGCAGCACCACGATCTTCATGAGGGTGCGGAAATCCTGATGCGGATTCTGGCCTCCGAGTGGCGCACTGCGCAGACCCGCTCCCGGCGTATCTCGCCGAGGCGGGCGTCTCCCTGGCCTGCCTCCTCAAGGGCGTGGACCTCATCCCGGATTCCATCCCGGAAACCTTGTCCTTGAAAGAGTAGAGAGTGTAAGGGCCGCGCCCGACTTTTGTGCCGTCTTTGCGGCCGCTCTCGACAGACTGTTCGGTGATGGAACCGCGGCGGATTTGATCGATTTGGGAAAGGAGTTGGCGGTCACGTGTGTGGAGGTGGGCTGTGGTGGATGGTTGAAAATGTAGTATGAGAAACTACAACTTTTTCATCAAAAAAAGACACAAGTGTCCTGTTATAAGTTACACAACAGCAGGTTGTTAGAGTATAACGGTTCCAAATCTCGGGAGTCAGGATCTGTAAGTGGCTCATGCATAGTGGTTTTCTCAAGCGGATGGACGCTCAAAAGCTGCAAAGTTCTGCGCAAGGTTCCCGGCAGGTTCAATTCCTTGTGAATGATGGCCGCCATCAGGTAAACGCACACCGCGATCCAGATCTGTGGCTTCACCGCATTGGGGCTCGTCCCATAGTAATGCTTGATGCGCAGATGGCCTTTGATCCAGCGGAAGAACAACTCGATGCGCCATCGCAGGCGGTAGAGTATGGCCACAGACAACGCGGGGACGCTCAGGTTGTTGGTAAGAAATACGAAGTCCCGTCCGCATGTCCAGCCAGAGATCTTCCCTGGCATAGAGCGGTCGGGCTTTGCGCATGAGCGTCTGGGCCAGATCTTCCCAAAGCCGCCAGTCGCGCTGTTCGTTGGCATCGCCCGGCGTCGATTTGGCCGCCGGGTCGGAAAAACCCAGATGGTAAAGAGTAGTTGGCCGTGCATTCAAACACTCGGCAATATCGCGCAGGCCCTCCCGCCAAGTCAGTTGGGCAAAAGCCATGCAGATGAGTTGCTGCCGGCAACTAAAATGCCGGACACGCGACTCGGCATCGTAGCGCTCGACCAAGCGGCATCGAGTTTTGCGATCCACAAGATCGAGGACTTGAGAAAGGATGTAGCGGCCGGAATTCATGCGCCAGCCTGTCTGAGGGGGCTCCAGAATTCCAATGCGTGACTTCACTTTTCATGCGCAACTCGCTCAAAAATAGATTTTAACAAAAACTGATTATGATGTTAGCCGGACACCCGTGAAAAAAGAGAGAATTCCCCCCAACCCTTTTTTGTCATGCGCCCGTTTCTCTTGTCGAATTTGGCGGAAGCTGCCACTGTCGGGCTGTGATTGATACCCTCTTGCTCTGGATCGGCTTCATCGCCTTCGTCCTCATCATGCTCGCCCTCGGCGTCTTCCACTGGAAGGCGCATTTGGTGACGCCACATGCGCTATGGCTGGCCCGCCAGCCCGTGGAAGGTCGCAGCTGTCAGGGGGATGACTCAGCAAAGGCCGCCCGGCACTATTTTACGTTTTCGTCCGCGATGAGACGATTTAGCAAAACATCCCATGCCCGGTCTTGATAACTCCACCGATCCGTTGATCAAAATGCTGCGCAAGGCGATCCATCTGGCGGTGCGTGGGTTGGCCGTGCTGATGACGCTGCTGATTCTCGTCGGGACGGTCGATGTCGGCTGGACGCTCTTCAACAAGCTGATCCAAGCGGAGCCGATGTTTGTCCTGGACGTCAGCGACATCCTGGCCACCTTCGGCGCGTTCATGGCCGTGCTCATCGCCATCGAGATTTTCGTCAACATCACGATGTATCTGCGCGATGACATCATTCACGTGCGGATCGTGATGGCGACGGCGATCATGGCCATCGCGCGGAAGGTGATCATCATGGACTTCAAGCAAACCGAGCCGGGATTCGTGTGGGCGACCGCGGCGGTGATCCTAGCGGCTTGCGTCGGCTACTGGCTGCTCCATAAATGTGACCCCGACAGGAAACCGACCGACCCGGAGTCATAGCGCCACCGACAGAAGGTGGGCCCCGCCTCGGCACCACAAAATTTAATCCTTATGCAAACTCTTCTCAGTCATCACTGGCATCACCTGTCCGCTTCCGAAGTCGGCGTTCTCTTGGAGACCGACACGGACAAGGGGCTCGACCTCTTTGCGGTGAAGCATCGCCGGGAGCATTTCGGCCCGAACCGGCTCACCCCCCGCAAAGGCCGCAGCCCGTGGATGCGCTTCCTCCTTCAGTTCCACAATCCGCTCATCTACATCCTGCTCGCCGCCGGTCTCATCAAGCTCGGCATGGGGGGCGTGGTGGATTCCGTCGTCATCCTCGCGGTGGTGTTGGTGAATGCGTGGATCGGTTACCTCCAGGAAAGCAAGGCCGAGCGCGCGATCGAGGCGCTGGCCAGAAGCCTCATCACCGAAACCACCGTGGTCCGTGCCGGAAAAACGCTGCGCCTGCCTTCGTCGGAGCTTGTGCCCGGCGATCTCGTGACGCTCACTTCTGGCGACAAGGTGCCGGCCGATCTGCGGCTGGTGTTCACGCGCGACCTGCAAGTCGCCGAAGCCGCGCTCACCGGCGAATCCACGGCAGTCGGAAAATCCGCCGAGGTGCAACTCTCTCCCGACACCGTGCTCGCCGATCGCGCGAACATGGCTTACGCCTCGACCCTGGTGACCTACGGCCAGGCCAGGGGCATTGTCACCAGCACCGGCGACCAGACCGAGATCGGACTCATCTCCGAGATGATCTCCGCAGTGCCGAGCCTTGAGACACCATTGACGCGCAAGATGGCGGCGTTCAGCAGCAAGTTGCTGATCCTGATCCTGGGTCTCGCGGCCATCGTGGTCGTGGTTGGCCTGCTGCGCCGGGAGAGCCTCGACGAGATCGTGTCGGCAGCCATCGCGCTCGCCGTGGGCGCCATCCCGGAGGGCCTGCCCGCTGCGGTCACGGTGACGCTCGCCATCGGCGTGGCCCGCATGGCGCGCCGCCGCGCGATCATCCGCAAACTCCCGGCGGTGGAAACGCTGGGCAGCACAACGGTGATCTGTTCCGACAAGACCGGCACGCTCACGCAAAACCAGATGACCGTGCGCCAGGTCGTCGTGGGCGAATCGGTTTTCGATGTCGCGGGCAACGGCTACGAGCCGGCGGGCGAGATCTCGCTGCACGGGCTGGCATTGTCGCCGGGCGAAAGCGGAGGTGTCACCGAATGTCTGCTCGCGGGCATGGCCTGCAACGACAGCGCGCTGGTCCAAAAGGAAGGGCGATGGGACGCGCAGGGCGACCCGACCGAAGTCGCTCTCGTCGTGGCCGCGCACAAGGCCGGGCTGACCCCCGAGTCCGTGCTGGCCCGGCTCCCGCGAGTGGATGCGATCCCTTTCGAGTCCCAGCACCAATTCATGGCCACGCTGCACGACGACCCTGGCGCGGGCCGCCGGGTTGTCTATTTGAAAGGCGCGGTGGAAGTGGTGCTCCAGCGCTGCCACGCGGCGTCGGACGCCAGCGGCCTGCCGATCGCGCTCTCGAAGGAACGCATCCACGAACAGGTCGAGCAACTGGCCGCCGGGGGCCTCCGCGTGCTTGCCCTTGCACGCGCCGATCTGCCGTCCGATACCCGGCACATCGTCGCGGCCACCCTGCCCGGCAACTTCATTTTCCTCGGTTTGCAGGGAATGATCGACCCGCCGCGCCCCGAAGCCGTCGAGGCGGTGCGCGCCTGCCATCGCGCCGGGATTCGCGTGAAGATGATTACCGGCGACCACGCCGGCACCGCAGTGGCCATTGGCCGCCAGCTCGGTCTGGTGCAGGAATCGACCGGCGGGAACGCTTTCCCCGCCGCGCTCACCGGGCGCGATCTCGCCACCCTCTCCGACGAGCAACTCATCGAGGCGGCCGTGAATGTAGCCGTCTTTGCGCGGGTGACGCCCGAGCAGAAGCTCCGGCTCGTCGAGGCGTTGCAGGCACGGGACAACGTCGTGGCGATGACCGGTGACGGCGTGAACGACGGCCCCGCTTTGAAACAGGCCGACATCGGCATCGCGATGGGCATCACCGGCACCGAGGTGGCCAAGGAAGCGGCGGACATGGTGCTCACCGACGACAACTTCGCGTCGATCCGCGCCGCCGTGGAGGAAGGGCGCAACGTCTTCGACAACCTCACCAAGATTCTCGCCTGGGCGTTGCCGAGCAACCTTGGCCAGGGCCTCGTGATCCTTGTGGCGGCGCTGGCTGGCGTGACCCTCCCAATCCTGCCGCTGCAAGTGCTCTGGATTAACATGACCACCGGCGGCGTGCTCGGCCTCTTTCTCGCGCTCGAACCCCGGGAGCACGACATCATGCAGCGCTCGCCCCGCACCCCCAGTGCGCCGATCCTGTCAGGGACGGTGCTGGCCCAGGTCGTCCTGGTCGGCGTGCTGATCCTCGTCGCGGCGTTTGGTCTGTTTCAATGGGAGCTGGCTCGCGGCGCTGGCTTGGATGCCGCCCGCACGGTTGCCCTCAACACCGTCGCGGTCATCCAGGCGCTCTACCTCGTCAATTGCCGCTCGCTGCGCCATTCCATCCTCGCGATCGGACTTTTCCGAAACGGCTGGCTGTGGATGGGCATTGTGGGCGTGTTGGTGCTCCAGGCTTGCATCACCTATCTGCCGTTCTTTAATGGCGTTTTCCAGACCGCCCCGCTCGGCTGGGACGAATGGCTGCGGATCTTCGCGGCAGGTTTCGCTGCCCTGCTGCTGGTCGAAACGCAGAAGGCGCTGATGGGCCGTTGGCCCCAACGTGCCGGATCGCAGGTGGGAGCATGAATGGGTCAGCATCACGACGAGGATCGCGGCGAAAAAGGAGTCAGCCGACATGAAAAGGTGATACAGCAATGATTATAAATTACTTGCGTCGCTTCCAAGGTCAAAAAGAGGCAGCTTTCGCCTCTTTTTGGCCCAATAATCACACGCCTTAAGAAACTTGGGTTAAAGCCGTTGGTAGTAAAGGTAAAGATATTGCGCAACCTGAACCACCCCTCTGTGATTTCTCCGGGCTAGCGCCTTGCGTCGTCAGCTGCCCAGATTTCCACTTCTTTGATCGAGGGGTCGGTCGTGATCTCGACGCTTTTTGCCAGCGGGGCCTCGCGGTTCGGGACGGAGGAGAAGACGTGCGTTCCCGAAATGAATCCGTCCGGCTGGGTCTGCTCGGAAAACTTTTGTATGGATCCATCTGGCAGCGTGATGTTCACGTTGAGCTGGCGGTCGGGCGTGGGATTCCCATGCTGTCGCACGCGGACGGCAGCGATGCGCCTGGGGGAGTCCAAGGGGATCGTGGGCGCTGGGGGGCCTTTGTAGATCTGCTTTACCGGTGGGGTCAATGCGGCGGCACCGGGAGCACCGATCACGGGGGTCGTGATCCAGACCGTGCTGTCCTTGCGGCAGATCGAGCCTCCTGGCGGCGAGGGGATGTTCGTCTCTGCGGGAACCCCATCCAGCCGAATGGTCAGCGGCGTCCCCGGCAGGGAATCCGGCAGGCTGACCGAAAGCTTGCCGGGTGCCAGCTGCGCCTCGGCCACTTTCGCTGCACGCCAATACGCGATAATATCCTGAGTCGGGGCGCTCCAGAACTCATCCGTCCCATCCGCCCCGAATTTTGCAGCCAGCGTGCCCAGGCGTTCCCTCCAGCGTTTTTGATTTGCCGAGCCGGGGTCTGGCGAAAGGTTATGTGTGAAGTCGATAATCAGATCCCCTGCCGCAGGGCCGGCTGCCGGGATTCCGTCCATCGGGTTGCCCTTGCGAAATGAGTTCGTCCAGGCCCCCTCATCCAGGTAGCAGCGGGGGATGGAAAGGAAGCTGTCGCCCATCTTCACGAGGCTGATCCCGCCCTTGCCGCCAACGCTCGATGCGGAGGCGATGCCCACCGCTCCCAGCGAATCCGCATAAGCGGTGTAGCCGTTTGGATAAACAAAATGCGTCGGCGCATGCCCAAGCTCATGGGCGAACACGGCCTGGCTCCAAAAAAGCTCGTCCTTGATCTGCTCGGGCGTGAGGATTTCCGGGACATCGCCATACGTCTTGCCCTTGTGGGAATAGCTATGGTTCGCCACAGCCCAGCCCTTGCCGCAAATCTCCCGGACCTGGTCGAAATTCACATAGGTGATATTCGCGCCAACGCGGTAGGGAAAAAGCGCCAGGCTTCCGACAACCGGCTTCCGCTGGCCTTTGCCAACCCCGGGGGCGGCGTCCGTATATTGAAACTCTGCAAAAAAATCCGGAGCGAACGTTCCGGTGGGGACGGTGCCATCGTCCAGCTCGATGGCGTAAGCCCATTTCTTATCGTATTTCAACGGGCACACGCTCGCCCGAACTTCGCTTTCACTTTTCGATGGGGGCCAGCTGTAGCTCCAAGTCGCTGCGCCCGCACTTTGCGCCAGGAGGAAAAGCAGAAGCAGCCGGGGGAGATGAGGCATTCGCGCAGCTCATACAATTTCCTGCGCCAAGGCAAGAGGATTCCGTGAACCTTCCCGCCGTTTCTTTCACGAAGGATTGCCTGACTGAAGAGGGATAAGTTCAGACAATCCGAGACGTTTTCCGGCCGCTATGCTGCAAAAATGTCCAATCCCCATCGCTCGTGCCAGGAGATGAACGGGCGCGGCCCGGGATGATTTGTAATTTCTTGGAAGGTGATGGGCAGCCAGACATAGCGTGAATCGGCGAGGTTGTCCGGGTTCCAGATATCGGCCATGAAGATGTATGCGTCCTTCCTTCCGGCGACCGGGAAGACAAATGTGCTTTGCCCGCCGAAGGTGATTTCGGATCCTTTTCCCTGGCAGGGATTTCCGAGCTCGTGCCAGCCGCCGAAGACCGAGTGCCCGATCGCCGAGCGGGCTTCGTTCGGCGCCCAGCCGGTGCAGCCGGAGCCGATAAAATAGTATTGGCCGGCGCGTTTGAAGATCGCCGGGGCTTCCATGAACCGGTCTGGGAAGACCTTGAGCCACGGGGCCGCCGGCTTCAGGTAGTCGCCGCTCAAGCGGCTGATGGCAAGCGAGGCGTTGTCGTCGGTGGCGTAGAGCAGGTATCCCTCGCCATCCTCATCGACGTAGGCGGTGCCGTCGCGAAACATGCGCCAGTGAGGTTTGAGCACCTCGATGAACTCGAACGGGCCGCAGGGGGAATCGGATGCGGCAACGCCGGCGAGCGCGTTGAGATGACCCATGCCCTTCAGGTCGTGGTGCCACCACATGACGAACTTGCCGGTGGCGGCGTTGCGGATGACCTTCGGCCGCTCGATCTTGCAGCCTGCGGCCATGGGATGGCTTCCGTCGCCATGGATCACAGGGAGGACAACTCCTTCGTTTTTCCAATGGTGGAGGTCGGCCGAGCTGTAGCAGGAGACGCCGATCTGCGCGTTGAGCGTGGACGGGCCTTGCGGCCGGCATTCGCCATGCCAGTAGTAAACCCCTTCATGGTAGAGCATGCCTCCGCCGTGGGCGTTGATCGGTTGGCCTCCGGTGTCGAGCCAGACTTGCCCGGGATGGAATTGGTCTGTCATGGAAGCGGCGAGCCTAGGATTTATCGGCGAGGCGAATGACGATTGGGGACGATATGATCCCGGAGATGGCAAAGCGCGCGTAGCAGGATTTGCCGACATGCTCCTGTGTGAATGGGATCTCCGTGCGGCCTGAGGCGACTCCTGCCGCCCGCCTTCCGGTCGGCAGAAGGCAGCGGATGGAGGCTGACTGGAAGCCGCCCGCAAAGTCGAGAGCGATCCTGCCCCTGCCATGCCGGTAGCTGTAGGCGCAGCAGGCTCCGGAGGCCGGATAATGCAGGCAGACGTCCGCTTTGCTTACTCCCGCCGCCGCCCAGCGAGGGGTGATCGAGACATGGTCGAACCCTCGGCCCGCATCGGTGATTCCCGCGAGGCCCTCGGCGACCGCATGGTAAACTGCCGCCTGGCCCCAGCACGCGGGAAGCCCGCCCGAGCGGATGCGAGGCTCGAATGCCACGGGCTGGTCGGAGGCGCTGATCGCGAGCAGCATCAGCTCGCCCCGCACGGAGCGCGCGCGGACGCTGCGGATCGGCTTTTCCGGGTGCGCGTTGTTCCAACCGAACATGCTGACCCCGACATCTTTCCATTGCGGGTTCGGGCCGCGCCATGCGATGCGGGCGCCGGCAGCCTCGAGAGCCTTTTGATCGGTCGGGTTCCACCAGCTTGCGATTTCTTTTTGCAGGCAGATCGGGATCCCCGCACGGGATCCGTCGGCATATTCGATCTCATAGACGGCGACGGTATCGCCCGGGCGGGTTCTTCCGCTGAAGGCGTGGAGGAAATAGAGGCTGGTGGCGGTGATGTCGCCGGCGGAAATGTCGGCGGCGGCGCAAGGCGCCAGGTGGACGACCGCACGCCCGGCATTGCGGGCCGGATCCATGACATCAAAGCGGATTGCGCCAAACCGGCGGCGGCCGACCGGGAGGTTTCTCATGTCGTTATCCCCTTCGTCCGTCCACGCAGGCACTCCGGGGAACGCCCCGTGGCAAAGCCCGCGGTTGGCAGCCGGGCGAAGGTCGAGGAATCGGAACTCCGCACGTGGCAGAGCCGGTTTTTTCGGCACCTGGCGGTAGGTGTCGTGCAGGTGCCTGCCGTCACGTTCGGTGAGCTCCCACACCCGTCGCAGGATATCCGCACCGTAGTCCTCCATGCCGTGCTCGAAGGCCGCGCGGGCGAGCTCGCCCGCAACAACGGGCGAGATCCCGCCGTTCATGTACTCGCCCGGCGCACAGCTCTCCCCTGCGGTGCCCGGCCACTGGGCTTCCGTGTAGGGCGGGTCGATCGCAAACCACTCGGCGAAGCTGGTGGACGCTTTCTTTTTTCCGCGCCGGCGGAATTCGTTGAGGATTTTCACGGCCATCTCATGGGTGGGAAGCCCGCGGTTCATCGTGTAGCCAAGCGAGAAGCTCAGCCGGCGGCGCTCGTCGCCGACCAGGGAGTAAACCTTTTCGGGATCGAGCTTCTCCGGGATCATGTGCCCGTAGGCCGTGCCGAAAAAGAGCTTCTTGTTCGCCCTCTCGCGGAGGCTGGCGGCTGCGGTGAGGATCTCCTCGGCCCGCTGGCGGTCGCCCGCGTGCTCCTGCATTTCGGCCAGCATCCAGTGGAACGCATAGAGCCCAGAGTTATCTCCATGGAAAAGAAATTGCGGATCCCCGGGGTTGATCCGGCGGTGGTCGCCCGAGCAATAGTGCGGGTTGGCGAAATCCCAGCTGTCCATGCAGAACGAGCGCCGGACAAGCCGATGCCTGCGGCTCCACCGGTCGGGGTGCGAGGTATTGTAGCGGAGCGCTTTCTCCAGGCGCGGGAGCTGCAGGCGCATCCACGCGTCGTCGCCGGTCGCCTTCCACGCCTGCCAGACGCCCTCGGCGTAAAGAAACTCACAGTCCGCCTCGACCGGGATCCGCCTCACCACGTAGCGTCCGTCCTCCTCGTAGCGGAAGAACCCCTCGCCGAGAGCCTCGCCGAACCAGCTCGGCGCGGTCCCGGTGGGGTTTTCAGCGATGCAATCCCAAACCATCCCGTTCGCCTCCTGGGTCTCGAGCCAGTAATCGATCCCCGAGGTGACGTCCGCCTCAAAATACTTCATCGCCTTGAGCGTGTGGACATGGTCGCGCCCCCAATCCACAAACATCAGCCGCGGCTTTCCGCGAAGGACCCATCTCTGGTTCCCCTGCGCGGCGCGAAGAAGGTTTTCAAGCCGCTCCGCCAGCTTGCCATAAGGTGCGCCTTCGCAGCTGATCCGCGTCCTCGCCCTGACTGAGAACCGGACCTCCGCCAACGTCTGGCCGTCCGCCGCCGCAAGCCTCGCCGCATGTGCGCCCGGCGCACCCCGCACGCAGAAGCCCTCGCCGCTACGGGCCCGGAGATCCGAGTAAATGCCCCCGACCCCATCGAACAGCCGGACGCGGGATCCCGCCGGCGCATTCTGAACGACAAGACTGCCAGCCTCAAGCGGTGCCCAAAACGAGGTCTCCAGATCAGACTTTTCCAAAGAGAGGGTGCTGAAACAGCAGGTGGTAGGGAGTGACATGAATGAGCGTGCAGGAAGAGCGGATTGTTTCATTCGCCGGCTGCTTTTTTATCAGGATCCGCCCTCGGCGACGGCGTCGCTGGCGCATTGTCGGAGGAGGTCGCGGTCGGCGGGGTCGAGCTCCGGCGGGAGGAATGTGTTCCCGGCGAGCGTGCGGCCGGTGAGGAACTCGAACCACACGGCGTTGGCAAGGTAGATCCCCCGGACGTTGCAATGCCGGCAGTCGAGACGGAATTCCGGATTGCCGCTCGCGGTATTGCCGGTGTCCCAGCAGTAGCCTTGCTGCAGGGTGTTGGTCTGGATGGGGAGGGTGAGCGGCTCGGGCGCGGAGAAATCGTAGCTCGGATCGAGCTCGTAGGGGCTGCGCTCCCTGGCTTTTTGGAAGGCCAGGCCACACGGGATGACCCGGCACCCAAGCCGGGCCCCCGCCTCGCGGTAGTTGCCCGCGAGAAGCTCGAACATCCTGGCCGAGCTGAGACCGTTTTCGCGATAGATCCCCGAGTCCTCGCGGTATGACCATGTCTGGTGGATCAGAATTTCGGCCTGAGGAGCCAGCTCGCGCACAAGACCGTGCAGAAGCCCGATCCAGGGGAAAAACGTGGCAGGATCAATGCTGAGGTCGCTGCTTTGCTGGAGGGTCACATAGTCCCAGGGCTCGGCAGAGATGGCCTTGCTTAGGCTGGAATCGCGCGGCTCGCAGCCGGTGAGAAGAAACTGGTAAGGCTTCAAGTGGGGAAACCTCTCGGATTGCAGGTGGAGGTTCCAGTGCTTTTGGACGAAGGTGCCACCGAGGTTGGCCTTGCCCAAAGTGAGCGCCTCCGAGCCGTCGGCGGCAAACATGTCGCTGAGGAACTCGGTGGCATTATCCGCGAAGCTGTTGCCGATCGTGAGGAGTTTCATCGTGGTTGTCGGGTTGGATTTGTTAGCGGCAGGCTGGTTTGTCAGGGCTCATGATGGCTGGTTCCTGAGATGGCAACGAGGCAGCCGGCCTCGAAAGCGATGGCGGATTTCATGCGAATCGTCGTGGTCGAGCCATTGGCTTCTGCATCGAGAATTTCTCCTGATCCCGTGAACGTCGCGGTGCCGGAGGCTGGGAGCTCGATAGTTTTTACCTTCACGGAACCGGAGCGGATTTCCAGCCGGCAGCCGCGGGCGTCCTGAAAAAACGTTCCGCAGGCGCCGGGGAGAAGCACGCACCAGCGTCCGGGCGGGAGCGGGCGGGCGGGAGCGATCCGCAAGGTCTCGCCGTCGTAGCTCAATCCGAGGAACGCATTCGGGATGGCGAGCGCCGACATCGGGCGGAAGTAGTGGCCGCCGAATTCCTGGTGGTCCCAATACATGCCCCACTTGCGGTGGCGGGCGTCCACGTTGCGGATGATCTCCTCGGCATTTTCGTGGAGGCCGGCGGCGTAGAGATGGGCGGCGAAGCTGAATTCCACGCCGGTCCAGCAGGTGTTTGCCTGGTCCACCCAGGTGTCTTTTCCGATCTCGTGAAGAAAGGTATCTCCGGGCCATTGGCAGTTGCGGAGGCCTTGATCCGGCTTGTAGTTCATCGCGAGGATCGCGCGCAAGGCGGCCGCTGATTTTTCAGGATCCACCAGGTGCGGAAGCCCGAGTTGGCGGGCGACGCCTTCACCTAGGATCTGGTCGGTCATGCATCCGGTTTTTTCGGCTGGGTTGGCAGCCTGTTCGTCTGAATAGAGGGCGAAGTAGCGGCCGTTCCACGTGGTTTTTTCGAGCGTGGAGCAGCCCTGTTGGAAATAGGCGGCATATTCCCCGGAGAACAGGGTGTCGCCAAGCAGGCGAGCGGCATGGAGCGCGAGGGCGACTGCGGCGAGCCACTGCGTGGCCACGTAGGGGGCAACTCCGAACATCGGGAAATTATCGTACGAGCACATGATGCCGTCCATATCGGGCAGGTGGTCCCCATTTTTGTCGCGCTCGCGGAGGACGTAGGCAAGGGCGCTCTTGACGTTTGGCCAGACAGATTCCAAATACCTGCGATCGCCGCTCCAGAGCGCGGCGCGCAGGGTCATGAAGACGAACTGTGCGGGCATGTCGAGCCGATGGCCGGTGAGTTCGCAGGCATTGGCCTCGTAGGAATTGCAGGAAACCGAATGGACGACGCTTCCGTTGGGGTTCTGGAATTTCCTCCAGGCGTCGACCGTCATGCGGTCGAGCTCTGGAAAAAGGAGGCTTGCTGCGATCTGCCCATACATGGCGACATCGGTGGTGGCGATGCCTGCCCACGGCTTCTTCGGGCTGAGGCCTTCGAGCACGCCGAACATGCGGGTTTTTGTCAGCCATGTCGAAGTGCGGAACGTGTTGAGCTGGGAGTTCACCTGGTCGAGCACGAAGCCGGGCAGCGAGCTGTCGAAGAATGTCCGGTGGAACGCGCTGGTTTCCTCGAGCAGGCGGACGCGCTCGCAGCCGGCGTAGCGTGCGACCTCCTCGGACGAGCCGAAGAAGTTGCTGTAGTAATGGCCCTCCAGCCGGTCGTGGCCATTCGGTTCGTCGTGGGATCCGGAGCTGTCGGATTGTTTGGCGATGCGGCCGTAGAGGTTCGGGAAGTGCCAGGCGAGAGCGAAGGTATGCTGGAACCCATCCCCACGCACGGGAAGGTTCGCCGCGCGTCCGATGGTGGCAAAGCATCGCGGATCGGCCTTGCGTTTTCCTGTCTTCGCGTCGGTGCTGTTGCGCCCATCGGTGTCATCAACCTCGGGCATCGGACATTCGCGCAGAAGCCGCTCGTAGTAAGGATGGTGGTGCTCCCAGCCCATGTATGCGGTGGATTTTTCATCGAGCGAAGCCAGGCAGAGCGAGCCGGTCGTGGCGGCGGCTGGATCGGTTTGTCCGGCCGAGAGCACCACGGCAGAGAACCCGCCGTCCCGCACCCGCCGGTTGTCGTAGATCCGTTCCGGCTGGTCATAGGCGGCAACATTCCTGCAGATCGCCAGGACTTGGACATCGATCGGACGCCCGCACGTCGAGCGGATATCGAAATCGAAATACGCGAGCGGGAGTGAGGAGTCTTTCACGTTGCCTGGAATGAACGGCGACCACGCGCGCAGGGAAACCTGGAGCGGCAGTCCATCCTGCTCGAAATCCAAATCACAAAATGGAAACGAGGCGGCCGTGCAGATCGTATCCACCCCGCTGATCCACGGGAACATGTATTGGAATTCGTGTCCCTCGATCCCCGCCGATCCGTGGCTGTCCTCGATCTGCAACAAAACCAGCCGCTGGTTTTCGTTTTCCGGCTTGACCCAAAGCATGAAGAAGAGCGCCTGCTTCGCGTTGTGTGGGAAGCGGGCTCCTGGAAACTGCGGCCAGTTGTTGAAGAGGCTCCAGTTGGCGGTCCCGCCGTCCTGCCGGATCTCAAATCCTCCCGTGCCGATGCCTCCAAGAGCCATGCCGGATCGGGGAAGCTGGGAGCGGTGCATCGTTGTTTTCATCGTGGTGTTTGCGTTTTGTTTATTGATGGATCGCCCCTTAAAGCGCGATTTCGAGCGAGAATGGTGTGCCTGAGTTGGGCAGGACGAAGGACTCGCCATCGAGGATGGCGCCGCCTCCGGCGATGCGTGGCAGCCCGGGCAGCCCGGGGA
Source organism: Verrucomicrobiia bacterium (assembly GCA_037127695.1). Classification (GTDB taxonomy): domain Bacteria; phylum Verrucomicrobiota; class Verrucomicrobiia; order Chthoniobacterales; family Terrimicrobiaceae; genus QYQL01. Next base: position 3,722 of record JBAXXX010000075.1, on the reverse strand, counting down.
GTGTGATGCGGAACCTCTTTCGGCGGAACTCGGGGAATCCCTTTCCGGAGACGGTGGCGGCGAGCCTGAGCGTGGTGCCGGCGCGGGCGACCCGGAAGGTGGTCCGGAAAAATGCTCCCGTCTGGTGAGCGAAGGTGAGGCCGTCATCCTCATGGAAAATCGAGGTGGTTTCCCCGTCCTCAAGCGGGACGATGACGCGGAGCTCGATTTCTTCAGGGAAGTGCCCCTGTGTGGTTTGGGGGCTGCCGGTCCAGAGCGGGATGACCGCGCCGCCGCGTGCGAAGACAGGGATGCGGTCGCGCGGGGTTGGCACCAGCAAGTGGCGGCCGCCGGACACGGCCTCGCCGGTCCACCAATCCCGCCAGGTTCCTTCCGGCAGGTAGAGGTGGCGCGCGGTCTGCCCCTCGGCGGTGACAGGCGCGACGAGCAGGTGCGAGCCGAGCAGGAACTGGTCGTCAAGATTCCGCGCCGCAGCATCGTCCTGGTGCTCAAATATCAGCGGGCGCTGGATGGGCGCGCCGGTTTCTGACGCCTCCATAAAGCAGGCGTAGAGGTAGGGCATCAGCCGGTAGCGCTCGCTAATCGCTTCCTTGCAAAGCTGCTCGACGGTTGAGCCGAACGACCAGGGATATTGATCCATTGAGCCGGAACAATTATGATTGCGGAAAAACGGGGTGAAGGCGGCGCACTGGTACCATCGGGAGAGGAGTTCGCCTTCGCTGTGCCCGGCAAAGCCGCCGATATCGGCACCGACAAACGGCTGCCCGGAAATTCCAAGCCCCATGGCCATCGGCAGCGAAAGCCAGAGCAAGTCCCACGACGAGCGGTTGTCGCCCATCCAGTTTGCCGCGTATCGCTGGATGCCTGCAGATCCCGCGCGGCTGAGCACAAACGTGCGCAGGTTTGGCATGGCGGCGCGCAACCCCTCGACCGTGCCCATGGCCATGAGCATGGCATACTCGTTGTGGAACCTTCCATGCTCGGCGCGGCCGTGATCGAAGCGCATGGAGTCCAGATCGCCGAGGAATGTCGCCGGCTCGTTCATGTCGTTCCAAATCCCGGCGAGCCCATGCCCGACGTGATCCGCGTTGAGCCGCCCCCACCACGCGCGCGTCTCGGGGAGCGAAAAATCCGGGAACACCGTCTGCCCCGGCCACACGCGGCCGACGAAGGGGGTGCCGACGCCGTTCTCGCAAAAGAGCCGGTCGCGCAAGCCGTCCTCGAAAAGCGGGTTTCCAGACTCGTGCTTCACCCCGGGGTCGATGATCGTGATGACGCGCAGCCCCCGCTCGCGCAGGTCGGCAATCATCGCCGCCGGATCGGGGAATTTTACCTTGTTCCAGGTGAAGACCCGGTAGCCGTCCATGTAGTCGATATCCAGCCACACCACGTCGCATGGGATTTTCCGGTCGCGGTAGGTTTTGGCGAGATCCACCACGTCCGCCTGCTTGTAATCGAACCACCGGCACTGGTGGTGGCCCAGCGCCCAGAGAGGCGGAGCGGCCATCCGGCCGGTGAGCGCCGTGTAGGCTTCCAGAATCGCAGGCATGCCCGGCCCGGAGAAAATGTATTCGTCGTATTGCCCCCCAAGGAACTCGAACCGGTAGGTTTTCGAGACGGGAAACTCGAACTCGCCACGCCACGGATTATCAATGAAAAACCCGGCCATCGGCGCTCCGGACGCCGATGGCGACCAGCCCGGCTGATGGTAGAAAAACGGGATCGAAATGTAATAGGGATCGAATTCTTTGCTCTCCACGGACTTCCTCGGGTGCGCGTCCGGCAGGTCACGGGTAAACTCGTCGGTCGAGGCTCCGTTGAAAATGTCCGTATTCCACAGCGTGAACGTCCGGCCATGGCGGTTAAAAACGCCCGCTTTTTCGCCCAGGCCATAGAAGGCATCCTCCTGCGCACAGCTGCGGGTGATGACAAACCGGCTGTTGAGCTCCCCATACGCGAGGCTGCGCCCGGAGTCGCAAGCGGTCTCGAAAATCACGGACCCATCGGCGCGCACCGCCTTCAGGCCAAATGGCGCGCGGGTCACGTGCAGCGCCAGCGCCCCGGTCGAAACCGTCACCGTGTCGGGAGTTTCCTCAAGCGTGAAATCCGTCGCCCCGAACGAACCAGGCTGAGCGCACACTGCCGCAGACGGCTTCTCCTCAAACCTCCCCGCCCGGCTCACGCGCACCCGCAAAATATCCGGACGGACGACCTCGACCCGCAATCGCTCCCGCTCCAGTCCCGCCTCAAAGCCGGCAGGCAGGCGGGTGATCGCACCAAGGGTTTGGTAAAAGTGAAGGTGTTCGGTTTTGATCGGCATGGTGGATGGTGGTGTTGAATTTCAATCAGTCATGGCTGAAGGCCCGAGACCGCAAAGGTCGCAAAGCCAAAGGCGCTCGCCTTGAGGTCATCGGGTGGATCCAAGAGGGGGGCATGTTTCGGAAAAGGATCTGTATTTACAATGTTCTCAGTCGTCCCGATATCAACGGCCATTTAATTAAATCCGTTGAAATCGGTGCAGGATGGAGATGGGTGTATGATGCGAAAGTGATCATGGAGCGGGGACGCCCTCGTCCCCGTGGCCTGGATGCGGCGGCGGGACTTCGAATGGTTTTCTGGCATCGGGCCGGGGCGATCCGACTCATTTGGAGGAGGCGCACGGGATGCGTAAATTTCCATCCGCGAGTGGATTTCCAAGCTTCCCTCGCGCATGCCGGCAGGGTAAGAACTGGGCATGCAAATCAAAAAGCTGGAATCCGCCACTGGCACGACGCTGAAGCTCTCTGGAGAAATTGATCTGCATGCCTCCCCGGAGCTTCGCAAGCACCTGCAGGGGTGCGTCCAGGGCAAAGCTCCATTTCTTCTGCTCGATTTCACGGAGGTGGTGTATATTGATTCGAGCGGCTTGGCGACGCTGATCGAGTATGTCCGCGAAAGCGCAGGCTTTGGCGGAAAATTGGCGCTTTTCGGGCTTCAGCAAAAGGTCCGTGCCATTTTCGACCTTGTCCGGCTGAACGAGCTGTTCGTGATTCGAGGGACGGCCGACGAGGCTTCCCTGGCGCTACAATGACCTTTCCGAGGGAGCTGAAGACGTTTTTCTCCCTCAACGGGAAGACCCTTTACTGGCTGTTTATCGGTCCGTTTTGCGGCAAGCCGGTGCGGGTTTCCTCGGTGCTGCAGCAGATGGTCCGGATCGGCGTGCAGGCGTTTCCGATGACGGCGCTCACATCGCTGAGCATCGGGCTGACCCTGGCGATGCAGGGCGCGCAGGAGCTCTCTCGCATGGGGGCCGCCGCCTATGTCCCGAACCTTGTGGCGGTCACGATCCTCCGCGAGCTGGGCCCGCTGCTCGTCGGGGTGGTCGTCATCGGGCGCAGCGGCTCCGCAGTTACGGCGGAGCTCGGAACGATGAAGGTCGGAGAAGAGATCGAGGCGCTCGAAGTCATGGCGATCGATCCCGTCCGGTTCCTTGTGGTCCCCCGGTTTCTGGCCATGCTGGCCATGCTCCCGGTCCTGACGGTTTTTGGGGATTACATCGGGATGGCTGGAGGGTGGACGATCTGCCACTTTGCGATGGGCATGAACACGGCCAGCTACGTCCAGCGACTGATGGAGGCCGGGCACCCGATGGACCTTTATTCCGGCATGGTAAAAAGCTTTGTTTTCGCCTGGCTGATTATCGTCATCGCCTACGCCGTGCGACGCCTGCCCTATGCCCTGCG
>JBAXXX010000074.1:0-19446 GCA_037127695.1 Verrucomicrobiia bacterium | reverse complement strand
AAAAGACGATGCGGGATTGAGAAACAACGTGGGATTGAGAGACGGCGTGGGTCGGGGAGAAGGGGTAGGAGTAGCAAGGAAGGGGATTGGCTTGATGAGTGCTTTCGGCGTGGGAGAGGCCTTCGGCTTGGAGGATGCCTTCGGCGTGGGAGAGGCCTTCGGCGTTGAGGTTGGCGATGGCGACGCCTTCGGCTTCGCTGTTGGTTTTAGGGTTGGTTGGGGGGAGGGAGATGCATTAAGAAACGATGCGGGCTTCGGGGGCGGTGCGAGCTTGAGGAGCGATGCGAGATTAAGAAACGATGCAGGATTCAGGGACGGAGAAGGCTGGGGAGATGGGGCAGGAGTCAGGAACGGCGTTGGCTTGAAGGTCGCTTTTGGCTTGGGAGAAGGGGTTGCTTTCGGCTTGGAGGAGGCTTTCGGCCTGACTGTCGCCGTGGAAATAGGAGTGGCAGTTGGACTAGGTGTTGCGCTCGGCGGTTCGGGAGTTCCCTGCGGGACGACGAAAATGTTTTCTCGAAACGAGAACGTCGGAATCACTGAAGCCGCAGGCGTCTGATTCGGAGACGCTTGCGTATTGTCGTTTCGAGAGAAAGGTGCCGCAGGACTCAATAATCCCGACAGGGAAGTGACAGGGCTTACCAGGCCCAAGGGAGGTGGCGCATCCGGTTCCGCTCTTGCCGTTGCGCCGATAAGCCAAGGCAGGGCAGCAAATCCGACGATCCATACCGAGGAAAGGGCATAGCCGACGAAGGGGCGTGACCTGTCCATGGTGGCAAGTATCACTTCACTTCCTGATACTTCGCAGTGCTGACGGCAGTAGGAGTGGGCGGAGTGGGCGGCACGAAGACGGAATCAAAGAGGCCGCCCAGTGCGGAGGTTTGCGCTGGAGCTTGGAAGTATCCATCGGCCTCTGCGGGCACGGGAGAGGTGACAACCATCGGAGTGGCCGAAGAGCTGAGCGTTGGAGCGGGCGATGGCGGCGGCTGCCCCCCCTTTGCCTCCGCAGCCGCGTAGGCTTCACTCTTCACAATAATCGGCAGGCGCGGAGGGTTGCGCGGAACCGGCGTGTCGGCCGCCAGGCGCATCGGCCCGCCCACCCGCATGTTGCCGACATCGGAGTAGAGCTTCGACGGGCGCGCCGGGCGTTTGTTCACACACCCGGAAGCGCCGAGCAAGCAGACGCCAATTAAGGAATACAGAACGCGGAGGGCTAGGGGAGATAGAGCTTTCATCAGGTGTGGATCAGGTAGTTGGTGGTTCAGGGGGGCCCCCTACACCAGAATTTCGCAGCAGCTTGCCAAGAAGTTTTTCCAGGTTCCTGATCTTCGGAGCTCCTGCAACATGCGAGGCCGCCTGAAGATTCACCGCTTTAATTTTCTCGTAAACTTCTCCCCGGTAGATGGATATTTCCCGTGGGGCTTCGATCCCCAGCTTCACCACGTCGGCCTCGATCCTCTTGATGGTGATGCAGATGTCGTCACCGATCCGGATGGTTTCGCTGCTTTTTCGAGAGAGGGTGAGCATGGATCGAAGTGCGGCAGCAAAAGCGCGCAGCGGTCAGAGCGCTTCGATGTCGAGCGGGTGTTCGGCCGAGTAGTTGTCGGCATTCTCCAAAAGAATCTGTTTTCCCATACCTGTTTCGCGGTTGAAGAGGACGGGGGCCATCAAATTGACCGTGATGCTTGGCGGTTCGGTCGGGTGGATGATCGCGATATTCAAAATGAGCGGAGCCGTCCCGGAGGCCGACAGCCCGAGCTCTCCGGCGTCTCCATCCGAAACATCCAGACTGTATTCCTTAAGGACCGTCGAGGGATCCACCGCCAAAAAGTCGATCTCTTCCTCGCCAAAGTGCCGCAGGATCACAAAGGGATAAATCCCCGGGTCTGAGATCAGCAGAAATTTGGTGAGAAGGGGCAAGCCCACCAGCCCAGCAGGAATGGTGACCTCTGCTTTTTCCCCCACAAGCTGCTTGGGGAATTCTGTCGCTGTGTTGATTTGCATGGGATCTGATGCTTTGGCGGAGCGCAGGGCTTCTGAGGTCGGGCAGAAATTGTTGTTGTTTTTGTTATCCGGCGCCCCTTGGGATAGCCACGAGGCGCCGGGTCAGAAGGGCAAGTCAGGCAGCCCAATCAGGGCGCTTCGATGTTGAGCTCATGCTTCGCCGAGTAGCTGTCGGCATTCTCCAAAACGACCTGTTTCCCTGCCCCGGTTTGGCGGTTGATGATGAGCGGGGCCGTCAGGTTGGTCGTGACTTTTTTTGGCTCGGTTGGGTGGATGATCGCGATATTCAAAATGAGCGGGTTCTCGCCGACAGGGGAAAGCCCCAGCTCTTCAGCATCGGCGTCAGGGATGACCATGTTGTATTTCGTGAGAACGACGGATGGATCCACCGCCAGGAAATCAATCTGCTCCTCGCCCAGGTGGCGCAGGATGACTAACGGGTAGATGTTCGGGTCGGCGATCAGCTGGAATCGGGTGAGATGGGGCAATCCGATCAGGCCTGCAGGAAATGTGACCTCGGCTTTTTCGGCGACGGGTTGCTTGAGCGGTTCGGTGGTGGTGTTGATTTGCATAGCGCAGAAAATAATGACAGAACTAGCTGATGTAGTCGAGAAGAGATGTGTTGGCAATTTTTGCCCCGCTTTGGATTGCTGCGCTGTAGGCGGTTTGGGCGCGGCTGAACCGGACGCTGGCTTCCGACATATCCACATCGGCGTCACGAGAGATGAGCGCCTCGTCCGTCTGGAACCGCTCGGTTGACTGCCGGGCGCTGACCTCGAGGCGATACTGGACCGCGCCGGCTCGGGAAATGGTCGAAAGAAGGCTGTCCTCGATGGCCTCTTGGGCGGGACGGAGAGCGCTCACCGCAGCGGGGGTTTGAGCTGCCAGGCCGTCCCGCAGGGCGACCATGTTGTTAAGAAGGCTTTGAATGTTCGTGTTTTCCGCGCTGTTTGTGTAGGGGGCGACCTCCGTGTCCTCGGAAACGCGGACTGTCGCTAACCCTCCAGGCAAGGCCTCTGCTGCGGCATTGGTGCCCACGTAGTTGACCGAGGTAATCTTTCCGCTCGCATCGCGGACGGCCACGAAGGGTGGGGTGTTCGTCGCAGTGCCCCCGTGCAGGTATTTTCCGTTGAGTCGGGAGTTGGCCTGGGTCAGCGCCTGCTCGAGGATCTGGTCGGTCTCCGAGGCGTAGGCAGAAAAGCTTTGGGGGTCGTTCAGCGCGTTGGACCCGAGGGTGGTGAGCTCCGCCACACGGGTGGAGATGTCGTTCAGTTGCGTCAGATCGTTGGTGGAGGTCTTGCTGATCGACGTGACATCGCCCGAGTTCCTCCAGAACTGGGTTTCCTGAGCCTTGGAAGTGCGCAGCTCGAGCACCCGCTGCATGGCGGTCGGATCGTCCGATGGCACTGTGAGCTTCTGCCCGGTGGACATCTGCTGCAGCGCCTTTTGCTGCATCGTGTTGAGATTGCCGAAACGGTCCGAGAGGCTGTTGTAGAAGGAGTTGAATGTGACTCTCATGGCAGTGTGAGGTTAGAAGCTTCCGAGCCGGTTCACGACGAGATCCAGGAGGCCGTCGATGGCATTGGTGAAACGGGCGGAGGCCTGGTAGCAGCGTTGAAAGCGGAGCATGTTGGCGAGCTCCTCGTCCTGCGAAACCCCGCTGACAGAATCGCGGCTTTCGCGGGTGAGGGTCTCGTTCAGCGTCTGGTCATCCAGGCGGTTGGTGGTATTGGAAAGATCCAGGCCCAAGGAGGCGACCATCCCAGAAAAATGGGAAGAAAACGTCCCGTCGATTTCATCTCCGGCGCCTGTCGAAAAAATCTTGTTGGCGAGGTTGGCGGCGAGGACCGACTGCTCGTTGCCTCCGGAGGTTCCAGTCGTTGTCGCCTGAATGGTTGCTGTGGTCACCTCCACCTCGAGCAGGCCGCTCGTGGGGGGAACCTTGAAGAAGTTTTTTCCGGGGGTGTTATTCAGGGATAGGGCATTGAGGCTGGCGGTGAGCTGGTCGGCCAGCGCCTTGAGGTCCGTGCGGGAGTCCGTCACCTGGCCGTCTCGGACATCGACGCAGGCTTGCAGGGAGCCGCTGGTCAGCGCGAGCGCGGCGGGGCCGGCACCGCCCGAGAACGTGCTGCCGGCAAAGGTGACCAGGCCGGTGACCTGGGGAACCAAGGTCGGGTTGATCAGGGTCACCCCGCCCGCGGCCAGGCTCACCTGGCCATGGGTTCCTGCGACATCTGCGACGCTGACGTCCATATACTTGGCAAGCTCCTCGATTTGGGCCTGCCGCTGATCTCGCAGGTCCACTGCGGAATCGGGCTTAATGTTTTCCGCGCGTCCGATGGAGGTATTAAGATTTGCGATCGAGGTGATGAGGTCGTTGACCTTCACGACATCCGCATTCACCTGCTCGGTCAGATCGGACTGCACCTCGGCGAGACGGGAGTCCGACGTATTGATTTTCTCCGTCAGGATCTGGGCTTTTTGGATCAGGAGCTGCTGTGCTCCCTTGTCCGAGGGGTTGAGCGACAGGGCATCGAAGCCGGAGAAGAAGGTGGAGAGATTTTCGTTGATGCCGGCCCCTGTGCTGGTGGTGGTGGAGCTGACGGAGCCGGTGTCATCGAGGCGGTTGAGCTGCTGTCCGAGGGCGGCTTCTGCCGCCTGGAGGCCCGACTGGCTGGCAGCGAGGGCGGCCGTCTGCGAGATATCCCTCTGCAATTGCCGGTCGAGCAGCACGTCGCGCGCCTGCTGGAGGCCCATCGAGGTGACCCCCATGCTCTGGGTCGAGCCGTCTGCCATGGTAATGCTGCCCAGCGACCCGAGGACCACCCGCTGCCGGGCGTAGCCGGGATTATTGATGTTCGCCAGGTTTTTCCCGGTGATATCCAGCGCTTGGGATTGGGCGTTAAGCGCCTGGTAGTTGTTGAGCAGAGAGGCGATGAGTCCAGACATGGCAGTAGGGGGCAGGTTAGGCTACGACTTGGGTGAAGGAGTGGCAAGAGCGGGTCGACGCCTTTTTGCCGTAGGCGTTATAGGTATTGTTCGCCACTTCCGGCATTGACATCCCGACCATCTGGCGGGCGAGATCAACGCACTGGCCGAGGAGCATGTGGTTCTGGCTGAGGCGGCGGCGGGTCCGGTGGAGGAGGTCGTTGATCTCCTCGATGAGGGCGGCCAGAAGCGGACGGAATGGCTCCGGGCAATACGGCAGGAGGGAGACCAGCGTGGATTCCGGAGCAACCCCGGCCTGCAGGGCGGTCTCCCGCACCAGCTTCTCGCGCTCGATCCGCTTTTCCGTGCTGCGCAGGATCTGCTCCTCCACCCCATCGGCAAGCGAGAGGAAGCCTTCGGGATCGTGGCGGAGCACGAACTGCTGCTGCTGCTGGAAAAGGTTGAGCAGGCCTCCGTACTCTTGGAGCTCGTCCTGGAGCGCGGTGATGACTGGCTGGAAAACGATGTTCATGACGGGTTGTTGGTTTTGGAATCTTGTGCAAGGTGTGGGGAGAGCGACGCAAACAGGACGGAGGAGAAGCTCGAGGGCAGGCCGCTCACGGAATTGGCCAGGGTGTCGTTGATGAAATACTGGTAGGTGCCGGCCTTGTCGCTGGCCTCCCCGCCCGCGCTTTCCCGGTCGGCTTGAGCGGAGTTGGCTTTATCCAGCACGCTCCGCCAGAGGACCGCCTCAAATTGGCGGCACGATTCCTTGAGCTTGGACTCTGCGGTGGCCTTTTTGCTGGCGGGTTGGCTGGCGGCCGGGTCGAGCTGCTGCGCCCGCAAGGGGGATGTGGCGAGGACATTCATGTTAGTTGAGAACAAGTTCGGCCTGCAGGGTGCCGGCGGTTTTCATCGCTTGAAAAATGGACATCATGTCCCGGGTGCTGACCCCGAGGGCGTTCAGGGCAGCAGCTACGCGCTCGATGTTCGGAGCATCATCCACGATCTTGAACCCGCCGCCCTGCTGCTCCTTCACATCGGTCGTCGTGCTGGGAGTGACTGCGGTTTGCCCGCCGCTGAACGCGCCCGGCTGGCTGACGTTGAGATTCGAGGCGATGGAGATGACGAGCGAGCCGTGGCTGATGGCGGCCTTGGAAATCCGGGCGTTCGACGTGGCCACGATGGTTCCGGTCCGCTCGTTGATCACGATGCGGGCGACGTTGTCGGGAGCGACTTCCAACCCACCGACCGTAGCGAGAAAGTTCACGTAGTAGGCGCGGTATTCCGCAGGGATGCGGACGTTGATCTTTCCGGCATCCTGCGCGACCGCCGTGCTCGGAAACATCTGGTTGATCACCTCGGCCATGCGCGCCGCAGAAATGAAATCGGGCTCGCGCAGGAGAAGGTTGATCGTGTTGTCGTGGACCACCTCGGTCGGAATTTCGCGCTCGACAATCGCCCCGCCGGGGATCGTGGCGACGGTAGGGTGGTTTTTTTGGACGGTGGAGCCGCCTGACCCTCCCTTGCCCTCGAGGAAGCCGCCCACGGCGATCGCCCCTTGGGCGACGGCATACACGAGGTTGTCCGCGCCAAGCATCGGCGCCTGCAGGAGCACTCCTCCCTGGAGGGTCTTGGCATCGCCGATCGAGGAGACCGTCACGTCAATGCGCGAGCCGGGCTTCGAGAAGGGCCCGATGTTCGCCGTAACCATCACGGCAGCAATATTTCCCGATTTGATCGTCTCCGCTGGCACGTTGATGCCGAAGCGCTGCAGCATGTTGGCAGTGGATTGGATCGTCTCGGTGATCTTGCCATCGCCCGAGCCGGCAAGCCCGACCACCAGGCCGTAGGATGTCAGCTGGTTGTCCCGCGCGCCTTCGACGCTGGTCAGATCCTTAAGCCGGGAGCCGCCAGTCTGGGTCAGGGTCAGCGGGCTCTCGTCATTGGCGATAGCCGGTGCCTCCAAGCCCGCAGCGAGAAAGGAGACGCAAATCAGTGGCAGAAGATTTTTCATAGTAGGAACTCTGGAAGCATACACAGCATAATCCGTGCCACTCCTTGCCTCTGGCGATGAAGGGGGCTGAGCAGCTGAGCGGGGTGTGATTAAAAATGGGTGAGGTTGGATGCAAGGCTTGGTAGGGCGGGACGTCCCTGGCCCGCCGCTTCGGTCAGCCCGGAGGTCTGCCCCTACCTTTTACGGATCAATGGAAAATGGGACCTCACCCACTTTTAATCACACCCAGATGAGCGGGAAGGAATCCCAGCGAGCCAGCCCTCTCGGTAACCCTTTAGCCTCGGAGGCTTTCCCTTGAGGTGCCGGCACCGCCCCGGCTTTCCTCCGCCCCAGGTCACAGCGGAGCGGCCGCAGCCGACCGCATCGGCTGTCGGCAAAAGCCTTGCGCGGACTCCGCCTCCCTTCTCTGCGAAGTGCTAGAATGGTTTGACCTTGTTGTAGAAGCGAAGGAGCCAGCCCTGCTTTTGTGCGTCGGAAAGCTCTCCGGCAGGGACGAACTCGACCTGGGCATCGGCGATGTTGCTCGAGAGGACGGTGTTGTCTCGCAGGACATCAAACGGCCGGACGATTCCCCGCATGGAGGCATACTGGGTATCCTTGCCCACGCGGATGATTTTGCCGCCTTCCACCACAAGGTTCCCATTCGGCAAGACGTCCACCACCGTGACGGCGGTGCGGTTGCTGGCCGTGAGGCGGTCGGTGGTTGACCCACCCGCATTGAAATCGCTTTTTGCGGTGAGGTCGAACGTGGGGATGCTCACGTTGTTGAGGGCGGAGACCGGGGAGACCGTGGCATTCCCTGTGCTATTCCCGCCGGAAGCCCCGGTCGCCGCTGCGGTGGCGCCCAAGGCAATTTTTGCCGCCTCGCCGCCGGCGGCTAGGAACTGGTTGAGCAGGCCGGAGACGAATGCCCCCCAGCCGTTGCTGGCTGCGCTGTAGGTTTTGATCTCCTGCGCCTTGGTCGTAACGGTGGATTCCTCGACCACGATGGTGAGGATGTCGCCGACGCTTCTGGCCGTCCGGTCGCCATACATCCCGCGCTCGTTGTTGCCTTCGGTCACCCAAAGCGAGGTCGCCCGCCCGGTGCAGGGAATCGAGAGCGCCAGAATCGCTCCGGCAAAAAATATCAGAGATTGGGAACGGGATGGCATGGCTGGGTACTTAGAAATTGACGCGGGCCTTCGAGCTATCCATGACGCGGGCAGAAATATCCCGGCGGCTGTCGAGGTTGCGGACGATGATATCCTGTCCGACTCCTCCGCCGGTCATGGCCGTGCCTTTCATGGTGATGTTCATCGCTCCCTCCGAGGCGAGCACTTCGACGACCTGTCCCTTGCGGATGGCTTGGCGGGGCGAAATATCCTTCCAGGTGAGAAGCTGGTTCGGGCTGAGGGATTGGGTGGCCTCGTAGGAGGCGAGGTCGGTATCGGCGGGCACGGGTGCCTGCTTTTCGCGGAGGACGTCCACCTGGACGGCCTGGCAGTTCGAGGAGGAAAGGGATTGCCTGTGGCCCACGCGGCTGGATGCCGACCAGACCGAGCGCAGGAGCTGCGCCCTCACGACCACCTGCCACTCTCCAACACGTTCCCCTGCGGAATCCACGCGGAAGCGGACGAGCGCGGTGGAGGCCAGCCCGGTGGATGGCGTTTGCAGGATGCGCACTTCCCAGGCGGCGTTGGCCGGGACGCTGGGGGGGACCCATGGCTGCGTGAGGGAGAGCCTCAGATCCCCGTCCAGCGAGAGGTGGGATTTCAGCTCTGCGGTCAGCGCCGCAGTGAGATCTGCCTCGCTGATCTGGGCGCGCGTGGCGGCGGGAGCCTCCCCAGGCGATTGCGAGGCCGCCGGCCTGGTGAGCGGGGCAAGGATGGAAGCCAGGTCGTTTGCCTGAAGCGCAGCCGATGTGGCGGCAAGAAGAAGGATGTGAAGGGTTGTTTTCATTACCGTTTGATCTGGTTGATTTGTTCGAGCATTTTATCGGAAGTTTGGATGGCCTTCGAGTTGATCTCGTAGGCTCTCTGGGCGAGGATCATGTTCACCATTTCCTCTGCCACGTTGACGTTGGAGGTTTCCAGGTAGCCCTGGTTGACTTTTCCAAAGCCGGCATCTCCTGGATTGCCGAGGGTGACGGTGCCGCTGGCGGGGGTTTCCTCGACGAGGTTGCCTCCGATGCTGCGCAGCCCGGCAGGGTTGGCGAACCTTGCCAGCTCGACCTTCCCGACGAGGGTGCTCACTCCCGCAACCGTCTGCGTGACCTCACCGGTGGCCGCGACGCTCACCGCCGTGGCGGTAGGATCCAAGGCCGGGAAATTGACTTTATGCGCATCCTTGGTCAGGAGGAGGCCGTCCGTGGAGAGCTTGAACCCGCCGTCCCGCGTGTAAGCCTTGGTGCCATCGGGACGCTCCACCTCAAAGAAACCTTCCCCCTCGATCGCGAAATCGAGCTTTTCCCCGGTTTGGGTCAGCTGCCCCTGGCTGTAAACTTTCGATGTTGAAACGATCCGGCTTCCGTTTCCGATCTCCGTGCCCACAGGGACGATATTGCCGCCGCCGCCATCCGTCCCCATCTCCTTCTGGCGCTGGTAGAGAAGATCGCTGAACTCGATCTTGCTTTTTTTGAATCCCATCGTGCTCACGTTGGCAAGGTTGTTGGCGATGGTGTTCAGGTTGAGCTGCTGCGCCTCCATGCCGGTGGCGCTTGAGTGAAGGGAAGGAATCATAGTGTGCTTTCTGTTGGGAAATTATGCTACTGGGGGTGCGCCCAAGGTCTGGATCGCCTGCCCCATCAAGGTGTCATGCGAGGTGATGAGCTTCTGGGAGGACTGGTAGGCGTTGGACACCATGATGAGGTTGATCATTTCTGTGATCGGGGAAACATTGCTGCCCTCTACGGCCCCTTGAATCATCGACGGCTTCTCCACCACCGTGGGGGAAACTCCATCCTTGGCCATGAACCCGCCGGGGATTTGCGTCAGGTCGGCCTCCCCTTTAGCAAAGTCATAAAGAGGCAGGCGTCCGAGGGTATCGGCGCCCTGGGTGATGGTCCCGTCTTTGGCGATGGTCATCGCCCCTTTATCCGGATCGACGACGATGGGGCCGCCCTCCCCCATGAGAGGCTGCCCGCTCGAAGTGACCAGGCTGTTAGCGGTGTTGAAGTGAAACTCGCCGCTGCGGGTGTAGAGCATGCGGCCGTTCTGCCCCTGGATCTGAAAAAATCCCGGCCCGTCGATAGCGATGTCGGTGTTGTTTTCTGTCCTCCGGTTGGCACCGGCGCTCAGGTCGATCCGGTTTTGACTTTTTGGCAGGCTGGTCGCGGTGCTGCCGCTGGATTCCGCCTTTGCTCCGGGTTCAGAGTTGACGCTGAACTGGCTCCTCTTAAACCCGGAGGCTTGGCTGGAGGCCAAATTCTGAGAAATCGATGCCTGCCACCGTTCCAGCATGTTCAGGTTCGCCGCATTGTTGTAAATTCCTTCGAGCATTTTTCTGAGATTCGGGTTTGTGTAGCATAGGGCGTGCCATCAGGTTCAGGAAAACCGCCTTGCCAGGAACAGTCCGACGCACGGATGTATTGCATGTTGTCTTTTTCCAGCTAGTTGCGTTCGCTCGTGTCCAAAATACAGCTCGGAGAATTTTCTGATAACGAGATCTTGAAAATGCTGGCGGCTTGCGTCCGCAGGCAGATTTTGCCGTTGCATTTGAAAATCCAGCCCCCTGGGGGAGAAATCCGCCGCCCTGTCGGGAGCGGCCGCGCGGGAGAGCGAGATTTTCTGGGCTGCTCCCTCTGAGCGGCAAGAAATTCCCCCTCCTGCCGCGCCATGCGATCAGGATTGTTATCCCGGACAGGCAGAAACTTCCCTGCCCAGCAGACATTTGGGTGTCGAAGCGGCATCTTGCCGCTTGCTTTTCTGTGTAGGAAAGCGGGGGGCGCTGCTTCGACGCTGAAAAAACCAGCAACATTCCCATCTGGCCCCTGATTGAGCTTCTCCGGGCGCATTCGGGCACCAAAAACATTTTCCGATCCCGGTTTGGCACGCATTCTGCTATGTGAACATCCATGGAAATCGTAAGCTCGTTGTTTGAGAACCCCGGCTATCAGGCGACGAAAGCGATGTTAGATGTTGCCACGGTGAAGCACCAGGCAGTTGCCGCCAACATCGCCAACTCGTCAACGCCAGGCTACAAGCGCGTGCAGGTCAGCAAAACTTTTGAGCAGGAGCTGATGGGCCGCATCAAAAGCAAGGAGCCTCTCGACCTTGCCGGGCTGAAACCCACCCTCGAGAAGGATCCGAACGCCATCTCCTCGCGCATGGACGGAAACAATGTCGAGCTGGACAGCGAGCTTCTGCAGATGAGCACGAATTCGACAAACTATCAGGTTTTGACCCAATTTATCAACGGCTCCTTCCGCCAGCTGCGTTCGGCGATCACAGGGAGATCCGCCTGAGCCTGATGACCCGCTGATCCCGCACCCCTAACCTTATACCAATATGGACGTTCTCTCCGCCTCAAAGATCACCTCCAGCGCGCTGAATGCAGAAAAGTTCCGGCTGGACATCGTCGCTGAAAACATCGCCAATGCCAACACGACGAAGGGTCCCGACGGGCTCGCCTACCAGCGGAAAACCGTTTCTTTTCAGTCGGTCGCCGACCAGGTTTTCGGATCCCCGGGAGAAGTCAATGTGGGGGTCTCCAAGGATTCCTCCGCTGGGTCGACGGTCTATAACCCGTCCCACCCGCACGCGGACAAAAGCGGGATGGTGAGCATGCCGAACGTGAACGTGGCTTACGAGATGGTGGACCTCATGTCCGCCAGCCACTCCTACGAAGCCAACCTCGCCGTCATTCGCAACGCGCGCCAGATGGCCTCCCAGGCCTTGAGCATCGGCCGATAATCTTTTATTTTAACCCAACCCCACATTCCCTGCCATGAGCCCTATCAACACCATCTCCAGCCCGCTTGCCGGGCAACTGCAGCACCCAGTAAACATCCCGTCCCGGCAGCTGGAGCAGCTTGGCGGGGCCGGCGATATCCACCAGGGGGCCGCCGCCAGCGCGCAAGGGTTCGGAAAAACCCTTAGCAATTTCGTCAGCGAGGTTGACACCCAAATCAAAACCTCAGGGGAGGAGCGCAACAAGGTGCTCACTGGCGAGACGACCAACCTCCACCAGGCGATGATCGCCAGCCAGGAGGCAGGCATCGGGTTCACATTTATGGTCGAGCTGCGCAATAAGCTGGTCGAAAGCTACCAGGAGCTGATGCGCTCGCAGGTCTGATCCCCCAGCCCCAGAAAACCCACCCGGACTTCCCTAACTACCCATGAAGCAAGCACTCCAACAATTTTCCCTGATCTGGCGCGAGCTGGGCCTCAACCAAAAGATCAGCATCGTCCTCACCGGGGCGCTGGTGGTGGGCGGGATGGCCGCCTTGCTCGTCTGGTCGAACAAGCCCCAGATGAAGCTGCTCTACGGAGGCTTGGCCGAAAAAGAGGCGGGGCAAGTTCTCTCGGCGCTCGAGGAGTCGGGGATCAAATACGAAATTGGCGGCGGCGGGCGCTCGATCTACGTCGCCAGCGATAAGGTTTATAAGGCGCGGATGGATCTCGCCGGCAAAGGCCTCCCAACCAGCGGAGGTGTCGGATTCGAGATTTTTGACCGCACGAACTTTGGCATCAGCGACTTCGTCCAGCGCACGAACTACTTCCGGGCGCTCCAAGGGGAGCTCTCGAGGACGATTTCGCAGGTCCAAGGCGTGCGCTCTGCCCGGGTGATGGTTGTCGTCCCGGAGAACCGCCTCCTGCTGCGCGGCGACGAGACCCGCCCTACCGCCTCCGTCTTTGTGGACACCGGCACGAGCGCCCTCAACCTCTCCGCCGTCAACTCCATCCGCTCGCTCGTCGCCAATTCGGTGCAGGGCCTCCGGCAGCAAGATGTGTCGGTCGTGGATAACCAGGGCCAGGTTCTTTCCGAGGATCTTAACAGCGACCCCCAGCTGGGCACCTCCTCCAGCCAGATGAAATATCGCCAGCAAATCGAGAACTACCTGGGCTCGAAGGTGGAGACGATGCTCGCCACCGTGCTCGGTGTGGGCAGCGCCGTCGTGAGGGTTTCGGCGGAGGTCAACTCGGAAATCGCCACGGTGCTCGAAGAAAAGTTTGATCCGGAAAACCAGGTGGCGCGCACGGAAAACCTGGTCGAGGACAGCACCAGCACGCACGAAAAGGCCGATGGGGGGACGGCGGTGGCGGGAGTCGGCGCAAACGTTCCCCAGACGCCTGCAGCCTCGGGCGACTCCAAGCCCAGCAAAAATAGCGTCACAACCAAGACCTCCCGCACGCAGAATTACGAAATTAACCGGACCACGACGAACGTGACAAAGAACCCTGGGGGCATCACTCGGATCTCGGCGGCGGTCTTCCTCAAGCCGCCAACGGCTGCGGAAGGCAGCCAGCCCACGCCGCGCACCCCGGAGGAAACGAACAAGCTCCGGCAGATGGTGGCCAACGCGCTCGGAGTCGCCTCCAAGACGCCGGAGGAGCTGGAGCGGATGGTCTCGATCACCGAGCTCCCCTTCGCCCAGGTCGCCATGGCACCTATCGTGGCGGAAAGCGCCCTCGGCAGCTATCGCGATCTCCTCGGGCCGGGCGCTGCCATCCTCCTCGCAGCGGTCGTCTTCCTCATCTTTTTCAGAACAATCCACAAGACCAAGCCCGAGCAGATCACGTTTGAGCTGATCGAGGCGGAGGAATCCCAGCAGCAGCATCTGCTGCCGCAAACCATGAGCCACAAGATCTCGCCGGAGCTGCTCAACGACCTGATCCGCCAGAAGCCTGAGAACGTCAGCGCCACCATCCGCGAGTGGCTGGCCGCGAAGCAACCCGCCACCCTCTAATCAGACCGCATGACCGCCACAGAATACGGCTCGATGAGCAAAGTCCAAAAGGTAGCTGCCTTCCTGATCACCCTCGGGGAGGAGCAGGCGGGGCAGCTGCTGGAGCAGTTCAACGATGACGAAATTGAGGGGGTGGTGCGCGAGATGGCCGCCATGGAGGTGGTGGGCTTCGACCTCCAGGAGAGAGTGGTCGAGGATCTCTGCATCCTGCTGGGAACCGGGTTAAACTCGACCCTCGGAGGGGTTCCCTTTGCCCAGAAGGCCCTCATCAAGGCCAAGGGCTCCCACGTCGCCTCCAATATCCTGCTCAAGGCTCTGCCGGCAGCCGAATCCATCGACGCCGTGCGCGAGCTGGACAACATGGATACCCGCCAGATTTACAGCCTGATCAAAGAGGAGCAGCCGCAAACCATCTCCTTCCTCTTCTCCTACCTCGAACCCAAAAAAATTGCGGCGATCCTTCCCTTTTTTCCGCCGGCTCACCGCGAGGAGATTGTCGAGCGGCTGGGCTCGATGGAGCCGATCTCTAGCGAGCTGATCAGAAAAGTTCTGCTGTCCCTGAGCAAGCGCATCGCCTCCGGGCCGCAGAAGCACACCATCCACCGCCGTGGGGGGGTCAATACGGTTGCCCAGCTCCTCAATGCTCTGGACCGCGAGGCCAGCAAAACCCTGCTCGCGCGGATCGAGGAGCGGAACGCGCCGCTCGCAGCCGCCATCCGCAAAAAACTTTTCTCGATGGAAGACATTGCGCGCATGACTCCCGGAGACATCCAAAAGGTTCTCCGCTCGATCGAGAGCGCGGATATCTGCATGGTTCTCAAGACCGCCAGCGAAAAGGTTCGCAAAGCGCTCTTTGGCGGCCTGTCGAAGCGCGCGGCGGAGTCCCTGAAGGAGGAGCTGGAAAACCTTGGGCCGGTCCGGATCCACGATATCGAAGAGGCTCAGGACCGCATCATCGCCACCATCAGCGGGCTGGCGGAAGCCGGAGAGGTAGTCCTCAACTTCGATAGCGATGATATTGTCGCCTAGATCGGTGCGGTTTACCGCCGCGCCTTCCGCGATCTCTCTCGTGCGCGAAATCGGCGAGAACCAGGCGGTGAATGCCGCGCGCGAGGAAGGCCGCCGCGCGGGCTACGAGGAGGCGATACAAGCCCTCAACCTGCAAATTCTGGAGCAGCGGACGCAAATTGCCAACCTTCAGGAAAACACGCTGAAAGCGATCTCCGGGCAGTTCGAGAATTTGGTGGAGGATGTGAGGAAGGCGATTCCTTCCCTGGCCCTCGAAGTCGCGCGGCGCGCCATGGCCGGGATCCAGCTGGATGCGGTCCAGGTAAGGGCCATTGCGGACGAGACCCTTGCCGAGCTTGCGCCGGGGGCTCCCGATGTGAAGCTGCGGCTCAGCCCGGCAGACCTGCTGCTGGTGGAGAAGCTGGCGGGAGAATTCGGACAGAGATACCCCGGTTTGGAGCTGGTCTCCGACCCGGAGTTGCAGTCTGGAGATTGCGTTGCCAGCAGCCAGTTTGGGACCATTGACGCCCGCCTGGCAGGCAAGCTGGAAAATATTGCCCATGCCCTGCTATGAGCCCTGCCGCCTCACCTCTTGAGTCCGTTCTGGAAAACTGCCGGCGTCGCATCAGCGACGTGAATCCGATCAACCGCCTCGGCGAGGTGGTCCAAGTCACCGGGTTGGTGATCGAGTCGGAAGGCCCGCAGGTCTCGTTGGGAGAGCTGTGCCAGATCCGCTCGGAACGCATGGCCGGAATCGCGGCGGAGGTGGTCGGCTTCCGAGGCAAGCGGGTGCTGCTGATGCCTCTGGGGGAGATGCATCAAATCCATCCCGGCTGCTCCGTGGTTGCGACCGGCCGCTGCGCTGACCACCATGTCGGACAGGCGCTTGTCGGCCGCATCCTCAACGGCCTCGGCCAGCCGATTGACGGGCTGGGCCCGCTCGAGGCGACCGCCACGCGCCGGCTCCACCACTCCCCTCCCAACCCTCTCAAGCGGCAGCGCATTCGCGACCACTTCGAAACCGGCATCAAAGCTCTCGACGTCTTCGCTCCCTTCGGATGCGGGCAGCGAGTCGGGCTTTTCGCCGGCAGCGGCGTCGGGAAGTCCACCCTCTTGGGGATGATCGCCCGCAGGGCGGAATCCGAGATCAACGTGATCGCCCTCGTCGGCGAACGGGGGCGCGAGCTGCGGGAATTTGTCGAAAAAGACCTCGGCCCGGAGGGCATGGCCCGCTCGGTCATCGTCGTTGCCACCTCGGACCAGCCCGCCCTCGTCCGCCTGCGGGCAGCTCTCCTCGCCACATCCATCGCCGAATACTTCCGCGACGAGGGCAAAAAGGTGCTCTTTATGATGGATTCTGTCACGCGCTTCGCCATGGCCCAGCGCGAGATCGGGCTCGCGGTAGGGGAACCGCCTGCCAGCAGGGGCTACACCCCATCGGTTTTTTCTCTGCTCCCGCGCCTGATGGAGCGCACCGGCATGGGGGAATTCGGCTCGATCACAGCCATCTACACCGTCCTGGTTGACGGCGATGACATGAATGAGCCCATCGCCGACGCCGTCCGGGGCATCCTGGACGGACACATCGTCCTTAGCCGCGCCATGGCCACAGCCAACCACTTCCCGGCCATCGATGTCCTCGAAAGCGTGAGCCGGGTGATCAATGAAGTCTGCACCCCGCCGGAAATCGAATTGGCGGCCAAGGCCCGGGACCTGCTGGCGCTCTACAGGAAAAACGAGGACCTGATCTCGATCGGCGCCTACGTCAGCGGGCACAGCCCGAAGCTTGATGCGGCCGTGCTCAAGCACCCGGACATCATGGATTTCCTCCGCCAGAAAATTGATGCAAAATGCCCCCGGAAGGATAGCTTTGCCACCCTCACAAAGATCCTCGCATGAAAGCTCACTGGTTCCGCCTCCAGTCCATTCTCGACCTCCGCGCAGCGGCCTTGGAGGACGCGCAAAACGTCCTGAGCCAGGCGCTGGCGAGCCTCGTGGCGGCAGAAATCGCCCGCGACAAAGCCCTCCTCGAAGCGGATGCCCTCGCCGACAGCATCTGCTCGGCCGCCGCTGCCCAAACCGCCTCGCAATCGAAAACATCCCGCCTGGCCTACCTCTATCAAGCTGGCCGGGCTCAGGCGCTTCAGGTTGGGGTTCAGGAGTGCCAGCGGGCAGTGCAAGGTTGCCGGGTGCAGCTGGTCAAGGCATCACGGGAACACGAAATCCTCGTGCGCCTGCGCGAAAAATGGCTTAAGGTTGGCCAATACCTTGAGGCCCGCAAGGAGGAAAATACGCTCAACGATTTGATGAACTCGCAGAGATTTCAATCGCGGCGGCAGAGTCCTGAAGAATTTCAGCAAACCTAATCCGGAGAAATGAACCGATCCATTGCCATTGCCGCCGTTGTCGCCGCCCTGCTCGGGGTCGCCGTAGCATCCGGGATCCTCGTCCTCCGCTGGGGCTCGCTGATGGAGGAGGCCAATGAGCGGGCGGCCGTCCCAAAACTTGTCCCGAGGGACTGGGACTTCTGGACCTTGGAGAGCGGCACACTCTCCGAAGAGCTTCTCAAAGAGCGCCAAGCGGTCAGGGATCGGGGGAAGGATCTCGATGTCTGGCAGAAACAGCTCGAAACCGAAAAGGCAGAGCTGGTTCGTGTCCGCGAACAGATCGAGGCCATCCGCAATGAGATCAACAAGACCGTCATCACCCTGATGGAGGCGGAAAAGCCGAACCTCAAATCGCTTTCACGATCCTACGCGATCATGAAGGCCCCTCAGGCGGTCGCGATTTTCCGCAAAACAAACGATGATATCATCGTCAAAATCCTCGCCCTGATGAAGCCCGACACGGTGGCGGCGATCCTGGCCGAAATGTCTACGCAAGCAAATGCCGCACCCTCCCCAGCCAAGGGCCCGCCCGACGAGACCATCGGCAGCGCAAGGGCCGCTCGCATCACGGAAATGCTTCGTCTTCTCAAACAAGAAAATCCCAAGAAAGAAACGCCATGATCCCGTCCGCCTCCATTTCACCTCCCTATCGTCCTGCAGCCCCCGGGCCGGAGTCTGCCCCAGATGCCACCGGGCTATCCCTGGATCCATCGAAAAAGCAGGAGCAGGATTTCGGCGACCTCATCGACCAGCACGATCGGGGTTCTGAGAACAGCAGCCAGGCCGAGGAAACCCCGGACCCCAGCCGAGCTGCGGCCCTGAATCCCGCACCCTTGCCTGCGCAGCAGCCGGTGCCGACAGAATGGTCCTGGCCGATGATCCGCTGTAATCTCACCGCCGCTCCCGCCCAGGAGGCGGCAGCGGCGGAAGGCACCCCCGCGATCTCGCCTCCCCAGCCGCTGGATTTATGCGCCCCGGCCGGTCCTGCCGGGCCCGCGCTTGCTCTCGCAGGTCCGGCGAGCCCGCAAGCTCCCGTCGGCAGCGGCCCCTCGGCGGCTCCAACCGCTCTGCCGGCGTCCGCCGCAGGGCTTGGAACTCCTTTGGACAAGTCAGCGGGCCTCGCTCCGTTTGCCTCAGCAACCCCCCGTCCTCTTCGCCCGGAAATCCCGATGGCCGATCCGGCTGTTCCCGCAGGCCAGCCCGTGACGCAAGCTCCTGTCGGCAGCGACCCATCGGCTATGCCGGCCACTCTGCTTGCCGCCACCATGGCCGCAGGGTTTCCCGGAACCTCCCCGGACAAGATCAACGATCCGGCGCCTTCCCCAGGTGCCTCCGCGAATCCCAATCCGGTTCGCCCAGCAATATCGGGGGCAGAACAGGCTGGCGTGAGTGGCCAACCCACCTTCGAAGCGCCCGCAAACAGCGGCGACCCTCGGGCGGCGCGCCAGGCGGCCGGCAGCGCAGCGGCAGAATTGCAAGCGCGAGGAACGCTTTCGTCTTCAGAGGGGGAAGGAGCTGCGCCCGGAGAAACCAAGAAGCCGCTCGCCACCTCTGGACGAGCTGCGAGCTCGGAGGCATTGCCAGATGCCGCCAAAAAGCCGGACGACCCGGGGAAAGCCTCCTTCGCCAGCCTCACCGCTCAAAGCGCCCCGCGGGAATCGAGCATGAAAGAGGACGGCGCATCGCCCGAGCAGGAGCGATCTTATGGAGAAGCTTCCAAGCCCGCACCAGCCGTGCTCAAAGCCTCCGAATCCCCTTCGATCATCGCCAGCTCGCCTTCTGCTGTCAGCGTGACGGGAGCCGCAGCCAGAAATCCCGAAGCCGGGGGCATCGCCCGCCACGACATCACCCCTTTCATCGAGAAGGTTTTGGACGCAGCAAAAACCTTGGCCTCATCTCAGCCGGGGAGGATCGACATCGATGTTCCGCTGCGGGATAACGAAACGGTCCGGGTTCGGGTCGAGCTGCGCTCCGGAGAGATCCACACGACGATTCGGACCGACTCGCCCGAGCTCCGCGAGGCCCTCGAAAAATCTTGGACGGACTTTTCCGCCAAGACCGGTGAGCGCGGGCTCAAGCTGGCGGAGGCAAACTTTTCTCCGCTGCGGCAGGACGGAGGCGGCGGGCCGAGCGGGCAGGGTGCCCGCCGGGATCCCCAGCCAGAGCAGAATTCGTGGCAGAATCGTCAAGGGCAGGGAGGACAGGGGGGTGGTCAAGGG
>JBAXXX010000073.1:0-19538 GCA_037127695.1 Verrucomicrobiia bacterium | reverse complement strand
CCTTGAGCCCATAGGTTCTTCCCAGATTTGGCTCTGAACTGAAACCCGCTTCATCGAGGAAGAATATCGTCGCCGCATGCTTCTTGGCCCGTTTGCGCAGCAGGGGATATCTCTCCTTGACCCACTGTTCCACCGCTTCTGGATCTCGTTCGTAGGCTCGCCGAAGCGGTTTCTGTGGCGTAATGTTCAGACTCGTAAGCAGGCGGCCTACTGCCGTGAGTTTAAGGGTGATGCCAAACCTCTCTTTAATAAGGTGTGCTACGATTTGCCGTGTCCATAAACCGAAGTCCAAGCCGAACTGCCGCGGATCTTTTCCAATGATCCAGCGGCGCACTTGCAATCGCTGCTTGTTTGAAAGTTTTGGCTTGGGGCCGCTCGCCTTACGCATGAGGAGAGCCTCTTTGCCTTTCTTTTTGTGCTTGCGCAGCCAAGGGTAAATTGTCGTACGGCACAACCCCAGAGATCGCATCACTTCACTCGGGCTTTCCCCGTCATCGACGACACGTCGCACCGCGATGAGTCGGAGTGTTTCCAGTGATTTGTGATCTAGTTTTCTTCCGTCATGCTTTGGCATGACGGTATTTGTATCACAAATTCATGTGTAGTCTATCCAAAAGACATGTCAGTAATCGCAGCGGTGATGGCAAGCTCATTGGTCGTTTGGGTGGAATCTGCGACAGAGAATGTGCGGGTCCCTGAGCCGAGATCGATCTTTCCCGAAATCGTGGCGGTGCCTGGATTAGTGCCCGATGCGGTGCTATATGTGACGGCAGTCGAGCCCCCGAGGGTAAGAGTGCCAGAGCCAGTGCTGAGAAGGTTTGCGGAGCCAGCAGCAGCAGCGGTGCCGCCAAATAAAACACTGTTAACGGTGGCATTGAAGCCCGCGAAATCTATTGTCGCAGTTGTTGAAGTTCCAACGGTCTTGATATTCAACACGCTGGTGGCTGCAATAGTTTGATTGGCTCCGTAGATCAGCGTGCCGCCGGTGACCTGCGTTGTTCCGCTGTAGGTGTTTGCGCCAGAGAATGTCCATGTGCCGTTGCCTATTTTGTTCATTGTGCCTGCCGTCCCATTTGCTCCATTCCAGTTGGAAATGACACCTGAGATGGATCCATCGCCGTTGTTCGTCCCGCCGAGGACCAAAGTATTGCCGCTCGTGCTATTCGCGGAGAGATAGACATTCCCGTTAATATCGGTGCGCCCGACGCGGTTGATGGATGAACCGGCGGATTGGGTTATGTTTCCAGTCCATGTAATATTGCCAGCACCTCCGCCAATACTTGCTCCGGCAAGAGTCATATTGTTTGAAAAGGAGAGCCCCTCTGCTGCGCTGAGGGTAATCGATCCCACATTTGTAAGCGTCAAATCTCCAGTGCCGAGAGCGCTGGAATTCCCCAAAAACAGTGTCGCTCGCGTGAATCTTACTCCGCCAGAAAAAGTGTTGGTTCCATTAAGAGTCAAAGCCCCGGAGCCGGTTTGGGCAATCGCAACCTGCCCCGCGCCATCTGAAATGACACTTGTGCTTTGAAAATATGCCGCGCTGCTATTGTAGCTTATCGTTTTCAGCCCGGCCGAGGCTGCAGCAACTGTTCCCCCAAAGTTGGGAAACATTGATGCGCCGGAAATGGTCAAATTGCCTGCCAGCAGCATCGGCGCATTAAAGGTGTTTGACGCGGCGCTGCCCTGAAATGTGAGCGTGGCATCTGACGCGCCGTTGTCGAATGTCAGTGTGGAGCTTCCGCTCAGTATCAGGGCAGAAGGGCTGGTTGAATTGCCGTCTCCGAATATCATCGTGCCCACCGTGGCGTTGGTGTTGAGGATGATTGTCTTGGTGCCGGCCGTGAAATTCGAGTTCAGGTTGACGGCGTCCCCTGCCGCTGTTCCTGGGACAGCGGCGGGAGTCCAGTTGGCTGTGTCTGTCCAATTTCCACCAGCTGTGCTGGTCCAGTTGCCGCTTTGTTGGGAAAACACCGACGGCGAGAGCACGAAAGACGCGGCGACCGCGAGGGCGGAGGTGAGTGATTTGAGGGTTTTCATAGGAATGTCTTCCCTTTTAATGGTGATCTATATTGTCGTTATTTAGTGAGGTCAACCTTGTTTGAACCCTTCCAGCAGGCATTCAACCAAGGAATTTCATGTTTTTCATAACGCTTGATAAACCATCATTTTTGAGCCTGCGGTATTCTGGAAAATTATGCAAGATGTATTTATGGCTATTTCATCATTCATGACTTTATGGCCACTGTGTAAAAATCGATGTTGTCGGACGAGGTGACGTCATGGTTGCTGTTCGGTAATGTTCTTAGTAATACCATGACATTTAGATTAATACAAAAGCTGCAACGCCCGGAACCGGAAAAAGAATCGAGACAGTTATAAACGACAAACAGCATTGAAACCGAACGCAATCGACTATTCTTTTATTTTTTCTCAGGGCGACCCAATTGTTCGTCCGGGATTGTTTTGACCGGCAAGCGGCTTTCTTGTCGCTCATTTCGCCGCAGCGGAGTGCGTCGGCTACATTGACCGCAAAGCACGGAGAAGGGTGCAGTTTTGGCCGATAGGTTCACCTTTGGCGGGAACTGTTGCCTCAGTCTGGAGCGGAGATCAGCGCGGTTTTCCGCTGATGGCCTGGATCCGGCGTGGCGGGCCTTCGTAGATCGCGCTGCCGTCCACCGCGACGGCGAGGAGGCCTTTGTTCAGGGTGACGTCGAGGGTATGCCCGCGGTAGCCGAGGCCGGTGAGGGTGATGGTTTCGCCCTCCGGCGGGTGGGGGTGGATGGAGAGCGACCCGTCCAGGCCGGGCTGCAAGCCGAAGAGGCCGAAGAGGATCGCCTCAGCGGCCGTGAGGCCGGATATGATGTTCGCACGTTTCTGCGGCGGGCTTTGCGGTCGGTCGGCGTAGGATTCCTGCGGAAAGTAGGGGTAGTGGCGGCCCATCCAGAAATTCCGCCGCAGGAGATCCCATGCCAGGGCGGGTTCGCCGGCTTCGTAGAGAGTAAGAGCCAGCTGAGGACCCTCCCCTGAATAGGCGCCGCCGCCAGACCAGTCGGGGTCGTTGAGTTCGTAGTGGAGGGTATCGGCCTTGGCCACGCTCGAGAGCCCGTAGCGTCCGAGGAATCCATCCTCGACCAGATGGCGCAGGAGATCCGTCTTCATATCCGGGGAGCAGGCTCCCGCGCGCAGGGCATCGAAGGCTTGAATCGAGAAGACGAGTTCCGAGTGGCCGCCGGGATGGAGGCAGCGGAACCAGCCAGCCTGCTTGTCCCAAAGATGGTCCCGGATGGCCTGCTCGATGGCATCCGCCCGCTTGCGCCAATCGGCCGAGAGATCGGCAGGCCCGCCGCTGAAGTCCGCAAGGTCGGCAAGCCGGCGCAGGCAATGGGCGCGCTCGGCATTGGGGCTGGCGACCACGTGCTCCCAGCCGGTGCCCCGCATTTCCAAAAGGGCATCGTGCCCGCCGAAGTCAACGAGACAGCGCTCGTCCGCCCGCAATTCCAGAGCCAGCACGAGTCGGCGGGCCTCCACGAAAAGGTCTTCGCGGAGGCCGTGCTGGACGCAGATCGCCCAGACCATCTGGACAAACGACCAGACGCTGTAGGCGTAGGCAACGCCCACCGGATGGCCATCCGGGGCCATGGCGTAGTAGCGGGTGAGGTCCATGCGGGCAAACTCCTGGGCAATGGCAACGGCCTTGTCCCCCAGCATCAGGGCCAGGGTTTGCGGAGCGTATCCCCCAAGGTCCCAAAGGTAGGAGCAAAGGGCGCCGCCATCGAGCCCGGAGGTGGCAATGTGGGGCTGCATGACAAACCCCGGGGTTTCCCAGAAGCAGACCAGGCCGCTGATGAGCGACCGGCGGTAGTAGGCTTCCAGATCCGGGTTGGTGCCGGTCAGCTTCGGCATCGCGGCCAGGTAGGTATCCAGACGATTCTGCCATGTCCGCAGGGATTCGGCTTCCAGCTCGTCTGCCGCCGCCATCGGCGCATCTCCGCCGGCCACCACGGTGCAGGAGAAGCGGTTGGTTGCGCCAGGCGCCAGTTGAAACCGCAGGTTTTCGCAGGCCATCCGCAATGTCACTTCGCTGTTCTGCCAGCATCCCGGGCCGCACGGCAGGGCCTCTTCCCTGCCAGGAGATGGTTTCGGGTAGGCCCAATCCGAGAGCGGGATCAGCCGCGGACGGCCTGGCTTCAGCTCCGGATGGATGGCAATCGAGCAGGGCGAGGGCGAGCGGTTCTCGATTTCGACCATGAGAAGGAATCCCGCCCGGCTGACCAGCGGCACGAGGCGAGCGCGCAGATACAGGGAACGGATATGGCCGTCTTTCCTATGGTGGTAGGTGCCGATGCGCTCGATGGCATGTGGCATCCAGCGCCCTCCCGCGTAAAGCAGCCCAACATCGCCCCCTCCGCCGGCTCCCCAGTCGTGGACCATGTGGCCATCGGCCGCGAGGGTCACATCAAGGAGCAGGTCCGGCGCGGCATAAGGCGGAGAAAAAAAGCCCCGCACTGCCATGACCGTTCCCGGCACCGGATGCGCGGTGGCGGATCCGCTCCCCACCCAGAGATGGTCCGGATGCGTGGTCAGCGAGGCCAGGTCGATCGCGAAATCCTCTGGGGTGGTGGCGTTCATCGTTTTTATCTGAAGATCATGGCTTGCGGGCCCCGGGATTCCGCATCCAGGTTGTCCATGCGGGCGTCCGGCGCGTCCTCGACCAGCAGGGCCGGCCGGCCGTCATCGGCACGCATGCGCAGCCGCAGGCCAGCCAGCCGCAGGCCCCGCACATGGCGGATGTAAAGGCCGTAGGCCGGGAGGGGACAGCCAAAGAGACGGTTCACCGGGTATTCGCCAATGTTCTCAGGCACATCGAGGGACAGGATTTTCTCGCGATCCTCCGGATCGGCCGAGCCGTGGACGAGCGGATGAACCCATTTTGGCGTGGGCAAATGGTCGACATTTCCGGAAAAAGCCGAGCGCGCGACCTCGATCTGGATATTTTCCAATGCGACGTTTTCCAAGGGGCAGCCGGGATAGCCGGTGAGCGAGCTCGCGATCGGGCCGGCCCGGACCGCCTGGATGTTTCTGATCGTGATATTCCGGACTTGTCCGCACTCGCGTTGTCCCTTCGCCCATGGCTGGGCTCCGCGGTCGCCGAGGCGGACGAAGACCGGGGATTGCACGCCATCGATCTTGATGTCATGGACCGTCACATCCTCCATCACGCCTCGATCCACGCATCCCAGATCGATGCCGCACAGCCCGCCGCGGACCTTGAACGGGTGGTGAATCTCTGTGGCCTTGGAGGTTTCCACGGTGCAGTTCCCGATGGTGATCCGGCGGAAACCGCCAACCGAGCCAGTGCCCAGCTTGATCGCAGAGGCCTGGGAGCGGAGGAGGCAATCGCTCACTTCGACATCCTCCGAGGGCTGTTCGCTCTCGGATTTGATCACCAGGGCATCGTCGCTGGCATCGATCACGCAACCTGTGACGCGGACCCGGCGGCAGCCGTCAATGTCCAGCCCGTCGTTGTTTAGGTTGCAATGGTTATAGACGTGAAGGCCTGCGATCTGCACCTCCTCGCAGCAGAAATAGCGCTGCATCCAAAACGCGGAGCCCTCCATCTCGAGATCCCGCACGGTGACGCCCCGGCAGTTGACGAAGTGCAGCCCGAACGGGCGGTCCGGGCTGTCGCCGATGCCGTTCTGAAAAACCGGATGCGCCCCGCCGGGCGCCAGCTTTCCGGGCCCTTCAAGGCAGATCCCCTCGGCATCCTCGGCGTAAAGAAACGCCCTCCATGGATCCCGGCCCAGGCGCGAGTTCCGCACCGCCGGAATCCCAGGAAAAAGCCCGAGGTCCGGACGTCCCTGCAACACCGCGCCCGCCTTGAGCCGCAGCATGGTGTGGCTGCGGAGGAACAGCGTGCCGCAGGAGTAGCTCCCGGCCGGCAGGATGACCAGGCCGCCATGATCCAAGGCGGCTTGGACGGCGCGGGTATCGTCGGCTATTCCATCTGCCAGCGCCCCAAAATCGCGAACGGTTTTCATATGGCTTCAGTGCTTCTCCGCAGACCTTAAGTCATGTCATTTACGCAGATAAATATAAAAAATAAAATCCTTTAAGATTTGTCGTATTTGTCTTTTTCTTGGGCGACTATGCGATCTTTCCCTATTTCCTTCGCATCCGCACGAATCGTCCTTCCGTGCGCAATGCTTTTCCTTGGCCCGCTGGCGTCTTCCTCGCCGGGGGCGGTGGTGACGAGCGCCGGGAGCGGGGCCTGGGGCAGCTGGGAGACGTGGGTGGGCGGGAATGTTCCGGCGGCAGGCGACCAGGTGGTTGTGGCGCCGAACCATGCGGTATCGATCGCGGGGGATGTGGATATCGGGCATTCTCCCGATATTGGCGTGCCTTCCGCCTTGAGCGCGAACCGGACTGCGGACTTGCCATTTCCCTCGAGCGCGAGCAGCGCGGGCGCCGCGCTGTGTGTCAAGAAAGGCGGAACTCTAACCATCGGCGCTGGGAGGACGCTCACCGTGCGGGGGAATCTGGATCTGAACAGCACGCTGGCCATGGAGGCAGGATCCAAGCTGGTCTTCGACACAAGCCAGGCGCCGCATCCCACCGAGGCGCAATACTGGATGAAGATCTGGCCGGTGGCACCGTCGTTCGGAAAGCTGGTCTGCCGGGGAACCGCCGAAGCCCCATGCCGGATCGAGTCGAACCCGTCAAACCATGCCTCAATCATCAGCGGGTATCATCTCACTGTCGTGGGAGCCAATGCTGGACTGATCAACTACACGCCAGTTGGCGAAGGCGGGCAGATCGACGCCGAGCATGCGATCTTCCAAGGGATGGGAGACGGGAAATTCCCGGCATTCAGCTACCGTCCCGGCGCGACGGGCACCTATCGGCTGCAGGACTGCGCGTTTAACCGGTGCGGGCGGGTGCTGGTGAATGGAGCCCCCGCCTCGATCACTGTGCCCGTGACCACAAGCTTCGAGCGCGTGCGCTGGACGAATTCGATCCCGAAAGACCCGACGTTCAACACGGCCGGCAACTGGGGGATCCTGCTCACCGGGGCAGGTGCCGCCGCTGGCACATCCTGCCGCCTGATCCAGTGCGATGTGGATTTGAACGCCCTGCTCTTTGACCTGAACGGCTACACGATTGAGGACTGCATCTTTCGCGGAGGGGTGCTGGGATTCTCACCGAACGCAACCAACCCGGCGATTCCGGCCTCGTTCAAGCGGAACTTGATGAGATTCGTCGCCGGCCAGAACGACCGGCTCAACCTGCCTTACGGGGGGACGATGGAGGACTGCCTGCTCATCCACGACTACGACACCCAGGACAACCCGCATTTTCTTGGGATTCATTACAATACGGGCACGGCCACCGTGCGAGGGTGCATCTTTTGGTATTCGAGCATCCGGGGCGTGGTGAATGACGGCGGAGATGGAGCCAAGCTGTGGGAGCCGTCGTCCGGGACCCGCGACAACAACTCGCTGCTGATAGAAAGGTGCATTTTCCTCCCGAACGGCAAAGGCCCGGATGACCATGCCAACCTGAGCTGCAACATTACCAGCGGCCTCATGATCACGGCGAACGCAACGGTCACAGTCCGGAGAAATACGAGCTTCGGCGGCCAGGGCGTCTCGTTCGGGGAAACCTCGACGACCTATGCGGGCGCGATCAAGGCCGTGAAATCCAACCTCTTCATCGGGCCCGCCGACAGCTCGGGAATGAAGATGAACGATTTCGGGCACGGCGAGACAAACGTCGTGGCGGCGGCCGATGCCGACTACAATGCGGGGTTCCGGATGAAGAGCGGCAGCAACTATGCCGCCGGGCAGACCGGCAAGGGCTACGACCTGATGAAGCTCGGCGGAGACCTCGCGATCGGGCATCACGATTTGGACGATGTGGATCCGCAGCTCGTGGATCCGTCCCGCACCCCGCACACATGGTCCTCCTCCCTCGGTGGAAACGGAACGATGGCCGATGCCATGAGCCGACTTGCCCCGAACGGCACGGCGGCCATCCAGGATCTCCTCGAATACATCCGTGAAGGCATGCGCCCGAAAAATCCGGCGCTCAAAGGGGCGGGCGATCCCTTGGACGGCAGCCCCGATATCGGGGCGGTGGACTTGGCATCTCCGGCGGCCTACCAATCCTGGGCCGCAGGGATTCCCTTGGCCCTGGCCGAACCGCCGCCAGATGCGGAGTTCGAAGTGGCGACCTACCGCATTCACGCCCCCCTGGCCAATGCCAAACGCGTCTTCCTTCGGGCAGAATACCGATTCCCTTAGGAAGCGGAAGTCACGGCATCTTTGCGGCCGCTCGCAGGGTTTCGCGCAAGCGTGGGAGGTCGAGAGGCGTGACAGGTGTCGGGATTTCCTCCCCGCACCAGTCAGGCCAGGTTCCGGCTTTCAGGAACTCCTCCATCGCGACAGAGAGACCATCAACGGAAAGGAATTCGGCCTGCCCGTCTCCGGAGGGCTCCCTCTGCACAAGCACTGAGGGGAAATGCCTCACCTGTCCGGCCGACACGTATATTAATGCGTTGAGGTGAACAAAAGGCCTCGACTGGACGAGCGATGTGGAGGGGCCCGGGGTTTCCCCTCGGAGGAAGGCGCAATACGCCCGCTGATTTTCGACCACAGCATCAAAGTCCGGCAGCTTCCGACGTTCCAGCCGTCCGTCCAGCCAAGCGATTTCGTAATGGGATCCGACCACGAAGCGGATCGTTGCGCGTGCGCACACGAGCTCTTCCCGCTGGGCATTGCCTGGCGGGCAGGCATGGGTCATGGCAAGCCGGAGTCGCACGTGGTTTGCCGCCACGCATTCCACGAAAACAGAATCCGGCCCTTCAATTTCGTGAGCTCTAAAAAGCGCTGCGCGCACCACAGCAGGGGCTGCCCAGTCCTGCAAGGCATGGGGTCCGGCCCAGAAAAGCGAGTTGTGGACAAAATGCGCCATGGCGTTGCCGAAGCAGGAATCGAGCACGGGGCGTCCGTCGGTGCCAAGGAGTCGACCGGCCCAGCTGCTGCGTTGAAAATAGGCTGAGGAGCGCCCCCATTCGCCGATAAACCGCACTTCTTCCAGCCTGCCGAACTCGCCCGCCAAGAGGCGTGCTTTGATTGCACGCCGTTCCGGCTGGATGATGAAGTTGAAGCCGACATTTGTTGGTCGAGAGGCTGCCTGGTCGGCCACGATCATCTCCTCCAGCTCGTCGGGATCGAGCGTCGGAGGTTTTTCCAGGTAGACGGCCAAACCTCTCTCCACGCAGGCCCTGTGCATCTCGGCGTGGAGCGGGATCGGCGTAGGAATCACCACCCAATCCAATTCCCCTGCACACGCGTCGAGCATCGCAAGGTAGGCGGAAAAGACCTTGACCCTCCGCAGGGGAAAATTCCACGCCTCGCTTCCCTGCGGCAATCGATCGGCTGCCGGGTCGCATGTGGCCGCCAGGCGAAGCATCCCCTCCAGCTTCAGCGCGGCCTCATGGTGAAATGCCGCATAGCCACCCATCCCAATAATGGCGAGCCGGAGAGGAGTTTGCATTTCAAAAGATGAGAGGCATGCGCAGAACGGCTTTGATTTTTGCCTCAACGGCAAGACCTGCACAAGACGAATAGGCCGGAGGTTGACAGAATTGCATATTGCGGATGCAATTTGCCTTTCATGCCATCGAGACCGACTTCAGCGAAACCCCAGCAGGCCTCACTCCGCGAAAGCCCGGAGGCCCACCTTTTGTGTTCTGTGCCCGAGAGCGTCAGGCGCATGGTCGCAGACATTCCCGAGCCAAAAGACTTTTTTTCTGGCAGGCACATCCTCGAATCTCTGGTTCCGGACAACATCATCGCCTTCCACCACTCCCGCGTTAACGAGTTCCGGCCGTCCGATGTCAGCAACAACTACCACCACCGGTTTGAGCTCCTCATCGTGATCGAGCGAGGCGGCCCGGCCAGGATCGGGAAGGAGGAATACCGGATTGAGGCGGGCGAAGCCTTCTTAGTATTCCCCAACCAGTTTCACCTGTATTCCGACGTCGAAGCCGATTCGTTCAGCTGGCTCTTTTTCACGTTCAACCTTCACCGAAGCGACCTGGTCCAAGCTTTGCGGGATTCGCCAAGAAAGCTCGATGCGGCCGCCTTTGCCTGCCTCGACCGACTCCTGGGCGCCTGGATCTATGGAAAAAATGGGGATCCGGACGGGCTGGAGCTTTCGTATCGGATCGCCGAGCTGCTGCGCGCGCTGCTGGCGTGCCCGCAAATTCCCGCAGTCCGGCGGCACCTCCGCCAGGGCGACGATCGGAGAGGGCTCATCATGGAGCGGATCAATGCGCACGTCCGGGAAAACCTTGGCAAATCAATCACGATCGCAGAGCTCGCGGAATCACTTGGCTATTCCATCAGCTACATCCGGGCGGTTTTTCGCGAGCGGCTGGGCGTCAGCCTGGGAAGATACATCCGAGAGTCCCGGCTATCCGAAGCCGCGCAGCTGCTCCAGGAGCCGGCAATCAAAGTGACCGACGTGGCCGAGCGCTGCGGGTTCGAATCGCTCGTCGTCTTTTCCCGTGCCTTCAAAAAAACCTTCGGCATCTCGCCAAAAGATTACAGCAAGATGATCCAGCAAACGCCACTGCTCAGGAACGGCTGAAAAATCCTCGCTGACATCATGCCGGGAAAGTAGGAATCGGCTCTTTCCATAACGTCCTGAGATTTCTTTGCGTCTTTGTGCCTTCGCGTGAGCCTCCTGTTTTCCGAGAACGTTATGCGGTGGAGTATAGCATGCCGGGGAGCATCAGATTCCTCCTTGTTTTTGTGAAAATCCTGATATACCGAACAGATGGACGGCATATCATTGACAGAGAAGCAATCTGAGATCCTGGGCTTCCTCCTCGAGTGCAGGGACGAGCGTGGGAGCGCGCCTTCCACTCGGGAAATCATGGCCCGCTTCGGGTTCTCCTCCCCGGCCACGGTGACCAGCCATCTCGACCTCATGGAAAAGAAGGGTGCCCTCCGCCGCGTGGCTGGCCGTTCGAGGAATATCATTTTGCCAGATCACCGGCCCCGGCTGATGGAAATTCCGCTCTACGGGACGATTCCGGCGGGCCTGCCAGAAAATCCGGACCAGCGGACGGAGCGATGCATTACCGTGGATCCCGACACGATTGAGCTGCCAAAAAATGCCCGGACGTTCGCGCTGGAGGTGAGGGGGGATTCGATGGTGGACGCCGGAATTTTTGACCGGGACATCGTGATCATGGAGCTGGCCGAACCTCGGACGCGCGACATTGTCGCCGCCCTGATCGACGGGGATGTCACGCTGAAGCGGTATCTCGTTCACCGGGGGAAACCGTTTCTTCGGGCCGAAAATCCCAAATACCCCGATCTGATTCCGGCTCAGGAGCTCGTGATTCAAGGGGTGTTTCGTGCGCTCATCCGGATCAACCGCGCGCGTGGATGATCGTCCACCTCGATGCCGACGCATTTTTTGCGTCCGTTGAGCAGGCCGCCGACCCGAGGCTTCGCCGCCGCCCTATCGCGGTGGGAGGGTCCAAGCGCGGGGTGATTGCCTCGGCTTCGTATGAGGCGAGGAGGCTTGGGGTTTTCACGGCCATGCCGACTGCGAGGGCGCGGAAGATCTGTCCGGGACTGGTCGTCATCCCTGGGGACTTTGACAAATACGAGACGTTCAGCCGGCTGATGTTCAGCTACGCCTACGACCACACGCCGATGGTGGAGGTCGCATCGATTGACGAGGGGTATTTTGACGTGAGCGGGAACAGGAAAACGTCTGCGGTGGATATTGCGGAAACTATCCGGGCCGCCATCCGGCAAACCCTCAAGATCTCGGTCTCCGAGGGGGTGGCGTCAAACAAGCTGGCTTCGGCCATCGCCTCAAAGCTCAAAAAACCCTCTGCATTTCTCGAGGTCCCTCCGGGCGGGGAGCGCGAATTCCTGGCCCCTCTGGAAAATATCTGGCTTCCGGGCGTGGGGGCGAAACTTTCCCAAACCCTGAGCCATGCCGGGCTGGCGCGCATCGGACAAATTGCCGCGGTCGGTCCGCAGCGGCTGTCGCTCTTTGCCGGGAACCAGGCGCGCTCGCTCTGGGAATTTGCCCAGGGGGTTGACGGGCGGCCAGTCATCCCCGAGGCCCCCGCCGCAAAATCCTATTCCGAGCAGGAGACGTTCGAGAGCGATGTCACCGACGAGTTTTGGATTCTCGCCAAGCTGCGGAGCATTGCCGACCGCCTGCTGGCCAAAATCCGCAGCGAAGGGAAAACGGTGCGGACCGTGGAGGTCAGGCTCCGATACAACGATTTTGACGACTGCCGCCGGTCGGAAAGCCTTCGCGAGCCCACCGACGTGGAAAGCGACCTCTATCCCGTGCTCCAGAGGCTCATGAAAAAAGCCTGGGAGCGGCGGGTTTCCCTGCGCCTCGTGTCGGTCAAATTGTCTGGCATCTATGACGGGGTTTTTCAAGCCGGGCTCGCCTTCCCCGATGCCCGACCGAACCCGATGAAATGCCGGCGGCTCGCCGGCGTGGTGGACACGATCCGCGCCAGATACGGCCAGGATTCGTGCATGCGCGGGCATGACCTTTACCTCAGGAAATGCGACAAAAAGATGACGCCTGATGCGCCTCGGATCTCGCGGGCTGCAGATAAAACCCGGTGGGTCCCGCTCAATTTCCGGAGCGGATATTCGTTTCTCGACAGCCTTCTCAAGCCGGCTGACATCGTGCGCCTGGCCGCCTCGTTCGGGCACCGGGCGGTCGCGGTGTGCGACCCGAACCTGCACGGCGCGATGGAATTTTACCTGGCAGCCAAGGAAGCGGGCATCAAGCCGATCATCGCGGCCGAGCTGCCCGGGCTGTCGGCCTGCGCGTATGTGCAAGACAAGACGGGCTACAGGAACCTCTGCGCCCTGCTCTCGATGGGGACTGTCAGCCGTGAGAGTTTGGACGCCCACCGCGAGGGGCTGATTATCCGTCCGAAAACCCACCAGCCCGCGATCCGCTACGCCAGCCAGGATGACGCGGCCATGTATCGGGTCCTCTCCTCCATTCGCACGCTCACGCTTCTTGATGAGCGCACCCCTGGCAAAGACTGGACGCCCAGCCACTACCCTGTCGGCCAGCTCGCATGCGATGCGATGGACAGCCTGGCCATCGCGGATTCCTGCGGGTTTGAGTTTGACCTCGGAGGGCTCAAGTTCCCGCATTTTCATCCGCCCGATGGATCCTCGCCCGCCGGCTTTTTACGCCGGCTCACCCACGAGGGCGCCCGGCGGCGATACGGGAATCCCTCCGCCGCAACCCTTGCACAAATCGAGGAGGAGCTCTCGATTGTCGCCGAGGTCGGATATGAGGAGTATTTCCTTCTCACCTGGGATTTGCTCTGGAATGAGTGCCGCCCGGCGGGCATCGAATGGATCACTCGCGGCAGCGCCGCAGATAGCCTGGTCTGCTTTTGCCTCGGGATTTCCAACGTCTGCCCGATCCGGTTCGAGCTCTATTTTAAGCGATTTCTGAACCGCGACCGGATGGCGCTCCACAAGCTGCCAGACATAGACCTCGATTTTCCGCACGACAGGAAAGATGACGTCATCGACCTGATCTTCAAAAAATTTGGCGACCGCGCGGCGATTGTCGGCGGGTTCAATACGTTCCGGGGACGGTCCGCATTTGCCGACATCGCCAAAGCCCTGGGAGCATCGGAATGGCAAATCCGGCGGATGACCGGGCATATGCCGTGGGCCGAGGCCTCGAGAATTGAGGAGTCCGTTGCCTCGAGCGTGGAATGCCAGGACGGCACGTGGGAGGAAGACCCGTATCAAACGGCCCTGCGCCTCGCCCGCCAACTCGATGGGATGCCGCGCCATCCCAAAATGCACCCTTGCGGGATGGTCCTTTCTCGCGAGCCGATCGGCTCGATGACTGCGCTTTTCACTGCGGACAAGGGGTATCCGACCACGCATTTTGACATGGATGCCGTCGAGGCGATCGGGCTTGTGAAGATGGACATCCTGGCGCAAGGCGGGCTCGCCGTGATGCGGGACACGAAGACGCTTCTTGAGGAACGCGGAGCCGTAGCGGCCGCCTTGGAGCCGTGGGATGACCCGGAAATCTGGAAGATGATCTCCTCGGGTGGCGCCCGCGGGGTTCACCACATCGAAAGCCCGGCCATGCTCAGCCTCTCGAAGATGGTGGGAGTCGGGAATATCGATGACCTGATCGCCATCGTCTCGGTCATTCGCCCGGGCGCAGCGAACAGCCTCAAAAAGGAGTCCTTCGCGCGCCGCGCACAGGGGGTGGAACCGGTTGATTATACCCACCCCAGCCTCAGCGGCTGCCTTCGCTCAACGTATGGAGTGGTCGCATACGAGGAGCATATCCTCCAAATTTGCGAGGCATTCGCAGGGCTCCCTGCTGGTCGCGCCGACATCCTCCGGCGGGCGCTCGTCAAATGCGACCAGGAAAAAATCCTCGAGGCCGGGAAAGAATTTATGGCCTGCGCATCCCGCGCCGGACGAACCGCAGAGGAAATTCGTTCCGTCTGGGCCCTGCTTGCGGGATTCCAAGGGTATGCGTTTTGCCGGGCACACTCGACCGCATATGGAGTGGAAGCCTACGAGGCCGCCTATCTGAAGCGGTATTTTCCTGCGGAGTTCCTGTCCGGGGTTCTCACCCACGGGAAAGGATTTTACAACAAGCTCGTCTATTCTATCGAGTGCCGTCGCCTGGGGTTCGGGTTTCTCCCCCCGGATATCAACCTGTCCAAAGACCGCTTTTACCCCTCGGGCGACAAGATTCGCGTCCCGATCTTTCAGCTCAGGGGGGTGTCGGCCCAGACTCTCGAGGCTTGGGCAAAAGCGAAGCCCTTCTCGTCACTGGGGGACTTCTTTCTTCGCTGCCGGCCATCGGGAGCGGAAATGACAGCGCTGATCCGTGTCGGGGCGTTTGATGGGTTCGGAGAGAGCCGGGCTGCCCAGTTCTGGCAATTTATGGAGCTGGCCAAGTGGCCGCGTGAGTCCGGCCAGGGGCTGCTGTTTGGCGGAGCCGCGGAGCTCCCGAACATCCATTTGCCGGAGCCCACAAAAATCGAGAAGCTCAGGGCGGAGCAGGATCTCCTCGGATTCCCGATCTCCGGGCACCCGCTCGATATGTTTCCGGATGTCGATTGGGCCTCGTATTGTCCGATTTCCGAACTCCCCCGCTGCTGCGGAAAACGCGTCGCCGTCGCCGGGCTCATCATCGAGGATCGGATCCATCGCCAATCCGACGGCCGGACGATGAAGTTCCTCACCCTCTGCGACTATTCCGGCATCGTCGAATGCGAGGTTTTCTCCGACGCCTACAAGCGATTTGGAGCGGAAACTATCCGCCATCCGGTCGTGGCAGTGTCAGGAATTGTCGCCCGCTCCGACCCCGGGGTAGGGGAAACCCTCCACGCAAAGAGGATCCAGGAGCCGCGAAGGAAGCCGGCGAGCACGATGCCAAGCGCCATCTTGCCACAGTAATTTATTTCCAGATCCTTATCCAATGGTCGGGCGAGCCCTCCCGCTGCCTCTGACCCGGGCTGGTTCGCACGTCTTGTCCGTGGCCGCCGCCGTTGCTCCTGCGTGAGGAACGACCGCCGGTTGAAAAATCTGTCGCCCCCCGATGCTTTTCTCGCTGATTGTCGCATCGATCTGCGTATCTTGGCCGAGCCTATGAAAAAATCTGTCCTGTTTGTTCTTGCGGTGCTCGCCCACCATCTTTCAGTGGCGGCCGGCATTCCAATCCAGCCCGTTGGCGAGAAGGTGGGGGAGGATGGCGCCAGCAACTGCGTTTATCAAATCTCTGCAAACGGAATAAAGATTGGCTACAAGCTGATCGGCGCAGGCCAGCCGCTGGTGATGATCGTTGGCCTTGGCAATACGACCGATCGTTGGCCGCAGGAGGTTGTCGACGCACTGTCAAAACAATACCAGCTTATTATTTTGGATAACCGCGGGATGGGCTACTCCACGGCAAACGATGCCACGTTCACATACAAATTGTTCGCGGATGACGTCATCGCCCTTCTTGATGCGCTTCAGGTTGGCAAGGCGCATGTCTTGGGCTTTTCCATGGGGAGCACGATCGCGCAGGAGCTTCTTCTGGAATATCCGCAAAGGGTCAGCAAGGCGGTCATCTACGCGACCTCCACCGATGGAAGCCGCGTCGCGGACGTATTGAAAGGAAAGGCTCCGCCTGCCAACTCTCCGACGATGCAGATCGTTTGGCGTCAGATCGAGGCAACGACGCATTGGAAGACCCCGTTGGACAGGATGGCAAAGGTTGCGAACCAAGTCATGTTTCTCGTCGGAACCGCGGATGAGGTGGTCGGCGTTGAAAGCTCAAAGAATCTTGCCGCAACAGTTCCCGGGGCATGGCTGGCCCAATTCAAAAATGGAGAGCATGGGCTGATGGCGCAGACCCCGGCCGCCTTCGCAAAAACCGTATTGGCGTTCCTCGATATCGATGAGTCGATCCCTCCTTCTGGGAGGTGAAAAGCACCGGGGCAGCTCTCCGGGCAATGAGGGTCAAGGGGATCTCTTCATCTCCTCGCCGATCAGCTTCAGCCCGGCGCGCACGTCGCTGTCATCCATGGCGAACGAGATGCGCAGGCACTCGTGGCGGTGCTTCCACCCGTCGTCTGCCTCCCCAAAAAAGAAGTATTCCCCCGGGACGACGAGCACGCCTCGCGCCTTGAGTGCCTCGTAGAGCTCGCGCGACGAGCGAGGGGACCGCTCGATCCAGATCCAGAGGAACATCGCCCCCTCGCTCTGGTGGATGGCGTAGGGCACGTCGTCAGGAAAATGCTCGGCGACCGCCTCCAGGGCAGCATTCCGCTTCCGCAGGTAAAACGGCCGGATGACCTCGCGGCTCAGGCGAAGGATCTCCCCGCTGGCGATCAGCGGGGCCGTGATCGCCTGACCAAAATTTCCGTTTGCAAGCCCGGTGACGGCCATCATCGAGGAAATCGCTGAGGCGATGCGTGGCGGGGCGACGACAAATGCGGTGCGGGTGCCGGGCAGGCCGAATTTCGAGAGGCTCATCACGTGGATCGTCTCGCTCGTCCAGAGCGGAGCCGCCTCGCCGAAGACGATCCCTGGGAACGGCCAGCCATACGCATTGTCGATGATGAGCGGGATCCCGCGCGCTTCGGCAACGAGAGCCAGCCGGGCGAGCTCGCTGTCGGAGATCAGGTTTCCGCTCGGGTTTGTCGGGCGGGAGACGCACATCGCCCCGACATCGGGGCCGGGGTCAAGGCGCTCAAAATCCAGATGGTATTTGAACCCGTGCGCGCCGATCCGCTCGATCCTCGGCCGCAGGGACGTGAACATCCCGGGCTCGAGCGCCTGGTTCGCGTAGCCAATGTATTCCGGCATCAGCGGAAAAAGGATTTTCCCTGGCGAGCCGTCGGCGCGGCGGCCGCCGAGCAGGTTGAAAAGGAAAAAAAATGCGGTCTGCCCGCCGGGGGTGACGGCGATATTTTCCGGCCCGACCGGCCATCCGTATTCCTTGTTCAGGAGCGCGGCCAGCGCGGCGATCGTTCCGGGGTTTCCCCGGGGCGGGTCGTAGATCGCGAGCGTTCGGCGGAAGGATTCCGGGTCGCCGGAGATCTCGCGCATGCGCTTCGCCCAAACCGCTTCCATCTCCGGGATGTGAGCCGGGTTTCCTCCTCCGAGCATGTGCGGGGAGGCTCCGCCGGATGCTGCAAGCGCGTGGCCGAGGTCGTCCATCAGATGCTCGATCCCGCTGCCTCCGGAAAGGAGATCTCCGAGCGCGGAAAACTTCATGTGAGGTCCTTCTGGATCGAGAGGAGCCGTTCGTAGAGCGGCTGGAGCCCCTCGGGGATGATGCGCGTGCCGCCGATAACGGCCATGAAGTTTGCATCCCCGGCCCAGCGCGGGACGATGTGGATGTGAAGGTGGTCGTCCACGCCCGCGCCTGACGCGCTCCCGAGGTTCCACCCCACATTGAATCCTTGGGCGCGAACGGCCTTTTCCAAGAGGCGCTGCGCATGGATCGCGAGCTCCCAAAGCTCCAGCACCTCGCCCTCGGCGAGATCCTCCATGTTGCTGGTCTTCCGGTAGGGGACCGCCATGAGGTGCCCTGCGGAATACGGGTATTTGTTCATGATCAGGAACGCGGACTTCCGCCTGGCAACCACGAGGTGGGATGCGTCGTCGCCAGACTGCGCGGCCTCGCTCAGAAAATCCCTCCCGGCCCGGTGCTCGGCTTCAAAATACTCGACCCGCCATGGCGCCCAGAGCGATTCGACATGGCCTTTGGGAAATGATTCTTCCATGCCGGAGATTATGGACAAGGATTTCGCGCATGCGAACCGAAAATCTGCCGAACCCCAATCACGTCAGAGAGCTGGACGCAGGGAGGGTGGCGCGACAAGCGGTAGATCAAGGGAGGCAGGCCGCCCTCCAAAGAAATCCTGGCAACTCGGCGAGATGCCTGCGCGACCTGATTCGGCGGATGCCTCACAC
This sequence comes from Verrucomicrobiia bacterium, assembly GCA_037127695.1. Taxonomy (GTDB): domain Bacteria; phylum Verrucomicrobiota; class Verrucomicrobiia; order Chthoniobacterales; family Terrimicrobiaceae; genus QYQL01. The sequence continues at coordinate 1,005 of JBAXXX010000073.1, read as the reverse complement.
GGAGAACGCAGAGCACACGGAGAAAATCCATTTTCAGGCATTTTCCGAAGGGAGGCAGGTCGCCCTCGGCCTGCTCAGCGGGGCCCTCTGCAAAAACCCAACCCAGGCGGCCGGGGGCGACCGCTCGCCACTCATTGCGCTGACGCGCGGATCGGGGCCGAACCATTCAGGTTGCGGGATGCGATCCGATCTGCCACCATAACTCCTTCTCAAACCACGAAGCCATGGCAAAAACCCCACCTCCTTTCAAATTCCAGAAACCGTTTCCTCTCGGCGAGGATGCGACCGAGTATAGAAACCTGACTGGCGAGTTTGTTTCCACCGCCACGTTTGACGGCATTCCGATGCTGAAAATTGAGCCGGAGGGGCTGACATACCTTGCGCAGATGGCGATGCGGGACGCCTCGTTTCTGCTGCGTCCGGCGCACCTCGCCCAGGTGGCGGCGATCCTCGACGACCCGGAGGCAAGCACGAACGACCAGACCGTGGCGCTCACGCTCCTGCGCAACGCGGAGGTCGCCGCGCAGGGGGTCCTGCCGTTTTGTCAGGATACCGGCACGGCGACGGTTGTCGGAAAAAAGGGCCAGCAGGTCTGGACGGGCGGGCACGATGAGGAGGCGATCTCCCGGGGGGTTTACAACACTTACACCGGAGAAAACCTTCGCTACTCGCAGACGGCCCCGCTCACGATGTATGATGAGGTCAACACCGGGACAAACCTCCCCGCGCAGATCGACATCTACGCCGCCGATGGCATGGCGTATGAATTCCTCTTCGTTGCCAAAGGCGGAGGCTCGGCGAACAAGACCTATCTTTTCCAGGAGACCAAGGCGCTCCTCAATCCGGCGAGCCTCGAGAAGTATCTGATCGAGAAGATGCAGACACTTGGGACGGCTGCCTGCCCGCCCTACCACCTCGTCTTCGTGATCGGCGGCACCTCGTCCGAGGCGTGCCTGAAGACGGTCAAGCTCGCGAGCACGAAAGCTCTCGACTCGCTGCCGACCG
>JBAXXX010000072.1:0-19898 GCA_037127695.1 Verrucomicrobiia bacterium | reverse complement strand
AACTTGATAACCCCATCCCTGTTGGCATCAACCGCGATATCCATAGGAACAAGCAAGACTGAGTGACTGCTTCCGTCTGCTGTCTTTTTTGCCGAGGCCGCCAAAAACGTTCCGTCGTCAGACATGGCATTTATCTGAAGCCCTCCCCATGAACTCTGATTACCGATAAGTCTTTCATTGCTGAGAACTCGTCCGTTCCGCCAGAAAACTCCTGCAGATAACTGCATGAGCCTATCCGATATCTTCGTTACAATAAGCTCTTTGCCTTTGTTACCGGTCCGGATAGAACTTCCAGTCGTTGGGCCCGACAGAGAAAGAGTTGAAGGGCTTTGCCAGCTTTTCCAAAGCCCAGCCTGGCCGCCCAATCTTCCTACTGCCTTGCAAATCAACCCGGGATATTCGGTCGTTGGAACACTATTCCCATCGCTGAATGTCCAGTTTGCCCCAACCTTCGCCCCCCAATCCGTCGAGTGGTCGAAAACAAGACTGTCAACCCAGTCTCCAGTCAACGTCTCGTTTCCGGCCCCGATCGGAGGAGGATCTGTGTCGGTAATAGTGTATGTCCAACCACCTAATCCATGAACTTTGTATTTAATGGTTGTTTTCGTCAATATTGCACCAACGTCACCCGAATTATTTCCATAATCATAGCGAACCGGAAGATTCCAAACTGACATGTCCATTCTGCGGTTGTAGTAAAACTCTGTATCAAACATCTGATATCGTGACACAATATCTCCGGAATCAAGAAGCCTTGCGCTAAATATGTTTCCAAAGCTGTGTCTGATCGCAGATCCGTATTCTGTCTCCCAATTTGGTTCATAGCTGATAACCGTGTGCGTCGACGGAACGAGGCCGAAAACCGATTTACAAACTGCAGACTCGGCCCCTTGGTACCCCAGGGTCATTATAGGATCCGAAGGTGAGTCGTGGGCAACCGGAGCAGTAGTCGTGGGCGCAATATATAGGTAGACTCCGAGATTATTCATGTCATAAAATGTGCCAGCCTTTCTGATTGGCGCAGATTTTGGATCTCGAATCTCAAACCATGTCTGATCTGGAATCTGCCAGTCGGAATGTGAAACGACAACCTGGCCAAGATTATTTACTGATCTCACTATGGTTCCCGCTGGCAATACCCCGAGATCAATGATGGCATACCTCCCTTCGGAGGCCGCCGGGAAAGTAAAGAACGGATCATATCCGACAGCATCGACGAGATCCGGCATCCCGTCATCGTCTGTGTCTGTCTTGTTGGGGTTTGTGCCTCTTTCCGCTTCCTCGGAATTCGTCAGTCCATCCTGATCCAGATCCTCGTCCGGATAGTTCGAAATCGGGACTGTCGGTTCGCTTATTGTGGCCGCCCGAATGAAGGGAGCCGTTAATGCCAGCATGGCCGTTGCGCCGAAAAGAAAATGCCTTCGAAGGTTCATTGCGCTCAATTGAAGGCGACGAGCCGGTAGAAATAGACGGTTTCGGCGATTGCTGTCGCATCGGAAAATGTTGTTTTCGATCCAGAAACAACTCCAACTGTCCGCCAGTTTGATCCGTCTTCTGTGCGTTCAATGATAATCCCAGAGGCCGCGCTGTGGTTCGTCCAGGTCAGTTCATTGTGTCCATTCTCAAGGGGCGTCAGCGCCAACCCGGTAGGGGTTAATGGCGCTCCTGCCCCGCCGTTTGTGGCGGTGTCAGCAGTCATCGGATCCGTTCCGTCCAAGAATTCCTGGTAATTGCTCCGGCCATCGCCGTCAGGGTCCGCGTTCGGGTCGCTGAATGGGCTCATTCCATACTCAATCCACCATCCATCGGGAATGCCGTTGTTGCCAGAGGAGAACACCATGGGATTCGTGCCATAGGTGGCTTCCATGTCATCGGGAATTCCATCCCCATCGGTGTCAAGCGGGGTCGTGATGGTGAACTCGTTTGAGGGATCGGAGGCGAATTCGCCCTGAACGGCACTCACCCGGTAGGTGTATTCCGTGCTGCCCACGATGTCCAAATCCATGAACGAGTTGATATCCGCCCCAGTCAGGGCAATTTCTCCCCAACCCCCGGATGGCCCCACTCGCTTCTCAACAGAAAATCCTGTTTCGATTTTTGTGCCGTCATTCCAGCCAACCTTGATTTTCAGAGGAATCTGGATCTTTGCATCAACTCGGCTGGGTGCTGCCAATGGTTCTGTCCCGTCTGGGGTGATGAGCACACGCAGCCTGTTGAACCATATGAGTGGAGCGGCGGGGGCATTCGGGTTGAAAATTGAGACAAGCCGTATTGTTCCATCATTCGCCAGCACAGTGCGATTCGCAGAATTGGGGGTGATCCAATGGGCGAGGTCCGGCGATTCTTCCAAGTGGTAGAGCAAATCCGTCGCGGCTACCGCCTCTGGAAAGGTGAGCGTCATCCCGTTGGGGCCGGGGACTGTCGTAGATTCATCTTGATCAGCCATGAGAGGATCCAACCCGAAAGCGTATTCAGTGAGGTTCACCCGCCCGTCCCCATCAGGATCCGCATTCGGCCCGGAAATCGCAGGGTCCGACAACTGGCCTGCGGAAAATCTGGTTGCCTGCCACGCTTCAAATGTCAAGGCACTGGCCGAGGAAAGCGAAAACGCGCCTGCCAGAAAGACCGCAATCAGAATGGAAGTTGGTGAAGAGCCCATTGAAGCCGGGCATGCTTCCTATTCGGAAAACTCATGTCAAGCCGCCAATGCGTAATTGAGCGGTATCGCGCATATAATCTCCCCGCTCAGTTTATTGGCGGCAGAGATAAGGCAACACTGGTATTCCCATACCTGCACGCTCCACAAGGTGTATGGCGGAACCTCGCGTTTCAAGAGTCCGTGACAAATGGCCGTTGATAGTAAAGGCGACGCGTTTTTCCCAAGCGTGCGCGACCAGAAGGAGGAGAAAGAGATTGTCAAACCTTCTTCTGCTATGGCCCTGCTGATCAGGATGCTCGGCGGTCCAGCCAGGCGATGGTTTTCGATGCCAGCCGGTCGAAGGCCCGTACGGCGGCCTCGAGGTGTTCCTCCCCGGTGTCCTCGATGCGGTTGTGGCTGATCCCGTGCAGGCTCTGGACGAACATCATGGCGGTCGGAATCCCGGCCCTTGCCATGGACGAGGCGTCGTGCAGCGGGCCGGATGACATCCGGTGGGTCGCTCCGCAAGTTTCCAGGATCGCCTCATCGCAGAGGCTGACAAGATCGTCGTGGAAGCGGATCGGATCGACCCGGCAGAGGCGCTGCCACTGAACCTCCACGCCGCCCTCTGCGGCAAACCGGTCCGCCGCAGCGCAGGCATCCGAGAGCATGGCGGCGAGGGAGTCGGCGTGGATGTGCCGCTGGTCAAGCAGGATCCGGCATCCGGCTGCCACGCTGGTGGCGATCCCGGGATCGGTCGTGCAGGACCCGATCGTGCAGACCCCGCCGTGGCGCTCGGCGATCCGGTAGATTTCCGGAGCCATTTTTGCGGCGGCCAGGAACGCGTCGCGCCTCCTGTTCATCGGCGTGCTTCCGGAGTGCGCGGCCTGCCCGGAGAACGAGATGGCATGGCGCTCGACCCCGAACGTTCCGAGCACGCTTCCGAGGGCGAGCCCCAGGTCGAGGAGCACCGGCCCCTGCTCGATGTGGAGCTCGATGTAGGCCGCCGCATTTTCCAGCTCTGCCCTGGACTCCTGAATCCTTTCAAAATCCAATCCGGCGCCCCTCAGGGCCTCCGGCAGGCTGACTCCCCGGCTGTCGCGCAGCCCGCGCGCCTCCCCGATGTCGAGCGATCCGGCGCAGGCGGACGATCCGAACAGGCTTTTTCCGAACCGTGCGCCCTCCTCGTCCGCCCAGTCCACGAGGCGGACGGTGACCGGGGGAACCCCTTGGAATTCCTCCGCCAGCCGCCGCAGGATCCCGGCTCCGGCAAGCGAGTTCAGGCACCCGTCGAGCCAGCCGCCATCCGGCACGGAATCCATGTGCCCGCCGATGAGAAGCGATTTGGCGGAATCCCCGCGCAGGGTGGCCCAGAAATTTCCCGCCGCATCGGTGTGCGCCTCCAGCGGGAGCCCGGCGAGCTTGTCTTGAAGAAATGCTCTGGCCCTCGCCCATGCTGGGGTGAATGCGACCCTCTGGGCGCCGTTTTCATCACCTGTGAGCGCCCGCAGCTCCTTCAGCTCGGCGACCGTTCTTGCCGGATCCATCCCTGCTGGTGCAGCCGGTCAGGCTTTCGGGCGCAGCCGGAGCGTGATCCGCTTCATCCGCGAGTCGTCCTGCGGGCTCCATGTCGCAATTTTCGGGTCGTCTTTGAATGCGTGGTGGACGATCCGGCGGTCGTAGGAGTTGAGGGGTTCGGTCTGGATCGGTCGCCCGGTCGAGCGGACGGCCTGGGCAAGGTGGCGGACTTTTTCCACGAGCGTATCATCGCGCATGGCGCGGTGGTGCTCGACATCAACGGCTACGCGCGGGCCCGGAGGGTCCTGGGCGACCAGCACGCGGTTGACGAGGTACTGGAGGTCGTCAATGACCGCATCGTTGCGCCCGATCAGGCGCTCGGGCTCGTGGGTGAGAATCTGGAGAACCTCGTGGCCGTCGCGCTCCTGCTTCTGGATTTCGACGACAAAGCCAAGGTATCCGAGAATGGTATCGAGGACTTCAGCGGGTGTCTGGTTCATGGTCGCTTTTTCTTTTGCTTCTTGGCGCTGGCGGCATCGCGGCGGGCCACGACGCTTTTCTTCTGGAGCGTCGGCAGCGGCTTGTTGCGCGTCAGGTAGAGCTGGACAATAGAAAAGATATTCTGCGTTGTCCAATAAAGTGCGAGCCCGCTGGCGTAATTGTAGCAGAAGACCAGGAAGATGACCGGCATGAAGTAGAGGATCCGCTGCTGGTTGGCGTCCCCGCTCTTCGGGCTGATGACCATCTGCCAGATCATCGTGCAGGACATGATCAGCGGCAGGAGATTGATCGGAAACCCGAGCATGTGGGTGATGGTATCCGGCTGCGAAAGGTCGTGGATCCAGAAGAACGAGCTGTTCCGAAGCTCGATCGCCGTGCCGAGCATCGCGTAGAACCCGAAGAAAATCGGGATCTGGATGAGCATCGGGAAGCACCCGCTTAGCGGGTTGACCCCGTATTCGCGGTAGAGCTTCATCGTCTCCTCGTTCATCTTCTGCGGGTCGTCCTTGTATTTCTCCTTCAGCGAGGTCATCAGCGGGGAGAGCGAAGACATCTTGCGCATCTCGTTCGTCGCCTTGTTTTGGATCGGCCAGAGGGCGGACTTGATGCAGAGGGTGAGGACGATGATCGCGGCGGCATACGAGCCGAGCCACCCCTTCAGGTGGTTCATCGCCCAGAGGAGGAACTCGCTGACGAAACCGAACATTCCGAAGTTCAGGACGGCGTCCTGATTGCCTCCAAGCTGCCTCAGGAGCGAGAGATCTTTTGGCCCGGCGTAAATCTCAAAGCTTTTGGTGGCCGTCGCGCCGGGCGCCAAAGAAAACCCGTTGAGCCCGACGGCGCCCTGGATTCCAAACACAGGGGTGTTGTTTGCCTTTTTGGTATCGAACCGCTTGGACCAGACCGAGGCGGACGGCTCCTTGGAGGTGACGATCGTGCAGAAATACTGGCTGGCCACGGCCGCCCATTGGACGTCGGGCTTGCTTTCGAGGTAGAGCGGGCGCTCGCCGCGCAGCGGGATCCCCAAGACGGGGACGCTGCTCGCAGAAAACCAATTGACGTCGATGGACGTCATCTTTCCGGCATTCGACCAGTCGAAGCAGGTGTACATGGGCAGGTCGGTCGGGTGGATCGGAGCGGCCCCGCCGGCGCTGACAAAAAAGGCCGGCACCGGGAGCTCTGCCGCGCCGGGGTTGCGGAAGGAAACCTCAAGGGCCACGGTGTAGAGGCGCTTTTTCTCCGAGGCAGGAGGCAGGATAAACCGCTTGGTGATCTCCAGCCCATCGGGGGCGGCCTTCGAGAATGTGACCTCCCGCTTCGACCGGTCGGCGCGCATCTCAAATCCCCCGAAGACCTCGCCAGGGACGAAGCCCAGCGCCCCGATCGGCATCCCCCGGTCGCGGTTCAGGGAGACGCTCCGCTCGTTTTCCCCCTGGTGCATCAGCAGGATCACCTCCTCGATCCCGCCCACGTCGTTGTTGAAAATGAACTCCGCGCTTTCGGCCGAAAGGCTCTCCGCGCGCGGGGCCATGACCGGATGCGATGGTGCAGCCGCCGCAGCCGGAGCCCCAGGGACCGGAGACGCAAGGGGCGCCGGTGGCGCAGAGGCCGATCCGGGCGCGGCCTCGGCAGGCTGGGCGGGCTTCGCAGCCGGAGCAGAAAGAATTTGATATTTGCTGACATACCACTGCCAGGCAAAAAGTCCGGCGACGGACAGGGCGATTGCGATCCAGGCTTTACGGTCCATCAGTTCAGAGTCTTCAAGGCGGAAGGCACTGGGTCATACCCGCATCCGCCCCACGGGTGACAGCGGGCGATCCGGCCAATTCCGAGGCCGAGCCCTTTGAGAAGTCCATGCCCGCGCAGGGCCTGGATAAAATACTCCGAGCACGTCGGCTCGAACCGGCACCCGCAGCCGGGCCCGCACACCACCTGCAGCACCGGAGATGCCGCGCGCTGGTAAATTCGGATCAGAAAAATGAAAAGGGAAATCATGGGAGAGGCGGCAAAATAGAAAGTCGGCGGGCAAGAAGCAACCATTCTGCTCTCAATTCTTCAAAGCCGACCGCTGCGGCGGTGGACTTGGCGATCACGACGATCAGGCTGCCGGGCGGAAATTGCGCGCGATCGAAGCGGATCAGCTCGCGCAGGCGCCGCCGGACTTTGTTTCTCACCACCGCCCCCCCGACGCGCTTGGAAGTGATGATCCCGGCCCTCGCTTCCCCCTCGCTTGATGGACGGAAAAAAGCCAGCCTCAACAGGCGGCCTTGCGCGACTTTCCCGCCCTCCCGGACGCTGGAAAAATCCCGTCCGTCGCGGAGGCGAGCAGACTTCGGAAATGTCCGGCGCTCAGGCTTCGGTGTGGCGGGCGTAGTGGATTTCGACACCCTTTGGCAGGAGCCGCTTGCGTCCCCGCTGGCGGCGGCGGTTCAGGATTTCGCGGCCCGCCTTGGTTTTCATGCGCGCTCGGAACCCAAACTGGTGCTTGCGCGTGCGTTTCGAAGGCTGGTATGTGCGTTTCATAAAATCGGATCAGTGGAGCCGGATACATTATAAAACTCCTCCAGGACGTCAAACCTTTTTATTTTCCTGACTTTGCTTTTGAACTGCGGAGATTGGGGTAAAACAAACCGCATGGAGCTCACGGAGAAATTTCTGGTTGCGATGTGCGGATGGCCGGTTTTCAAAGAGGCCCGTTCGATCCGCGCGGCCGGGCGGGTTTCCGAGGCCTCCTACGAGCCCCCGGTGCTCAAAGGAAAGATCTCCTCGGACGGGAAACTTTTTCTTTCCGGGCTGATGATCCGAGGCGCGACGGACGTCGAGAACATCTGCCCGTGCCGGGACTCGCGGGCACGGGGGATCATCTGCGCGCATGCGGTGGCCGTCGGGCTCGAGGTGCTGAACCCGTCTGCCGGCAGGCGTTCCGCCGCCGAGCCAGCGGCCGCGCCGCGCGCTCGGGCGACCGCAGAGATTCCGGCCGTGAAGCTTCTTCTGGAAGGCTCGCTCAGGCACCTTGAGGCTGAGATTTCTTTTCAATACACGAGGCCCGGCGAGGCGAACCCTGCCGCGGAGGCGCAGGCGCTCGGCGAGCTCATCGCCTGCGGGTTTGAAGATTTCCGCGGCAAGGCGGCCCTGCGGGGAGAGGCGGCCGCCATGAAGTTTTTTGCGTCCGGGCTCCCGCGGCTTCGCAAGATGTGGGATGTCCGGGAAGGCGAGCGGTTCACTCACGTCACGCGCGACATCGTCAGGATCGAGCCGCATTTTGCCCTTCGGGAAAAAGGCGATGGGTGGCTGGATTTCCACGTCCATTTCACGGCCGGAAGCGAGGCCGTGCTTGCTCCGCAGGATGTGGAGCGGCTTTTGCGGAGCGGCAGCCCGCACCTGAAGCTGAAGGGCGGCCGCCTTGCAGTGCCGGACGCGGACCTTGCGGCAGATTTGGAAGAAGTCCTGCGCGACTGCGACCCCACGCAGGAGCGGGGGGTCTATCGCGTGCGGCCGGCACAGCGCGGATACCTTGAAGAGAGCGTGGCGCTCTGGAGCGGGAAATCCATTTCGGCCCCGCCGCCAGAGCTTCCCATCGGGCCGCTCGGCATCCGGCTGAGGCCGTACCAGGTTGATGGCGCGCGATGGCTGCTCCACCTGGCACGATCAAAATCCGGCGGGATCCTCGCCGACGAGATGGGCCTCGGAAAAACCGTGCAGGCGCTCGCCCTGCTGGAGTGCCATCCGGGCCCGCACCTCGTCGTCTGCCCGTCCTCGCTGGTGTGGAACTGGCAGCGCGAGGCGGCGAAGTTCACCCCGGGGCTGCGCGTCGTGGCGATAGAAGGGGCCGAGCGCGAGGGCCTGATCGGCGGGATCCCATCCGCCGACATCGCGGTCACGAGCTACGCGCTCCTCCGGCGCGACATCGCCCGCTACCGCGGCATGCGCTTTTCGACGGTCATCCTCGATGAGGCTCAACACATCAAAAACCCCGACAGCCAGAACGCCAAAGCGGCCTGCGCGCTGGATGCGGAAGCGAGGTTCATCCTCACCGGCACGCCGCTCGAAAACTCATTGTGCGACATCTGGTCGCTCTTTGATTTCGTGCTGCCCGGCTACCTTGGCGGCCGGAAAGATTTTCAGGAGCGGTATGTCAAGCCGTTCCTCGATGGCGAGCGCGGCCAGCTTTGGGCCCGGCTGAACCGCCGGGTTCGTCCCTGCCTGCTCCGCCGGAAGAAGGCCGACCTCCTGCCCGACCTGCCGGAGAAAATCGAGCAGGTTGTGGAGGTCGAGCTGACGCCCGAGCAGAAGTCCGTTTACACCAGCCTCCAGATCGCCGCGCGCGCCGAGGTGGACGCCCTCAAGGAGTCCGGAGGCAAGGCCCGGATGAAGGTTCTGACGGCGCTCCTGCGCCTGCGCCAGGCCTGCTGCGACCTGCGGCTGCTCGACCCGAAAGCGGCTCCCGGGGCCTCCGCCAAGCTCGACGCGCTGCTCGAGCTCGTTGGGGAGGCGGTGGACGGCGGCCACCGGGTGTTGGTCTTCAGCCAGTTCACCTCGATGCTCGACCTGATCGCTCCGGCCCTCGACGAGGCCGGCATCGGGTGGTGCCGGCTCGACGGCTCAACAAAAGACCGGGCGGGCGCCGTCGAAAAGTTTCAGTCCGGCCCGGCGACCCCGGTCTTTCTCATCAGCTTGAAGGCGGGAGGGACCGGCCTCAATCTTACGGCGGCAGATACCGTCATCCACTTCGACCCGTGGTGGAACCCTGCCGTCGAAGCCCAGGCGACCGACCGCGCCCACCGGATCGGACAAACCCAGGTCGTGACATCGATCAAGCTGATCGCCCGCGACACCGTCGAGCACAGGGTCGTCGCGATGCAGGAGAAAAAGCGCGAGCTGATCGCCGGGCTTCTCGATTCGGAATCCGTCCATGCCACCGACGACGATCTCCGAGAGCTCATCGGGTGAGAGGGCGCCTGAGCCTTAGGAGATTGTTCCCTACTCGGCTTCGAGCACCTTTTTTGACTCCTGAAGTGCGGCAAGGTGGGCTTTGTCCGGCTCCGGGTAATGGCAGTGGAGGGACTTGAGGGTTTTGACCAGGACGTCCGCGATGACCGTCCGGGTGAACCACTTGTGGTCGGCGGGCACGACATACCACGGGGCGGCCTCGGTGCTCGTGTGCGCGAGCACCTCCTCGTATGCCCGCTCGTAGTCGTCCCAGAACGCGCGCTCCTTGACGTCGGCAGGCGACAGCTTCCAGTTCTTGGCCGGATTATTGATCCGCTCGAGGAACCGCCTCTTCTGCTCGCCCTTCGAGAGGTTCAAAAAGAATTTGACGATCTTCGTGCCGTTGTCGGTGAGGTATTGCTCGAAGTAGTTGATCTCCTGGTACCGGCGCTTCCAGATCCCCTCCTTCTTAAGCTTTTCAGGAAGTTTCTGGGCGTCGAGGATTTGGGGATGGACGCGCACGACGAGGAGCTCCTCATAATACGAGCGGTTGAATATCCCGATGTGCCCGCGCTCGGGGAGCGCGATCGTTGAGCGCCAGAGGTAGTCGTGGTCGAGCTCGAGAGACGAAGGGGCTTTGAACGAGGCCACCTGGCACCCCTGCGGGTTGAGCCCGCTCATGACGTGCTTGATCGCCCCGTCCTTGCCGGCCGCATCCATCGCCTGAAAAATGATCAGCAGGGAGTAGGTGTCGGAAGCATAGAAGATGTCCTGCATCTCGGCGAGCGCCCGGATGTCCGCCGCAAGCTTCTCCGACGCTGCATCCTTCGAGTCAAACTCCCCGTGCGCACCCGCATCAAAATCTTTCAAGCTGACTTTGCGGCCGGGTTTGACGAGGAAATCGGAGTGTGTCATGGCGGGTGTTTTTCTAGGAAGAAACAGTAAGCTGACCCGAAAGGTTTAGCGAACGAAAAAAGATCGCTACTGTTGCAGGGGGCGCATCCCCGAAGCGGTTTGGGTTCCGCGCAGTGCCCGCCATGTCACGATGAAGCTCGATGTCAGCATCAGGAGCGACGCGGAGATGGGATGCAGGAGGCCGGATGCTGCGAGCACGATGCCGATGGCGTTGTAGGCCGCAGAAAAAACCAGATTGCTGCGGATCGCCCGGACGGCCAGCCGGCAGCGGGCGATGGCAAAGGGGATCGCTTGGAGGTCGGTGATCTCGGCCGACGCGGTTTCCCGGGCAAGCGCGCTGCCGGTGCCGATCGAGAAGGACACGTCGGATTCCGCCATGGCCGGCGCGTCATTGATCCCGTCGCCGACGAAGAGCACCCGGCGGCCCTCGGCTTTGAGCGAGGCGACAAGCTCGGCCTTGGCGTCCGGCGTGAGGCCGGCACTGACGTTGGGAAGCCCATGGATCGCGGCCGCCTCCGGCCGGTCGCCGGTCATCACCTCGCACCGCAGGCCGAGCGATTCGATCTCGCGAATCGTTGCCTGCGCCGAATCGCGCAGCTTCTCCCGCAGGAGAGCAACCCCTGCAAGCCGGGAATTCCTTACCATGTAGACGAGGTGGGAGGAGGTTCCTTTCAGCCCGGCGGCAAGGTCCTGAGCGGCGGATCGCTGGCCGGCCGGCACCACTTCAATATTTCCCACGCGGAGCGCCGAGCCGTCCACCTCGCCCTCGATTCCGGCGCCCGGGAGGGAGGAGGAGGGAACAGGCAGGGCTCCGGCCATGCGGAAGGCACGTGCGACAGGGTGGTTGCTCGAGGCCTCCAGCGAGGCGACTCCGCGAAGGATCGCCTGTCGGTCCTCACCTGCGGCATGGACAAAATCCACGCGCTCGAGCACCTCCTCGCCCAGCGTTCCGGTCTTGTCGAAAACGACGGTATCCGTCCGGGCCAGCCGTTCGACAAGGTTGCTGTCGCCGGGGATCACTCCCCTGGTGGCGAGGGCGGCGAGCGCCGACCAGATCCCGACCGGCGTAGCCAGCCCCATCGAGCACGGGCATGCGACCACGACGACCGCCAGGGCGTTGAAGAGGCCGGCAATCCAGCCCTCCCTCCATGTCCAGACGGCGAACGTCGCGGCCGCGATCGTGAGGACGGAAGGCAGGAACCAGGCCACGACGCGGTCGGCCTCATGCTGGAGGTCCGAAGGCCGGTCCTGCGCGGCGCGCACGCTCTCGATCAGCGCATCGAGCCGGCGGGCATTTCCCGTCACCGACGAGCGGATGGTAAAGGTTCCGTCAACAGAAAAGCACCCCGCGAGCACCTCGTCCCCCGGTCGTTTGACTGCCGGAAACGGCTCGCCGGTCAGAGCGGTCTCCTGAACAAAACCGACGCCTTCCAGAACGATTCCGTCCACCGGAATCGCCGCCGCCGCGCGGACGACCAGCCGGTCGCCAGCTGCGATCTCGGACGAGCGAACCTGCTCGGTCAGGCCGTCGTGAGCAAGCCGCTCGCAGATGTCGAACTCCTCGCCGAGCGAGCGGGCTGCATCGAGCGCGGCAGCCCGACGCCGTTTTCCGATCAGCTTTCCAAACGTGTAGATCGCGACGAGGATCGCGACGACCTCATAATAGACATCCCCGAACCCAGTGAGTGTCGAATGCACCGAGGCTCCGAATGCCCCGGCGATCCCGATAAGGAAAAGCTGCTCCATGACGATCTGCCCGCGCCTCATCGCTGCGATCGCCGCGCGCCAAATCGGAAGGCCTGCCAGAAAAAAAACGGCGGCGGCCGAAACGGCCAGCAAAGCATGCAGAACCAGGCGCGCGGTTCCGTCGGGCGGGGAGAGGTTCACGGCGAGCCCGATCACCATGGACTGCCCGGCCACAAGCCCGGCCACCGCCAGGCGAAACCACCCTTCGCCGCCGCTGCTGGGGGGGGTGCTGGGGCCGGTGCTCGAACATGCGCAGGACATCAATAGGCCAATTTACAGGCGCCTCAAAGATTTGCAATGGCGGGGCAGCGATTCCGAAGGATGAGCCATTCGACGGGGTTTGAGACATTTTTTACGCTGTGAGGGAGTGATTTAGGAGGATGCACGAAGAGGAAAGTCCCGTGGGCAGATTCGCAAGGGGGCTGAGACCGGCAATTTTTCGCCTCTGCGCAAGCAAAGCCGACGGCCCTGCGATAGCGCCCGGGGCCGGGCGCATGTCGTGCTGAGGAACGAAGGTTAGGATCGGCCCCGTCTCAGCTGGGCACTGGCCAGAGGTCGTCCTGGATCAGATCTGCGGCCAGCTCGCGAGCGAGATGCTGCAGGGATCGATGTTTATGCCGAGCAGACTTCAGATTGCCCGTCCAGAAGCTATGGAAGAGAGCATGGGCGGCAAACAAGATGAGCCAAAGGGCAGTGATGGCGGTGGGATGATGATGGAAGTAATGGTCGGCGTGCCAGCGGTTGGAAAGTTCGTTGAAGCCCTCATTTTCGATCTGCCAGCGCCCGTGGCCGTATTGAGAGGCGACTCGCTCGGTGGGTGCCAGAGCCTTTGGCAGTGTGGTCGCCCACCACCAGTCCACAACGGGTTTCTCCTCGACCCACTTGTGGGCGATGCGCCTGCGCACTTCGGTTGTCTCCAGGGAACAAATCACGCGTAGTGGTTTCTGATACCAGTCCGTGCGGAAGCCCTCGATATCCCATCGCTCCAAGTGTCCTTTGGCCAGTTCCCGGACAACAGGAGTCTGGCTGCCGCAGAGTCCTCTGGCATCGCGAAGAAGATCGGGATTGTTTTCCTTGAGGGTGGCGACCAGATATTTGCCGTGGGCATCAAGGAGCCCGAGCACGGAGGCACGCAGGTAAATCGCATCGGCACTCAGCACGTCAAAACAACGTGGATGATCTTGGAGCACGCGGCCAAGCAGGCGTAGTGCGGCGGCGACTTCGTCCTCGCCGGGGGCAACCAACTCGCAATCCACCATCAGGCGCAACTTTCCGCCAATAAGCTCAAGGGCCACCAGGCGATGGTAATATTGGATGCGCTCCTTTCCTCCAACCAGGAGCCGTCGCTGAAGGCATTTGGCGCAGCAGCGACTGTAGCTGCAGCCGATCTCATGGCCGTCGATGATGGCCAACCGCAGACCGCCCGGAGACTTGAGGGCCTTGTTGCGCGCCAGCTTGCTGTAAAAGGAAAAGACCAGGCGGCGCAGATCTTCGAGGTTGAGCCGCTCGGCGACATAGGAGCATTCGTCGGCGCAGGGAAGCCTTTGCCCGCACCATCGTTTCCAAATCGGTCGTCCGCGATGGGCTTCCAACTCGTTAAAACTCGGCAGACGGCACAAGAACATCAGGAAGAAGGAGGTCGGAAAAATCGGGGTGTCGATTTGCCCCTGAGGTCGGGCGTCCCTGATCAGCCCCCATTGTTTCTGGAGGCCGAAGATCTTTTCCCCATAAGCCAGAAGCCGCCTCAGGATGGGGATCCCTTCTCCTTTCGTGCGGGGATTTTCTTTTTCACGAACAGTTTCTGCCAGCTCAGTTGACTCAAGGTTTCCAGGTGGGCGCGTGCCTGCCGGTAGTTTTCCGCCCACCGGCGCACCTGATCCTGAGAATCGCGCGGCAGGCACTTCATTCGCGGAGGTCCTTTCTGGTGCTGTGAGAGGTAGAGGGACCGGTGCTTTTCCCCCTTCAGGACACAGCGGCAATTCGGGTGGCCGCAGCAGCGCTCCATTTCAATGATGCTGCCGTGGATGAAGGCGTCGGCATTTTCGAGCAAACGATGAAGCTCGCTGCGCAGTCGGCGTTCTTCCGGGGAAAAGCTCATGCGGTGTCGCATGAAGAGACTGATATACGAGAGTGTATCAGAGTCAAGTGGAAATTTCCGCAATAATGCGAATGCGAAAATGCTCGGACCTATTTCAGATAGCGGCAACTGCCGCTTTTCCTCTCTCTGAGCCGCTCAGAGGCGCCCCAGATTTCTATCTTTCGGAATCGCTGATGGCGGGGGGCGATCATGATCCGCGCGTCAGCGCAATGAATGGAGGCGGTCGCCCCCGGCCGCCTTCGCCGAGCAGCCCGAGGGCGGGCTGCCTCCCTTGATCTACCGTTTGTCGCGCCGCACTCCCTGCGTCCAGCTCTCTGACGCTGATTTGTCTGGGCTAAGGAGCCGTCAGGGAATTAAAGGCGGCAAGATGGCGCAGGAAAAAATCACGGAAGAAGGTTCCAGAGCCAGATCGCGACCACGCAAGCCAGGCCGACGCGATACCACCCGAAGACATTCATCCCGTGATGTGTCAGGTAGCCGACCATCCATTTGACGGCGAGGACGGCCGAGAGCCATGCGGCAACGAACCCGACGGCGAGGGTCGCGGGGCCGAAGGTGGCGAGCATCTCCCTCCCGTGCTTCAAGACATCGTATGCGGTCGCTGCAGAGAGGGTGAGGGCGCCCAGAAGAAAGCTGAACTCTACAGCGGCAGGGAGAGAAAGCCCGACGAGCAGGCCGCCAACGATCGTGATCAGGCTCCTGCTGACCCCCGGCCACATCGCCAGGCATTGCGCGACCCCAACGATCACCGCCATGCGCACGGTCAAGGCATCCAGCGGCAGGCCCGCACGCTGATTCCCAGGCTGGCGCTTCTTGAAAAACGAGACGGCCAGGATCGCAATCCCCCCCACAAACCACGCTGCAACAATCGGCCAAAGCCCCCATTCGGCACCGCCAAAAAGAAATTTTTTGATCGTTTTTTCGAAGAGCAATCCGATGACGGCGGCAGGGACGAAGGCGGCGAGGATATTCATCGCAAGCCGGCATCCGTCCGGGTTTCGCCCGAGGACTCCGAGCGCCATCTGCCCGACGCGGAGGCGGTAGAGCCCGAGGACAGCCAGGATCGCGCCGGCCTGGATGGAGATGGCGAACGCGTCAGCCGCCTCGCTGGAAGAAATGCCCATCAGCCGCTCGGCGAGCAGGAGGTGGCCGGTGGAGCTCACGGGAAGATACTCCGTGAGCCCTTCCACGAGGCCGAAGATCAATGCCTGGAGCAGATCCATGAATCGTCAAGCGACAGGCTGCCGCCGGCGGTCAGATCGCGTTCTCTCCGACTTCTTCTGTGCGGATGCGGATCGCGTTTTCGATCGGAAGGATGAAGATTTTTCCATCGCCGATTTTCCCGGTTTTTGCGGAGGCGGAGATCGCGGCGACTGCCTTTTCGACCATGGCATCGGTGACGACGACTTCAAATTTGACCTTGGGGAGGAAGTCCACCGTGTATTCGCTGCCGCGGTAGATTTCTGTGTGGCCTTTTTGGCGCCCGAAGCCTTTGACTTCTGTGACCGTCATGCCCTCGATGCCGATCTCTGCGAGTGCTTCCTTTACGTCTTCCATTTTAAATGGCTTGATGATGGCCTCGATCTTCTTCATAAGGGCACGCATTAAGAAGCATTCCCTCGCCGGTTGGCAAGCATGATCGTAAAAAGATAATGAAACCCCTCCACTGGAGACGCACCCGACTTGGGAAATACCTGCGCCATCTTCCGAGGGTGAAGCACATCCGTGGAACTTGGCTGCACCGGAGGCTCGGAGATCGCCTGTTTCACAACGAGCTTTGGCATCCGACGCGCAGGCGGTTTGCGGGGGGGATGGCGGTCGGGGCATTTTTTGCTTTGATCCCGGCGCCCGGGCAGACGCTGGGGGCCGGGCTGCTCGCCTTTTTCACGCGCGTGAACGTGCCCGCCGCCGTGGCTGCCACATGGATCAGCAACCCCCTGACCATGCCAGTGTGCATTTACGCCCAATACCGCATGGGCTGCCTGATTCTCGGCCACGGCCCGTCGGAGGTTCCCACGCACGACATTATCGAACTGCTGAAACAGGCACCGCTCCCGTTTCTGGTCGGAGTCCTGCCATCGGCCGCGCTCCTCTCGATCGTCACCTATCCGCTCTCCCTCTTGGTTTGGGATTTTTTTACGGCTCGGATCCATGCCCGCCAGGCCCGCCAGGCGGCAAGTGGCAGCGCTGGCAGCAAATAACAGCCTTGTGCTCGGAGCGGGCGGTCAGGAGAGTGCCTTGATGATGCCTTCGGGAGTGATCAGGGCATCCATGCGTTCCACGATTGCCGGCACGCAGGCCTGCAGCGATTCCTCGGTGAAATTCATTTCCGCCAAGGCGGCCTCGTCCACCTCAAAATAATACCCGTCCACGCCGATGCCATAGCCCAGTTCTGTGGCGATGCTTTTTGCGGCATGCACGGTGGTCACCAAAGCGAAGTTCTGAGGGGCGACGCGGGACGGGTGGAGGTAGCCGGTGGCGACTTCGATCAGCGCATGGGGGAGGCTCCAGCGCTGGAGAAGCAGCCTGGAAACATCGGTCGAGCAGTAGCCGAGGACCGCATTTTCCGCTTCTTCCCAAGTGGGGTAAGGCGAGGGCACCAGCTTGATCACCTCGGCCAGGCCTTCAGAATTGGCGTAGGCTAGGGCCAGCTTTCCCACATCATAAATCAGGCCTGCAGTGTACGCGACATTCGGGTCTGCAAGCCCGGTTGCCGTGCTCAAAATCTCCGAGGCCACCGCCACGCAGAGCGAGTGGCGGCAGAGATCCCCGGGCTCCCAGCCATAGCCTTTGATCGGCTGGTTCAGCCAGTTTCCTGCCTGCGAGGTGACGGTGAGGCGGGAGAGGGCGGCAGTTCCCAGGAGGAGGATGGCATTGGCGATGCTCTCGCATTTCTGGTCGCGCCCAAAGTAGGCCGAGTTGGCCATGCGGAGGACCGAAGTTGCCAGGCCGGGATCCAGCTCGATGATCGACTGGAGCTCTTGGGTTGTGACATAGGTGCCGAGAAGGGAATGCTGGAGCTTCGGCAAAATATGCGGGGCGCAGGGAATGGAGTCCGTCATCTCCACCACGGCCTCAAGCGTGGCGTGCTTGCTCATCAGCGGATAAATTCTGGCCTTGCCGGAACCCGCACCCGCACCTCTCCGGATTGGTTGATCAGCCGAATCGTTCGGTTGACGCTGCCGCTGACCTCCCAGACCTGCACCCTCAGGCCCAAGTGAGCGGTCATCTTGTAGCAGGCGTCCACGTTCTGCGCGCCAATGCGGAAGAAATTGTCGGAAGAGAGCAGCTGTGCGCCTCCGAACACCTTGCAGCGGAGGGCGTGGCGGTCGGCCCCGGCGTCGAGCATTGTTTCCAGGAGCAAGGGCAGGCCGGTATCCAGGAACATGGCCGGACGGACGATCGTCCGGTTGTGAAGGTGCGAATCCGGAAGCATGAGGTGGAGGAGGCCTCCGATGCGTTTTCCGGGATCGTGCAGGGTGATCCCGAGGCAGGACCCCAGGGCATACGTCACCAGGATCTCCTCCGGATCGGTAGAGACAGCCATGTCCGCCACGCCGATGACCAACCCCTGCTTCTGAGGGACGAGATTTTGGAAAATGGGAGCTGGCTCAGGCATCGGTGCGGCGGGATGGGAATGAGGAAAATCTTACTTGTCGAAATCGGCCAGGGCTTGTTCGACAGAGGGAAATATTTGCAGCTCGGTCATTTCCTCGTAGGCCTTCGCCTGGTTGATGAATTCCGAAGATCCGACCAGGCGGAATTTGATATCCAATCCGCGGCAGTTCGTCACCAGCCCAAGAATCAGCTTGATCATGTAGATTTCGAGGCGATCGACCTCATGGAGGTCGATGATCAGGCGGTTCATCCCAGCCTCGACCAGGGCTTTGGTCTTTGGCTCGACGTAGTGTGTGAGGTCGGAGGCTCCGTTAATAGACAGCCCGTTCGGGATTTTGACAAAAAGCACGTCCTCTTTGATCTGGAAGTAACGCGAGGAAGTATCGAGGTTCATTGCGCGCGCCAGGCGTTCGGCAAGGTCCGACAGGTCAATGGGCTTGGTGATGACTCCGTTGAACCCCATATTTTTGCATTCCGTCTGCTCCGCCGCGGCCGTTTTTACGCTCAGGCCGAGGATCGGCATGGCCTGCGAGCGGAAGTTGGCGCGGATTGTTTGGTAGAAGCTGAGGGCGGCTTTGTTTGGCAGGGACAAGCTGATCAGGACGATATCCGGCTGCTCTTTGGCCATCATCTGAGAGGCGGATCCGCACTCGTCCGTTCCGATGATTTTCCAAGGCATGGAGGTCAGGCCCTTGCGGATGGACTCGACGATGGTCTCGTGCTCATCGATGACGAGGATGGTGGCGGAGTCATCGATGCTCTTGTTCTTGACGACATCGGAGCCTTTGACTTTCAGGTCGATCACCCTCGAAACCCGGTCGATCAGCGCCTGCTCGGTGAACGGCTTCACAATGTAGTCGCGCACCCCCATCTTGGCGATCTTCAGGACATTGTCCTTCCCGGCCTCGGCCGTCAGCATGATCACAGGAATGTCGCGGAGCGAGGAGTCGCTTTTGAGCTTCATCAGGCACTCCACGCCATCCATCACCGGCATGGTCACGTCCAAAATGATCACATCCGGAAGCTCCCTGGCGGCGGCGGCCAGGCCTTCGATCCCGTTGCTCGCAAAGTAAAGTTGAACGTTGTAAGATGAAAAGCCTTTGCCGATCAAAGTCTGGATCATCTTGCTGTCATCGACGCTAAGAATTTTTGGGGCAGCCATGGCTGGAATGATGAAAAATGAAAATCAGGTATCCAATTTTGCAAAGACGAGAACCACCAGCTCTTCTTGGAGCTCCTCGAAGCGATAGGTATTGCGGACGCATATCGGGGCCGATTTGGCCACGACCTCGATTTCGTCGCCCCGCATGACGGTGGGGATGCTGAGCTGGCAGTCGTATCCGGAATCGCAGAGATGGGACTTGAGGTTTCCCGTGATCATGTTGGTAAATTCTCCGACCACATCGGAGACCTCCTCCTCCCCCGGCGACTCCCTCCCCAGCACCCGCATCGTGACGATGCAGGCGAGATTATGAGAAAATCCGGTATATACGATCCCAGAGGCCTTGCCGGAAAGGCTCACCGATCCCGTGACCCCATGCAGGGTGGAGGGGCGCTGCGGATGAGCATCTCCATTTCCGGGGGTGGCGGTTAACCCGGCCATGGTCAGGAAGACCGCCGGGACGTTTTTATCGATAATTTTAAGCAGGTCTGGCATGGTTAGAAGAGATTCCGCGAACCCCGTATAGTGTCAAACTCCTTTTGAGGCAAAGTTTTTCCTGCACCCTGCGCGGGGTTGCGGGTTTTGGAGAAAGCGTTTTGGGCAGGGCAAGGAATTCTCGCGGATTATGGGCGCTCCCAAATCACGTCAGAGAGGTGGACGCAGGGAGGGTGGCGCGACAAACGGTGGATCAAGGGAGGCAGCCCGCCCTCGGCCATTCATTCCCTTTGGGTCTGATACCCCGAAGCTTGCTTCGGCTTTGTTGCTGGAGGGAC